>JAZQIS010000065.1:0-9808 GCA_045541235.1 Alistipes sp.
GTACAAGCCCCCAATATCCATCCACTCAACATACTATTGCCGTTGGCAATCCCGATAAGCTATTACCTGTCCTACTGCAGCGGTCGTTCGAGCCATCGCATTTTGATTTCTTTCTCCCTTTTCGGGTGGATGCGTGCATCCAACAGTCTGTTGAGTGTATAGATATATGTGTACACAAAAAGACCTCCGAAGAGGCCTTTTTGTATGAATAGGCGGTAGCCTATATATAATATAAGGTATATCCTATCTGTACTGCAAGCCTTGTACCTCGGTGAGACGGCCATTAGCGCCAACCTCTACAGGGGTAAACGATACATACCAGAATGGAGTCTTATAGTGCAATGGAGCCTCGATAAGGAGGGTATTCCAGCCCTTCTTTAACTTTATCTTTGCAGGCTCTCGCATCCAGAACAACTGCTCGTTTGTCCATGGCAAGTTCTGAATATCGGCATACTTGTAGGTGCTGAAGTGGTAGGAGTACATCCCGGGCTCCTTCCAAGGGGTTGGAGGGAGAACCTCCTCGCCATTCATCAAAACCTTACCGCCTGTCTCCCACTTGCCCTGCTCGCCAACTCCGGCCGAGCGACGAGTCGAACGCGAAGGAGTTTCGAGACTTACCCAAGCGCGTATTTCGCGGTCTGTCTCAGAGTATATCTCGGTCTTGAGCCAAGCAATCATCTCATTTGCCTGCTTAACACCGTGCTGCTTACCGATTGCATAGAGATTTACCGAACCGCCATAGGCCTTTGTCCACTGCATATCCTCCATCTTTGCCCCTTTGGCCTGTGGGATAGTCACCTGCCAAGGAATATGTGCATTGGCAACCCAACGAATATCCCAATCGCGAAGATTGTTGTCGCGGTGGTATATCATCTTCTTCTCGAAAGCTACGAGGTCGTGGTAGCCCTGATTCTCCGGACCCGGAACAAGCATATCATAGTCGAGTCCGTATCCCTTGCCACCTACCCACGAACGCTCGGCAAATGGCAACATTACGATAGGCATTCCGTTGATAGGGAAGAGTTGCTCAGGCGAAGCGAGGCGAACATCATTCCACAAGCAGAGGATACCTCCCAAAGCACGCTCGGTGCCCTTCTCGGCAGTACACATCTGGTGCAAGAAGTTGCGGTGTATATTGTTGATAAGGTTCGAGTGGTTGAGGTAGCCCATATAGGAGTCGAGGTAAGGGTTCTTGTAGTCCTTATTCTCAGCAATACTATTCTTGATGGCCTCATTCCAAATCTGGCATACGGTAGTTGGCGATGGCTTAATTCCGGGGTCCCAAACGATTGGGGTACGGTTGGCCTTTGCCAATATCTGCTCGTAGTGACGTACAAAACCCTGTGCATCCTTCATTTTGCGACGTACCTCGTCAGAGCCGATATGGATATAAGGGCAGTCCTCGGCAGGAATCTCGGCAAGGAACTCGGCAAAAAGTTTGTCGAGAATCTTCATACCCTTCTCGCTCTCCATCTGTACTCCGAAGATTGTCCAGAAGTATTGACTGTGTCCCGGGATATCGAGCTCAGGAATAATGGTAATACCGCGCTCTTTGGCATACTTAATCACATCACGAATCTCGTCATAGGTGTAGAACTTACCCGGGTTACGAGCTGCAGGGCAGTATTTAGGGTCGTTGAGCTGTGGATAACAACGGCTCTCAATGCGCCAAGCAGGGGTATCGGTGAGGTGCCAATGGAAGACGTTGAGTTTATACGCCGAGAAGAGGTCCAACTCCTTCTTAAGTGTCTCCACAGGGCGGAAGTTACGACCTGTATCGTGCATAAAGCCACGAATTGGGAAGGCTGGGTAGTCCTTGATTTTGGCGATACGCACCAAACCATCCTTGTCCTTGAGTTGAGAGAGGGTTACATTTGCCCATACCAAACCTTGTGCTGTCTTGGCACGTAGTACCGCTGTTGTACCCTTGATTTCGAGGGTGTAGCCCTCCTTTGGAAGGTTGAGCGATGGATCCACCTTGGCATCTACCTTCTCGACTTTTACCTTTTTCTTGCCCTTGTACGACACCTCTACGGGTGTTGGAATTAACTCTTGTGCCGTAAGTATACCTGCAAAGCATACCATCAACAGGCTGCAAAGCGCAAATCTAATACTCTTCATATATTCAATTTTAGTTGTTTTGACTATTGATGCTGTGGGCGGAGAAGGTCTTGTACAACCTTTACCGGTGAGAATGTTGAGATAGGCACATCTACAAAAATGGTATTCCACTTTGCCATTGCGCCATTCCACAAGCCTGGCAACTCCTGAGCGCGAAGTTCGCGACCGCCACTCGATTTCGACGAGATAAAGCCCGTCTTAGGGTCGGTGTAGCCCATCAGGTCGAACTTCGAGCCGTCGGTACGGCGCACTCCGCAGACCAAATCGACAGGGTTGAAGTGTGTTGCCTCTTTCATTAGTGGCATATCCTCGGACGAAATCTGGCTCGACTCTGCAATCTGCAACGACTGTGTGCCATCCTCGTTCTTGACCCAGAACGGACCTCCGCCCGGCTCGCCTTCGTTGCGTACCATTCCGCAGACACGGATAGGGCGGTCGAGAAGCGACTCGAGTAGAGCAGCGTCGTATTCGGCAGGAAGTTTTGTCGAGAGTCTCTTCTCTACGAACTCGGCTACTTCGGCGAGGTTTGCTGTACCCTCGCGCAGAGCCTTCAAATGGGCCATAGTCTGTAGCTGTGTGGCTACCAAAACACCTGCTAAAGCCTTCTTGTAGCGGATAGTGTCGTTACGCAAGGCATCGGTAGTTACGTTGTCGATATTTTTAACAAAGATTATGTCTGCTTCGATATCGTTCAAATTCGAGAGCAACGCTCCGTGTCCTGCAGGGCGGAATAACAACTTACCCTCATCGGTGAGGAATGGGGTGTTGTCGGGGTTTACGGCAATAGTATCTGTCGAAGGCTTCTGCTCCGAGAAGGAGATGTCGTAGCGAATACCAAACTTCTCCTCATATTTTGCTACGCGTTCGTCGAGCAGGGCCTTGAAGGCCTCCTTATGCTCGGGAGATACCGTAAAGTGCAGACGCGATACACCCTTCGATGCCCCATACTGCGCACCCTCCATCAGGTGCTCCTCGATAGCCTTGCGCGCGCCATCCTCGTAGTTGTGGAAGGTTACCAAGCCCTTTGGCTTTGCACCATAGTTAAGGCCTCCCTTGATAATTGCCGAGACAACAGCCTTGTCATCCGCAAAGTCCACTCCTGTAGCCTTTAACTCATCGTAGAATGCAAACTTCTCGATGTTGTCAAGCAGGGTGTCGATACCCTTGCCTCGCTTGTCGTCATTGACAAACTCGAACAACTCTTTGAACATACGTGTTGCTGCTCCCGATGCAGGAACAAACTTTACAACTTCGAGCTTCTCGGCAATGCCATTGTAGTACTTTACGGCGTTGTCGCACTCCTCCTCCGAAAGAGTGGTAATGCCATCCTCGGGCGATGCAGCCTTTACCACTTTGAGTGATGGGAATCCGCGACGGAAAGCCTCGATTTGTGCCTCAACTTGAGCTACGGTCAGGCCGTGAGCCTCAATCTCTTGAATCTGATTTTCGTTGAACATATTATAGTAGTTTTAAGGAATATCCCTTTTATCCAATCAAAGGTAGTGATTTTTGCAGAATAAAAAAAGGTTATCGCAACAATTTTGTCGGATAACCTTCGCTTGTGATATATATTTGCAACTACGACATAGCTATAAGTGCCAAAATCTGGGCTGTAAAGATACGCAAGAACATCGTAAGCGGATATACCGTTGCATAGGCCACAGCTGCGCGGTCATTGGTAGCTACCGTGTTTGCATAGGCAAGTGCCGGAGGATCGGTCATTGCTCCCGACATCAATCCCATCAACGAGAAGTAGTCCATCTTCATACCCTTGCGGGCGATGATTCCTACGATGAGGAGTGGTAATACGGTGATGATAAAACCGAAGAGTATCCACCAATAGCCACCATTGGCAATAGCCTCGACAAATCCCTCTCCTGCGCTTAGGCCCACAGCGGCGAGGAATAGCGAGATACCAATCTCTCGAATCATCATATTTGCCGAGTTGGTCGTAAAGGTTACCATCTTATATTTAGGACCATATTTGGCCAAAAGGATTGCCACGATAAGAGGTCCGCCTGCCAATCCGAGTTTTACGGCCTGTGGCACACCCGGGATAGCAATCGGAATTGAGCCGAGCAATACTCCGAGGAAGATTCCTATAAATATAGGGAAGAGATTTGGACGGTCGAGTCGCTTTACCGAGTTGCCGAGAATGGTCGAAACCTGGTCGAGGTCGTTGGCGCGACCTACCACTACCACAACGTCGCCCATCTGCAAACGCAACTCGTAGGTCGCAACAAGCTCGATACCTGCACGTACTACACGAGTGATGGTTACGTGGTAGTTCTCGCGGATATGCAAATCGCCTATATGCTTGCCGTTGAGTTCCGGTTTGGTGACTACGATACGACGCTTCTCGAGGTGGGACGAAGCCGAACCCCATTCCGAGTCGTTAATCTTCACTACATCACCGATAAGGGTCTGTATCAGATCGACCTCCTGACTGCTAACCACAATGCGGAGGATGTCGTTCTCCTGCAATTCGGTCTGTCCCGAGGCTATGCGCTGCTGATTCTCGTGGTCGAAGATTCTTGCAACGACAAAGTGACTGCGTGTCATACGGCCGATATCCTCGATTGTTCTGCCGAATATTGCGTGGTTTGTTACGCGAACATCTATGCGTACGGTACGTGGGGCATCCGAACGGGTGGCCTTTGCAGCCTCGCGGTCAATCTTAACGCGGAAAATCCATCGAATAATCAGCATCGAGATAATGATGCCGACAACTCCGAGAGGATATGCCACAGCATAGGCGGTAGCCATCTTTGAAGCCTGAGCACTCTCTACCACGCTCTGCGCTGCACCCAAACCAGGGGTGTTTGTTACTGCTCCCGACAGAACTCCCACCATTGTTGTAAGCTCCTCACCCGAGACGATGTGGATGACATAGGCCGTAATACAGCCGAGTGCGATAATCAGCACCGCCAACATATTCAACTTGATACCTCCGTCGCGTAGCGAGGAGATAAAACTCGGACCCACCTGAATACCGATTGAATAGACAAAGAGGATAAGTCCAAACTCCTTGATAAAGTGACAAATTTGTGGGTCAATGGTAAGACCAAAGTGCGATAGCACAATTCCCACAAAGAGTACCCATGTTACACCGAGCGATACGGAGCCGAACTTTATCCTGTTCAGCAACAATCCGATAGCTATTGTCAGGGCAAGGATAATTACGGCACTTGCGATGCCGTTGCCCATAAACAGATTAACCAACCAATCCATTTTTCTTCTTTTATTTAACCTAACACCGCCTTCGGAGTAGCTCCAAAGGCGGTGCAAAGATATAAATAATCTCTTAAATTCGGAAATCTTACTTGGTTCGTTTTACTGTGTGAAGCACATTTCCATTCTTGTCAATCATATGCACCTGTAGCGACTTCTTACCTGCGGTAATTACCGAGAAGCCGGGCTCTTCGCTACAATACTTTGTGCGTCGGGTCATTCTTACCGAGCGACTCTCTGCTGCAGAGGCATTTACCACATAGTCGATGTCGGTGCTACGGCGGCGCAGATGCTGGAAGGTGTGGATATGGCCACAAATATACATATCGACATTGCTGTGTCGGCGCAAAATGCTCTCCACTGCCTTCTGTATATCCTCCCTCTCGCTCTTACTCTTCTTTGTGTCGGCGAGAATAGGGTGGTGGCCGGCAACGATTACCCAATCCTCCTTCGCGCTACTCAATACACCCTCTAACCATTGTAGCTGTTGCTCGTTGTCCTGCAATCCGGCGTCGGAGTACTTCTTGCTGTCGCGATATCTCTCAATCAAAGGTGTTGTGTCCAACATAACAAAACGAATCGAGACACCGCCCTTGCTAAACACCTTGGAATAGTATCTTGCGGGCATCTTCCAACGGGGATTCACCTTTGAGTAGTCGATAAGGGCTTGTGGCTCTCCCCTATATTCGTGGTTGCCGATTACGGGCATCCAATCAATCTGCAACGCCTTATGCGAGTAGATATTCTCGAAATGACTCTTCCAACGAGGGTCGGTTGCACTCTCGACTCCTTTGCCGTGGTGGGTGTCGCCCGTAGAGATTATACACTCGGGCTTTATCTTTGCTGCTACGGTAGCCATCATATCGGCTATAATCTTTTGGTCGTAGCAGCCATTACGGTCGAGGTCGCTTGCCCAGATGAAGTTTATCTTCTGCTTGAGCTTGCGAAACTCATTCGGATTGTGAGCGTCTGTGCCTGTAAGAACAAATATAGCAGCGACAAAGCAAAGGAGCAATCTCTTCATAGTGATTATTTTTCTACTTTATTCCGTATTTCTTGAGGATTTTTGCAATCTTTGGCTGGTAGGTATCCACAAAGCGGCTGAAGCCAAGATCGTTAGGGTGGGTGTTATCCGCCGAGCCATCCTTGCCTATGACATCCTTCTCATCCAATAAATAGATATCCTTATACTGCTTCTGCAACTCCTTCATAATGCGGGCAGCGGTGCCGAAACGGAGTTCGCGTTTAGCTCGTCTGCCGGGGTCCACGCAGGTCTCGAGTGGAATGGCGCTCTGCACAAAGATGAGTGGCTTGCCGGGATGAGCCTTTGTTATACCCTCGACAAAGTTTGCCAAACGAGCCTCGATAACCTTTGCCGAAGGGTTCGAGAAGGTATCGAAGATGAAGGCATCAGCCTCGCACTTTTGGAGAATCTCGAGGAACTCGGGCTGCATCATACACTGACCCGCAAAGCCAAAGTTGATGAAGTCTATGCCAAGGTTGCGGCTCATAATGGCGGTGTAGGTCATACCTGCGCGCGATGCAGCAGCGCCGTGGGTGATGCTCGAGCCATATACAATAACCTTGTGGCGGAATGGCGAAGGTGTGCCCTCGATGGTGGCACCCTCTTCAATGCCAATCTGCAGACTCTTAACCTCGCTCCAACCCGGGAGGTAGAGCATAAACTCCTTCTCCTCTTTCGGGAGACGCTTGACAAGGAGTTTCTTGTAGGAGGTGACTGTAGGGTCGGGGGTGATTCGTGATGACTGAGCATAGCGCCACTCGCCATCCTGCTTGATGTAGAGGTCCAATCCGCGCTGCATAATCATAGGCATATTGTCGCGCGTTCTGTGTGGTACGATGCTCCACGAGGCTGCTACGAACGAGGAGTTGGTCTTGAAGGTGACATAGAGTCCTGCAGCCTCCTCAGCCATTGTAGCGAGCTTTTTGTTGAGGTTGGTTGCGGCGTGGTCGATACGATGGTATGGGTGTTGCTCGCACTTTTGGGTGTGGCCGTGAATGGCCAAATCGCGGGCATCAACCCACTTCTCGGCCGATGCCGAGGAGACGAAGCCTATTAAGGCTAAAGCAATAAGTACTCTTTTCATAGCTATTTTATTCCGTATTTTCTTAAAATCTTGGCAATCTTTGGTTGATAGGCTGCAACAAAGCGCGAGAATCCGAGGTCGGTAGGGTGGGAGTTGTCGATTGAGCCATCCTTGCCTAGTACATCCTTAACGTCGAGGAAATATACATCCTTGTACCGTTTCTGCAATATCTTCATTCTGCGTGCAGCTTCCGAATTGATGGCTTGGCGACGGCCCCATTGCTCGGTATCGAAACGGCTCTCGGTGTTGCACGGACTCTGCAAGAAGATAAGTGGCTTACCCGGGTGAGCCTTTACCAATTCGGCAACAAAGTTATCCAAACGCTCCTTGACAATTTGTAGCGAGGAGTTCGAGAAGGCATCAAATACAAAAGCATCGCACTCCACGCTCTTTAAGAACTCGAGGAATTGTGGTTGCATCTTACACTCCCCGCTGAAACCGAAGTTTACAAAGTTGATACCGAGGTTGCGGGACATCACTGCTGCATAGGTCATTCCCGGGCGTGATGCCGATGCTCCGTGGGTAATACTCGAACCGTGAACTACAACCTTGTGCTTGAAAGGTGTTGGCAACCCCTCGATATATGCCTCCTGATCCACGCCTATTTCGAGCTTCGTGACTTCGCACCACAAAGGGAGATAGAGGAGACACTCCTTCTCGCCCTCGGCCAGATTCTTGACTATGGTTTTGGTGCGGCTATTCTTCTCGGGAAGGGTCGAAACACGTCCCACAGCGCAATACTTCCACTCGTTCCCAACCTTAATGTAGAGGTCTAAGCCGTGTTGCGCAACACCTGTCATATTGTCGCCCATACGATGCTTTACATTCTCCCACGAGGCTGATATCTGCGATGAGTTGGTCTTGAATACCACATAGAGTCCCGCCGACTTCTTCGAGTGGCTTATAATAGTCTTGTTGAAACCCTCATATGGGGTGTGGTCGAAACGGTAGTAGGGACTCTTTTCGGTCTGTTTGGTGTAGCCGTGGATTCCCAACTTTGTGGCATCGACATACTTTAGTTGCTCCGCGCTTGCTGTATATGCAAGAAAAACAATGGCGAAAATGGCTGAAAGTACTCTTTTCATATCGTTAAATTAAAATATCTCTTTTCTACTGATTACTCACTATCCGCTACGAACTCTGTTAGTAGAGTATCACTCCCGAGCCGAGCAGTCTATCCCCCTCGTACCAAGCAGCAAATTGGCCGCCTGTAATACCCCGCTGAGGCTTGTCGAAGAGGATGTAGAGTGAATCGGAGTGTTGAATGAGTGTTGCATTCTCGAGAGGTTGGCGATAGCGGATGCGAACCTTCAATCTTCGCTCCTCGCCCACCTTAAGAGCTTCACAAGGCTCCACCCAATGCACCTCTTCATTGTTGATACGCAATGCCTTGCGATATAATCCGGGGTGGCTGTCGCCCTCGCCTACATAGATGGTGTTGGTCTCCACGTCTGTACCGATGATAAATAACGACTCCTTACGACCACCTATGCCAAGCCCTTTGCGTTGGCCTATGGTGTAGAAGTGTGCGCCATTATGTTCGCCAATCTTCTTGCCGTCGCGTACGGTGTAGCGATAGGGCTCGGCCAACTGCTCCACCTCGCTCTGCTCTGCACGCTCGGCATATCTGCGCCACGAAGGGAGTATTTCGTGAATATTTCCCCTTTTGGCGGCGAGTTGCTGCTGCAAAAACACAGGCAAATCGACCTTGCCGACAAAACAGATACCTTGAGAGTCTTTACGTTTGGCGGTAGCCAACTTCTGCTCCTCGGCAATACGACGTACCTCGGGCTTGAGAAGATGACCTATTGGGAACATTGCATAACTCAACTGCTCCTGAGAGAGTTGGCAGAGGAAGTAACTTTGGTCCTTGTTGGGGTCGCTACCTGCGAGTAGGGAATAGACCTTCTGCCCATCGACCTCTCGCTCAGCCTTGCGGCAGTAGTGGCCCGTAGCCACCGCCTCGGCACCGAGTTTTAGAGCCTCCTTCAAAAAGACATCGAACTTTATCTCGCGGTTGCAGAGTACGTCGGGATTGGGGGTTCGCCCCTTCTCGTACTCGGAGAACATATAATCAACCACACGCTTTTTATACTCAGCCGACAAATCGACATAGTGGAAGGCTATATCCAATCGCTTGGCAACCAACTCGGCAAACACCTGGTCGTCGTGCCATGAGCACTCCCCCTCCAACTTGCCTGTTGTGTCGTGCCAATTACGCATAAAGAGTCCGATGACCTCGTGCCCTTGCTCTTTCAGCAGGTACGCAGCCACCGAACTATCAACTCCTCCCGACAATCCGACTACTACTTTCATTAAGTCGGATCGTAGCCATGTCGTTCTGTGAG
>JAZQIS010000066.1:0-6768 GCA_045541235.1 Alistipes sp.
ATATTTTTTGACGATTCTTCAGTATCTAAACTTGGCGGTTAAGACTTTCAAGAAGGACGACAACAAAATGTCCACGCAAGGTCGTATATCCTATTACCGACTGGCTCGGTATATGCGATATATCTCCGGCGTGGGCGTTTGTGTTGCTTATTCTTGAAAGGGGCAGCCAAGGCCTGGATACTGGATAAGTTAATACAGCGCCTGCGCTTTTTTATGGACTTATCCGGAAATAAGGACTTGCTCGATAGAGAGTTGGTGGCATTCTTCGCTTCGCGGAAAGCAACGCCACACGACACGCAATTGGCTCTGCAATGGGCCGAATCTATTTGCCAAACCGACAAAGTCGTTATCAGCGGCTTTCACTCCCCACTCGAAAAAGAGATTTTGAACTATCTGCTTGAACGGCATCATCCCGTGATTTTTGCACTTGGAAGAGCACTTTATAAGAAGGTTCCGCCACACCTGCAAACGGCTTTTGACGAGGGGAATTTGCTGTTTATTTCGTTTCGTGGCTACGCGCGCCATAGCTGGAACTCCGCCCAACAACGCAACTGGGGCGCCGCCGACCTCGCCGACGAGATATACTTCACCCAATTCGACGACACCAGCTCCCTCAGTACTCTGCATTTCACGCTTGACAGGTACAGCGATAAGGCGGTGTATGTTTTGGGTTAAATCACACTCCGATACCGCCATATCGAAAAAATTACTAACTTTGAGGGAGTTTTAAGCATTAGTAACAATTCCGCAATATGAGAAGAATCCTATTTTTTATGCTGGCTTTGTTCGTAGCGGCGGGCCTCTCCGCACAGTCGAACGATGGCAAGTGGAAGCCGGTGGGCAATCGTAAAATTCGCGTTGTCCATTGGGGTATCTGCCACTCTCACTCCAAAGGTAAATGGGTGGCTGTGAAGAACTTGAGCGACGATTTCGAGTTGCTCGGATGGGTGGATGACACAGATTCAAAAGCTGTGAGGATGAAAGAACCCAAGAAGAAGGTCTATGCAGGTTATCCTTGCTTTACCCCCGAGCAGGTTTTCAACGAGATAAAGCCCGACCTTATTGTGGTAGAGACTGCCAACGAGGACCTTGTGGGTGTGGCTACGCAGGTTGCAAAACACGGTATTGCTATGCATATGGATAAGCCTCTCGGAACAAATTTGAGGGGTTTTGCCCGTATAAGCAAGATTTGCAGTGAGAGGAACATCCCTCTTCAGATTGGATATATGTTCCGAACTAACGATGCCCTAATCAAGATGGTGGAGATAGCCAAGAGTGGCATACTCGGGGAGGTTTACTCCGTAGAGGCGGATATGGACCACAGCTATGGCGATTCGACCTATCCAAAATTTGCGTCGCATTACCCTGGTGGCATAGCATACGATCTTACCTGCCATCTTGTCGATTGGGTGATGCCTATTTTTGGCGATGCTCTTCCAAGACGCACCTGGTCTATCGTAAAGCCGGCACCCGGAGACGAGGAGTGGGCAAAAACACATACCCTGACCATTATGGAGTATCCGAGGGCCAATGTTGTGATGCGAGCCTGTTCGGAGGGTACCATATGGCGACGACACATACGAATAGATGGTAGCGATGGCTCGATTGAGATGGCTCCAATCGAGGCCTACTCCAAAATAAATCGCGCCACCGGAGTAAGGGAGATGAAGACGATGGAGGTGTGTCTCTATCTCAAGCGTGTGAATAAGGCGGCTAAAGCGGCGGGTTACAAGAATGGGCTCAATAGTTTGGTCTATCCCGCACTTATTGACCGCTATGAGGGGCAGCTCAAGGAGCTTGCACGCATTATTCGTGGCGAAATCCCTTATCCCGAAGGACTTTACGAGCACGACCGACGTGTCCATAAGGTCTCGTTGGATGCTGTGAAGAACATCCGATAGAAGCCCCCTTTACCCAACAAAAAAAGGATAGTTGCAGCTATCCTTTTTTTGGTGAATTTGTCAGGTACCTCGTTATCGGGTGTGTTGCAAAATCCAGTCGAGATTCTCGGCCGAGAAGGCATCACGGCATATATCCTCGCGCGAACGTGTTTGCATAACCTTCTCCTCGAGTACGCCTCCGGCCTCACGAACCAAATCTCCGAATGTTCCCAGAGTCAAGGCTACGGCATAGATGTCGGTCTCGCACCTAATCGACATAACAGGGGTCTGTGCAATCCTCTCCGGAGCAATGCTCTCGTCCGGATCTGCTGCTACAACCATTGCTGCAGCAAAGGTGTCGGTGTAGGTGTTAAGCATCTGCCATACGCCACCAGCGCCTGCCGGTTGTGCACCATCCGAATAGCCCATAATATAGATTTTGGAGGTATCGACCTTCGGATTTTTCGATACATAGTCATCAATCAACGCCTTCAGCACCTGCGACATCGTAGCACCTGCGACATCTGCCGTTCTCTCGTTCCAAGCGCGGCGTGAGCTACACTGTGGAGCCAAAATCGTAGCCTTGATGTTGTTGGAGGTGAAGTAGTGCCAGATGTTGAGCATCGCTTGGGTGCGTATCTGAACAATGTTGTCTGCTCCCGAGGCGTGCTGACCATGAAGTACCACCACCAAAGGGGCTTTGCCACTGCTATTGTTGGTGGTTGTAGCATCGCGGTAGGCGAGTTGAACCCCTTCGTAGGTAAATTCTCCCTTATCAAAATATGAATCGATGTTTGTTGGAAGATTAGGTGCGCCAGCATCATCCTTTGTGCACTGAACAGAGAATATGGCTACCACCAGCGCAAGAGCCAAGAGTCGTAATTTAGTAGTCATAGTAGTAAAGTTTTAAGTTGTCCTTCTGTCTATTATGATACGCAAAACGAGAAAAGGTTAAATTTCTACCCGAGAAAAAAGAGGATTCTTGCGCATTTTCCTACGGAAAAAAGATTGTGATATAGGATTTAATACTTAACTTTGTTGGCGGATTGATGAGTACCCCCCCTATTTTGCCTGTATAGAGTAGCACTATTAACCATACAACCCATTACTATTATGAACAAAACCGAATACACCCTGGAAAATGTTCCTATCGAGTGTCCCGAGTGCGGCCAACTTAGCTCTTCGATAAAGCATTACTCACTGCCTCACTATTTTATTTTTGTAGGAGTAGCAGTATTTTGGCAGCGCATAAACTATACGTGTTGCCCTAAGTGTATGTTGAAGCATATCCTTATAAAGTGTTTTACCTACAATATCGTAGCGGCAAATGTATTGTTTCCGTTTATCGTACTTCCGTGGGGAATAATCTACTTGTTGCGCAATAATACAGATGGCCATTCATCCGAAGTTGTCGATATCTTGCGAAGAAATATCTCCCAAGAGTAGGGGATAGCTGCAATATAGAAAGGCGTATGAGTGGAAGTAACTTCCACTCATACGCCTTTTGTTGTTAGGTGTATCCTCCTACTTGAGAGGATCGGCCTCTACCCCCTCGAAGGTCATCTTCACAGGAAGAATATTGCCCGCCTCGTCGAAACGAAGCTCGTCGATGCAGGTGCGGCGGTCGTTGCCGTCGGTTGAGCCGAGTGGGTGGCGGTGATATACAATATAGTACTTTCCGCTACGTGGGTTGCTGATTACCGAGTGGTGGCCTGCTCCTGTACCCACAGCCTCATCAGTCTGCAAAATCACACCGCGTGGCTCGAATGGTCCGAGTGGGTTGTCGGCAATGGCATACGATACTCGGTAGTTGGCCTTGCGCCATTTGCCCTCCGACCACATAAAGTAGTACTTGCCATCGCGGATAAACATAAACGGACCCTCGACATATTCTCCCGGTGTAATCTCCTTGAAGGTCTCGCCATCCTCGAATGGAACAAAGCCCGTGAAGTCGTCGTTGAGTTTGCAGACGTTGCAGTGTTTCCAGCCGCCATAATACATATAGTATGTACCGTCGGTATCCCTGAATACAAATTGGTCGATAGGCTGCGCACCATTTATAATATCCTGAATGAGTGGTTTGCCAAGCAGATCCTTGAAGGGGCCTGCAGGGGTGTCGGCTACAGCCACACCAATACCGCCAACTTCGCCCTGCTTGACATTGTTGCAGGAGAAGAGAAGGTAGTATTTGCCACCCTTCTCGATGATGGATGGGGCCCAGAGTGCGTGTGTGAGCCACGAAATCTCCTTATTGTCGATAATACGCTCGTGCTTGGTCCATGTTACGAGGTCCTTCGACGAGAAGGCATCGAGGTGGAGCTGGTCGGGGAATGGTTGCGACCATGTAGGGTAAATCCAATAGGTGTCACCAAAGATTACGGCCTCGGGGTCGGCATACCACCCCTCGATGATTGGATTTCCGCTGCGCTTTGGCTCTGCGCACGATACGGCAGCTACGGCCATAATGGCCAACACAAAGAGTTTTGTGAGATTTTTCATAGTTGTATATGTTTGGTAGTTAGTTCTTTACGCGGTATGCACGCTGCACCCCTTTGATTCGCATTATGGCGTGAATCAACGAATCGACAACACCCACCGAAGGGACCTCCACGCTTATTGTTCCCACGCCCGTACCATCTCCACGCGAGTTGAGGTTTATGGAACGGATGTTGAGTTTCATATCGCGACTCACAACCTCGGTAATCTGGTTTACCAAACCGGCAGAGTCGTTGGCCGTAATGGCGATAGTTACGCGGAAGGCCCCCTGCGCACTCTCTCTCCACTTTGCCTCCATCACGCGGTATGGATACTGCTCGCGCATACGTTTTGCATTAGGGCAGTCGATGCGGTGGATTGTTATGCCCGTATTTATGGTTACAAAGCCGAATATCTCATCGCCCTTGATTGGGTTACAACACTTGGCGAGTTTATACACGATGTTGTTGATACTCTCGTCGATAATAAGAGCATCGTTCGACTGCTTGACAGGCACGGCAGTTGTGGCGCGACGGCGTGCTTCGGCCTCAGCCTCGGCGGCACGACGCTCCTCGTCAGCCTCGCCCGATAGCCACTTCGCAAGAATCTCCTTTACTACGGTAAGGTCAATTTTCTCCTGTGCGATAAGTTCGTAGAGAGCTGTTCCTGTGCGCTGTTTGTAGTACTTGCAGAGGTAGGCCACAACCTCGTCGATACTCTTTGCAATCTTCCAATTCTTGAGCTTACGCTCCAGCTCCTCACGTCCGAGGTTGGCACTCTTGGCCTGCTCCTCGCGGATGACAGACTTAATCTTGCTCTTGGCGCGGTTGGTAACCACAAAGTTTAACCAATCGGCCTTTGGCTGCTGGTTTTTTTGGGTGAGAATCTCCACAATATCGCCGTTGCGCAACGTCTCGCGAATAGGCACTGCACGACCATTTACCTTACCTCCCGAGCAGGTACAACCGAGGTTCGAGTGGATATCGAAGGCGAAGTCGAGAACCGTTGCCCCTTCGGGTAACTTGCGAATATCGCCATTCGGGGTATAGACAAAAATCTCTCCCGAAGCGGGTTTTGCATCGAAACGCTCGGCGATATCCTCCTTGGTCTCGCTCATCAACTCGCGGAGACGTTGTAGCCACTGTTCGCTGGTTTGTGCACCCTGATTTACGCCCTTATAACGCCAGTGTGCTGCGATACCGAGCTCAGCAATATCATCCATTCTTTCGGTGCGAATCTGAATCTCTACCCACTTGCCATCGCCCGCCGCTACGGTGGTGTGCAATGACTCATAGCCATTCGACTTCGGAATCGAAATCCAATCGCGCATACGGTCGATATTTGGTGTGTAGAAGTCGCTTACGATAGAGTAGGCCAACCAGCACTGCGCCTTTTCGAGTGGTTGAGGGCAGTCGATAATGATACGTATGGCGAAGATGTCGTACACCCCCTCGAAAGGAACTTTCTGTTTGCGCATCTTGTTCCAAATGGAGTAAATCGACTTGGTACGGCTCTTGATATGGTACTTGATACCTGCCGCGTCGAGGCCCTTGCGTATAGGCTCAACAAAGCGTTCGATAAAGTTCAAACGCTCCTTCTCTCCCTCACGTAGTTTGTTGGTAATATGCTTGTAGTCAGCAGGTTCGAGTTGCGAGAGCGAAAGGTCTTCCAACTCGCTCTTTATGTTGTATAATCCGAGTTTGTGGGCAATCTGTGCGTATAGATTCAGCGACTCCCACGACTTCTTCAGTCGTTTCTCCTCGGGGAACATCTTTATCGAGCGCATCACCTCGAGGCGGTCGGCGAGCTTTATCAATATCACACGAGGGTCCTCCGAGTAGGATACAATCATATCGCGGAAGTTGGATGCCTGGTCATGGTGGGTGTTGAGTTTCAGCTCGGAGATATTTGTCAATCCTATAACAATGCCGATAACCTCCTCGCCAAACTCCTTACGGATGGTTTCGAGTAGGTTTTCGAGCCCCTCGTCGTTATCATTTTTAGCCTCTATGCGCACCACGTCGTGCAGTATGGAGGCCACAGTCGAGTTGCGACCGAGCCCCACCTCCGTAGCTACGATATATGCCACCTCTACGGCGTGGTCCATCATTGAGGTTCCGTCGTAACGCTTCAATCCCTCCATTCGCTCTGCGGCGAAGATAAGGGCCTTATCCACCAACTCTTGTGTTGTTGTCGAGAACTGCTTTGCAACGGCCGTTCTCAATTTGCTATATCTCTCAAATAAATTCATAACATCCTTGTTGCTTTAATTACCCAAAATCGTTCTGATTGGCTCTTTTTGCACTGCTCTTCGGATAACGAAATGCTCACATAGGCTTACTATGCTGCGCTTTCGTTCCCTCGTTTAGCACAAAAATAGCCTAATCATTTACGATTTCCACTCTATGGATTT
>JAZQIS010000067.1:0-45440 GCA_045541235.1 Alistipes sp.
GTTGGAGTATCGAGCAAACATTTGGTTGTGGGTAGTTGGGGCTATTATGCCCTGCGTACATTGCGTACTCTACTACACCTCGGGGCTCTATGCCGACAGTGCAATGCAGGGTTACTACATCCTGGCAGGAATCTACGGTCTGATTGTGTGGCTTATGGGGCACAAACGCAAGGAGAATAGGCTCAAGATAGCCCACACTCCACTGCGTTTAGTGGCACCTTTGGCAGTCGTCTATATAGCACTCCACGCAGCCATCTATTATATATTGGTGGAGTACACCGACAGCACCGTGCCGTTCTGGGACTCGATGACTACGGCCTTGTCGATGGTGGCAATGTGGCTCCTGTCGCGTAAATACATCGAGCAGTGGCTCGTTTGGCTGGTGGTGGATGCCATAACTGTAGGGCTCTACATCTACAAGGGAATACCCCTCACCGCAGCCCTTTACACCCTCTACACGGCTCTTGCCGTAGTGGGTTATATGCGTTGGAAAAGGGTTAAGGAGTAGGTTATCTCTTGGAGCGTCCGCACACCTCGGCATAGTCGCAATATCGACACGCCGACTCGTCGGAGCACTGTCTGAACGGGATTTTACGGTCGAACATCTCGCGCAGTGTGTCATAGACCTCCGTCTCGAACTCCTCGGCACACTCCGAATAGGCCTCGAGTTGGCGACTCTTGCGCTCTATGGTCTCGACAAAGCATGGGGAGTAGTCCTTGCGCACCATCGAACCTACATAGTATAGCTCGGGGCGTACATCGCGCCCCGTCTCGCTATGGAGCATCATCGAGTAGAGCAACGTATTGATGATGTTCGACTCGCGACACCTGTCTATCGGCTCGCCGTGAAAGAGTGAGGCGATACCGCCAAAGCCGAGCTTTGGTTTGCCCGTCTTGTAGTCAATGACGCGCAACATTCCGTTACTCAGCGAATCGATACGGTCGGCACGTCCACCGAGGTTGATATCGAAAGTCTCCTCCCCGACCTCGACACGCAGAGGCATATTCACCTTCTGCTCCGTCTCGCTAACCACAAAACAGCCGTTTTCGATGTCGTAGTTCAACAGATTCTCTCCGAGATAGACACGAACAATATTGCGGATAATCATCAACTCGCCACCAAGTTCGGGCAGAGGTTCGTTCTCACGTCCGAAATATACCTTTGCGATGGCCCTATCGACACACCTCTCGACCTCGCCTTTTTCTCGCAGCTCCTCGAGCAGTTTGTCGGGTTGCTCCTTGCCCTTAATTTGCGAATAGAGCAGATCGGCCGCCTCGTGGAAGATGTTCCCGAAGGTCATATTATCGACCGACTCCTCCAACTCATCCTCGGGACGTAGCAGTTCTACAACATTGAAATAGAAGCGCAAAGGGCACTTTACATAGGTGGAGAATGCCGTTGGCGAGAGTGCCTTGTCGCGCGTAAAACGAAGCAACTTATCAAAGACCTTATCGCTCTTCTCAATCTCGACGGCACCACCCTCGGAGAGCGACACCTCGACACCCACATTCGAGTAGCGGATATCGAAATCGGTCTCGTACTCCAACTGACGGATATAGCGGCTCGGCTCGCCCGTACTCTTGTCGTCGGCAGCCGAGGAGTACAACATATAGAGGTTCTCGGCTCGTTGGGCAAGGCGATAAAAGTAGTAGGCATAAACGCCCTCGTGATGCTCTACGGTCGGGATATTGAATCCGTAGCGCAGGCTGTAGGGAAGGAACGACCTGTCGGTGGCTCGGTTGCCGGGGAAGTTATTGTCGGTCATAGAGAGCAGAATCACACTCTTAAAATCGAGATTTCGCGTCTCGAGGATTCCCATAATCTGCAACCCCTGAAGCGGCTCGCCCGTAAATGGCACCCTCTCTGTCTGCAAGTGGCGGCGCACAAGCGAACGATAGAGCGACTCAACAACCTCGATATCGCACTCTTCGATAACATTCCTCAACTTGGTCAGGGCATTTGCCACAATGGCGAGAAACTCGGCCCTAAAGGCACTCTCATCCCCTCCATCGCCATCAACAGCCACCGCATCCACAACATCCAACAGATAGGAAGATTGCTCCTGCCACCCGTCGGCCTTGCGGAATATCTGCTGCAGGAGAGGGGTTATTGCGACAAGCGAACGGGGCACCTGAAAGAGTCGCTGTTTGACAATCTCGTTGCGCAGCTGCGTATATTGTTCGGTGGAGGCCGATGCAACGTATGGGTGGGTAAGCAACCCCTCAACATCGGCATAGTAGAAGGTCTCTTCGCCCGATTTATCCCTGCGGGCGTGGTGCTGTAGCTCCAGGAGTCGCTCCACAAAGGAGTAGGCCAAAGTGTTGCGAAGCGGCAAACCCATAGTTACATTTATCAATGGATGCTCCACAACCTTGCCATCTCGCTCCGTGCGCTCGATCTTAAACTTTTCGGGCAGTGCATAGAGAAGCGGCATCAGCAGATTTTCGTCTGTAAGCACCACAGCAGTATCCTTGTCGAGGCGACCGCCATTGCGCGAGGCTATATCCTCCAATATATCGACAACGCATTGGCACTGAGCAACATTCGACGAGGTGGATAGCACATCTACAGAGGCGATACGTCTGAAATTGTCGTGCGACACTCCACCCTCCTCTCCAAAGAGAGCCCTATTCTCGCGGATAAACATTCCCGCCTCCTGAAACTCGTTCTCGCAGTAGTAGTTGTCGTAGTCCCAAAAGAACTCGATTTGCCCCTTTTTATTCAGATATGAAAGCAACCCCTTCTCGCTCTTGGATAGGGCGTTAAAACCCACGCATACATACTTTGTGCTGCTCGGGAGTTCGGCTACTCCCCCACCGAGTCGCTCGACAGCCTCGCGATAAATCATTCCCGTATAGCCCACGCCAAGTCGGCGCAGAGATTGGCGAAACTCATCGTATATAGCACCGAGCGAACGCCACACCTCCAAAAAGTAGTTCTTGGCAGCCGAGGTTACAACCTCCCCCTCGACACCCCCTGCAAGGGTGTGCCAAAAGCGATTTATGAGGGCTATCTGCTCCTCGGAGAGGTAGCTCATATCGGCCTCGAGTTCCTTCAAATCGCTCACGTTGGCAAAGAGTTGCGAGGCATCGACCATATACTTATCCACCATATCGAAGTCGGAGATAAGCATCTCGCCCCAATGGTAGAAGCTGTTGAAATCCTCCTTGTGATATCGGGTATATACCTTGTGAAGTTCGGCAACAAGGCGCAATCTATCGACCTTACGAAGCCCCGAGAGTTGGCACATCAAGTCGTCTATGGAGGTGTAGTTCGGCTCCCAAACAGGGCGAACGGCCACCTTCGACAACGCCTCGGCAAAGAAGAGACGGGCGCGCTTGGAGGGCAAAATCAACGTCAAAGACGATATTTCGTCACCATACTTCTCGTAGAGTCGAAGTACTACATCCTCAATAAAAGTTGCCATAGGCCGGAGGAACAAAAATTAAGAATTGAGAACTACTCTTTTTATCAATTTATCACTTTTATCAATTTATCAATTTATCAGGGGTGATAAATGGTGATAAATGGTGATAAACAATGATAAATGGTTGGCCTGCGCAGCCTGCTCTCGTCTAATCAATATTTATGACCTCTCCTCCAAAGACAACATCGTGGTTGCGCAGAATCGATGGTTTGCCCTTGTAGAGGAGCCTTGCTCCTGTAGTTGCGGTAACCTCGAGACGCTCCGACACGGAGAGACGCACCTCGGCCGAGTGCGAGGCCTCGATAGTTGCCGAGACGGTAGAGAGGTCGCTACAGTTAATCTTTGCTGTCGAGGCCTTCATTGTGAGGTATTTGGTGGAACCACCGAGAGTCAGACGGCTCGAACCCGTACACTCCACTGCAACATCGAGAGTCTTGACATTGAGTGTCACCATTGCACCACCCGATATGGCGATATCGAAGAGTGAGGTCTCGATTTCGCTCTCAAATTCGGCCTTTGCGTGGGCAATTTTCACCCATTTGAGGCTGTTGTAGCTGACAACCACATCGGTAACGGTAAGTCGCTTGGAATCGGACTTTTCGGTGATTACAAGGGTTCCCTTCCTATCCACCTCGAAGCGGAACTTGGAATCGACATCGCCCTTGGTGTCGTAGCTGATGCTCAACCCGTCGTTGTTGGCCACCTTCTTGAAGATGATATTAACAGGTGCATCGACCTTGATGCTGGAGAATGGAACCAGCAAATCGTTCTTTGCCACAGCCTGAATCTCGCCGGAGGCAGGTGATGATTTGGCCTTGGCAGCCTGGGGTGCAGGGGTTGTGGTCTTGGACTCTTGGGCCGAGGCAGCACACACCGCCATCACCACTATTATTGCAACTAAAAGTCGTTTCATAGCTATCGCTTTTTCTATATTTGAGTACGCAAGTTAAAACTTTTTTGCGAGAAATGCCAATTTTTCGCATTAAATTCTTAACTTTACAAAAATTTAGGCGGCACAATGAGAAGCACCAACAACAGCAGAGCCATAATCGTACCGGCGAGTGCGGGTTCGGGAAAGACTTTCCGCATTGCACACGAATACATCTACGATGTACTACGCAACCGCTACGACGATAACGACCGCCCCTACTTCGACCAGAACTTCTACAAGCGCATCCTTGCGGTGACCTTCACAAACAAGGCTACCGAGGAGATGAAGTCGCGCATACTTAAGGAGATACATCTGCTCGCCTCGGGAGGGAAGAGCGACCACCTCGGCGACCTCATAAAGGAGACGGGGCTCGACGAGATGACACTGCGCCGTCGCGCAGCGATAGTACGCTCGCAAATCCTGCACGACTACTCCCACTTTACGGTGCTGACCAACGACACCTTCTTCCAGCGAATCCTCCGAGCTTTTGTACGCGAGATGGGTATCGATATGAACTTCTCGACCGAGCTGGACACCGCCCCCGTACTTGCAAAGAGCGTGGATGACCTTATCGAGAAGATTACCCAAAACAGCGAACTGCGCGGGTGGTTGGAGGAGCTTACCAACGAGCGCATCCAGGATGGCGAGAGGTGGGATATACGCGGTGCCATAACGGCCCTTACGGGCGAGCTGTTCAAGGAGTCGGCCCGAGACATCATCGCAGGAGCAAAGGACAAAAAGGCCCTTAAAAAGGCTATTAAAAGGTTTGAAAAGGGGGTCGATAACAAGCGCGACGAGTTCAAAGCAAAGGGTGTGAAGGCTCTCCAAACGATAGAGGAGAGGGGCTACTCGCACGACAACTTCAAGGGCAAATTCACAAAGATATTCGACAAGGTCGCCACGGCTACGCTCGACAAGTTCAGCGACACGGTGGCGGGCCACCTCACCGACTCACCGCAGGAGTGGTTTCGCAAGGGTGCGGCAACAGCCGACCTCGAGGCTCTCGCCTTGGAGTTGCAGACTATGTTGGTGGATATCTACAACTGCCATACCGACCTCAAGACCCTCGACAACACGCTGCGTATCCTGAATCGCAACTACCGCGCTTTTGCCCTTCTGTACGACCTGCAGGAGAGTGTGAAAGATGTGTGCAGCAAGGACAATTCGATGCTTCTGTCCGAGACCAAGCACCTTATTTCGAGCTTTATCTCGGAGTCGGAGGCCCCCTTCATCTACGAGAAGGTGGGCAACTACTTCGACAAGTTTATGATTGACGAGTTCCAGGATACCTCGGTCAAGGAGTGGAACAACTTTGTGCCACTGCTGCGCAATGCTATGGCCCAATCGACAGACCCGTCGGTGCTTATCGTCGGCGATGTCAAGCAGTCGATATACCGTTGGCGCGGAGGAGATTGGCGCATCCTCGGAGGGGCGGTAGAGCGCGACTTGAAGGATTGCGAGGTAAAACCATTGGATAGTAATTGGCGAAGCCTGCCAAATATTGTGATATTCAACAACGAGCTCTTTGAGAAGGTTATCGAGAGTGAGAACAGGGGACTCAATAACCGTCTCGACGAGGCTGTTGCAGCACGTCGCATATCGGCCGATTGCAGGAGTGAATTGTACGACACCCTCGCGCGAGCCTACTACAAACACACACAGATTCCGTGTCGCAGCCACACCAACAAGGGCTACATCTCGATAACGGCCCCTATGGAGGGGGTGGAGGCTGCCGATGCCCTTGTCGGAGGTGAGGGTATGCCACTCTACATCGAGCGCATAAAGGCGATTTTGGAGCGAGGATTCCTCCCACGCGACATAACAATCCTGGTGAGAAAGAACAGCGAGGGAATGGAGATTGCCGAGGAGCTGCTCCACTATTGCAACACCTTCCCTGCCGAGCTGAGGTTCGAGATTACAACGGAGGAGGCCCTGAGTCTCGCCGCATCGCCTGCCGTAAAGTTGATTATTGCGGTGATGCGACTCGCCATGAACCGCACCGACACAAGTTCGCTCGTGCTCTTCAACCACATCCACAACCACGACCGATTCGACCTCGCCCTCAACGAGGAGGAGAACGCCTTTTTGGACCTTCTGCGCACGATGTCGCCCGAGGAGGCGTTCGAGCATATCGCCATCCGTTACGCCGAGGATTTGGAGGGGCAGACGGCATACGTTATGGCTCTGCACGAACATATTGTACGCTTCTCGGCAGGAAAGGTTGCCGACCTTGCGCTCTTCGACAAGTGGTGGCGCGAAAAGTGCGACAACCTCTCGGTGCGCGTAGAGAAGAGTGAGCGAGCCATCGAGATTCTGACAATCCACAAGGCCAAGGGGCTCGAGAACAAGGTTATAGTTATGCCACGCTGTTCGTGGGCTCTCGAGCCGCTGAGTTCGGGAGGCTACATATCGAATATTGTATGGTCGGAGGCTGCACCAAACCGTCACCTCACCGATATTGGCAAATTCCCCGTATCGTTCAACGCCTCGGTGGGAGAGTCGCTCTTTGCCGACGGCTTCTTCCGCGAGACGGTCTATGCTGCGGTCGATGCGCTGAATATGCTCTATGTGGCAACCACACGTGCCAAGGAGCAGCTACACATCTTCCTCCCCGTATCGCTCAAGAGGTTCGGTCGTAAGATAGATACGATGCTTGTCGAGAACTTTGGCGAGCTGATGCAGAGGGTGGAGGGCACCGGGTATCGCGAGTATAGCGTGGGTTCGTTCGATGGTCCCGAGCCCGCGAGCAGCAAGGGGGAGAGGGGCCGTAGTGGCGGCAAGGTGATAAAGAGCCACCACGTATCGCCCGTATCGCTCAAGTTGCGCACCTCCGTTTCGCGTTATTTTGCCGACGAGGAGGTGGCACTCTCGCCTCGAAGTATGGGTATTCTCCTCCACCGAGCCTTCGAGGGGGCCTCTACACGCGAGGATATCTTCGGAGCTCTCGACGAGATGCAGACAAACGGCGAGTTGAGCTCCTCCGATGCCGAGGCACTACGCGCCAACATAGAGAGAACCCTCGACACCACCATTGCGGGAGAGTGGTTCGGCGGCAGGGGGCAGGAGCTGCACCGCGAACGCAACATCATACGTCCCAACTCCACCTCGAAGCGTCCCGACAGGGTGATGACACGTGGCAAGGAGGCTGTGGTTGTCGATTACAAGTTCGGAGAGGAGAAGAGCCTCTACAACCGCCAAATCGGAGAGTACATAGCCCTTCTCAAGGAGATGGGATTCACCTCGGTAAAGGGCTATCTGTGGTATGTGCCGAGTGGCAAGATTGTAGAAGTTGTGGCATAAAAACTTGGTATTTGATATTTTAGTGTTACCTTTGTAGGATGATTCGCAGAATTTGGAGCATAATACCCGGGCCATTCCGCGCCAAGAGCGTGGGTGTTGCCGCGACAATCTTTGTTCGCACGTTGCTGAACTTTGTGGGTTTGGCTGCGCTGCTGCCTGTGCTCTATCTGATTCTCGATGCCGACGGCATACGCTCCAACGCCATCCTACGCGCCATCTACGATGGGCTTGGATTCGCATCCGAAGGCCATTTTGTCATCGCTACGGCGGTAGCTATGGTGCTGCTTATCGTGGTTAAGAGCGCGATAAACATCCTCCTCTACCGTGTCGAGCGCGACTACATCTACTCCCTCTATCGCAACCTCTCGCGCAGGCTCTTTGTGGGCTACTTCAGGCGCGGCTTGCAGTTTATCAAGGGGGAGAACTCCGCCATACTCTCGCGCAATGTCAATGTGGTGTGCTACACCTTTATTATGGGTATTCTGCGCTCGATGGCCACCCTCGCAAGCGAGTTGCTGTTGTTGCTGATGATTATAGTCTCGGTGGCGATATATTCGCCCGTAGGGGCACTCCTCGCCGTCTCGGTATTTATCCTTGTGGCGTGGCTCTACTTTGCCACAATGCGCAACCGTCTCGACGGCTATGGCGATGCCGAGAACGAGGCACAACGCCGTAAGTACCGCGATGTTACAGAGACCTTCAGAGGCTTTGCCGACATAGAGATAAACAACGCCTTCGCGAACCAGCTCGCCCGTTTCGACAACGAGCTCGACACCATCGTCAAGGTGGGGCGCAAGAACGCCACCGTATCGCAGCTGCCGCAAAACCTCACCGAGATTGGGTTGGCGGTGGGTATGGCCCTGCTGCTCTGCCTCGGCACAATATATAGCGGTGCCGATATGAAGATTCTCTTCGGAGTATTCGCCGTGGCGGGATTTCGTCTGCTCCCTTCGGCCCGAAATATTATGAATGGGTGGAGCGCACTCCGCTACAACCGCTACACCGTGGATATTCTCGAGGGCACACTCCTCTCCGAGGAGGGAGACAACGACGACAAGGCCGATAATGAGAGGCTCCCGTTCGAGGAGGCTATCGAGGTGCGCAACCTGTCGTTCCGTTTCGACAATGGCACTACCGACACCCTGCACGACCTCTCGCTGACGATTCGCAAGGGCGAGAAGGTGGGCATAAATGGCGAGTCGGGGGTGGGAAAGACCACCCTGCTCAACATCCTGCTCGGACTCTACCGCCCTACGGCAGGAGGGGTATATGTCGATGGGCGAGAGCTCGACGAGAGCACCCTGCGCAAGTGGCAGAACAGCATAGGCTACGTCTCGCAAAATACATTCCTCGCAGATAGCACCATAGTTGCAAATATAGCCTTCGGATGCGAGGAGGGGGAGGTGGATATGGAGCGTGTAGAGGCGGTTGCGGAGGCGGCCTCCCTCACGGAGTTTGTGGCATCGCTGCCTAAGGGGCTCGACACCCGCATCGGCGAGTGTGGTGCACTCCTCTCGGGCGGTCAGCGTCAGCGTATAGGTATAGCTCGCGCACTCTACAAGCAGGCCGACACCCTCTTCTTCGACGAGGCGACATCCTCGCTCGACAACGCCACCGAACAGAGTATAAACCAGGCTATAGAGCGTCTTTCGGCCACAAATAGCGACCTTACGATAGTCGTTGTGGCACACCGCGACAGCTCGCTCGACTACTGCGACAGAGTGATAACAATGGAGCGAAAGTGAAGCAGAATGCAAAGGGCAAAATGCAAAATGCAAAATGAAGGATGTAAAGGGCAGTAAGGGGAGTAAGGGCAAGTAAGGGCAAGTAAGGGTGCGCGCGCTCTTTACTAGCCGTTAATAGCCGTTACATTGCATTTTGCATTTTGCATTTTGCATTTATCATTTATCACCCTGATAAATGTGATAAATTGATAAAAGTGATAAACGTGATAAACTGATAAAAGTGATAAATTGATAAATTTAGTCGTATGGACTACCGCATAGCAGATTTTCTACTCCGCACACAAGGGGCACATAGCGACATCGCGGCCTGCGGATTGATAGGTTTTAAGCCCTTCGAGGTGGAGAGAGACACCTCGGCAGAGCCGACAATGGTGTTGCAGATGGACTCCCCTATCGAGGACTCGACATACCCCGCAACGAGGGTTATCCACTCCTTCGACTTTGAGCAGGAGTATGCTACGGGCGAGTTGGCCCGCTACAGCGAGGGCTACCGCTTCAAGATGGTACGCGAGGGCAAGAGCTTCATCCTGGCTCTGCGCGACGGCTCGAACATCGTAGAGAGCAACCTCGGCAGCCAAGAGAAGGCCGACCCTTCGCTCGTGCGCTTCGGCATTTGGATAATGTTCGGTATTGTGATGGCCCCACTCGGAGCTATAGCCATACACTCCTCGGTAGTGGTCAAGGATGGCGGTGCAGTACTCTGCCTTGGCGAGTCGGGAACGGGAAAGAGCACCCACACACGCCTTTGGCGCGAGAATATCGAGGGGGCTCGACTCCTCAACGACGATAGCCCTATAATCCGTGTAAAGGAGGGCAAGTGTATCGTCTATGGCTCGCCTTGGAGTGGCAAGACACACTGCTACGTAAATAGATGCGTACCCGTGCGCGCGCTACTGCGACTCTCGCAGGCTCCGCACAACAAGATACGCCGTCAGCCTGCACTGCTCGCTATCGGAGCCGTGCTGCCATCGTGTCCGCCCGCCTTTGCCTACGACAATACGTTGCAGGACTCTATCTGCAATACCGTGTCGGATATTCTATCCACCACACCTGTCTATCATCTCGAGTGCCTGCCCAACGCCGAGGCTGCGGAGCTCTCCTACTCGACAATATTCAACAAATAGCCTGTGGAGAGACGACGCATCATATCCAACCGCGAACTCTTCTCGGAGGTGCGCGACTCACTTCTCGAGGGGAGAAGTGTGCGCGTGTCGGTACAGGGCGAGAGTATGCTGCCCTTCTTCCGTAGCGGCTCGACCATAACCCTGCGCCCCGTAAGAGAGGGCGATATACGCAAATATGGCGTTGTTATGGCCGATGCAGGGCACGCCTTTGTGGTGCATCGCATCGTCAAGGTCGAGGGCGACAACATCATCCTCTTTGGCGATGGCAATATCAAAGGTACAGAGCGAGTTACACGCGACAAGATATATGGCGTGGTAGATTGCTCTGCCCTCCACCTGCTCCTTGCCAAGCTGTGGCTGTGGCTTCGTCCCGTACGTCGCTACCCTCTCGCCATCATCCGCAGAGTAGCGCGATAGGCGGAGGAGCGAAAGGTTAGGGAATTTAGGGAGTTTAGGGAGCTTAAGGAAACAGCTCCCTAAACTCCCTAAACTCCTTAAATTCCCTATTCTCTGCATTAGCCCTCTCCGAGGGCACAGAGCCTACTCGGCCTTCTTCTCCTTGAGGAGGTCGCGAATCTCGGTCAAGAGAAGCTCCTCCTTGGTTGGTTCAGGCTCGGGAGCAGGTGCAGGTTCAGGTGCAGGAGCAGGTGCCTCCTCTTTCTTAGGGTTGGAGAGCTTGTTCATCAGCTTCACAAGCATAAAGACACACAATGCAAGAATTGCAAAGTCGATACACTGCTGGATGAACGCGCCATACTTCCAAGTCACTGCAGGCTCAACAACATTGCCCGCCTCGACAACAGCCTCCTTGAGGGTTACGCTGAGGTCCGAGAAATCGACCTTGCCGAGCAACATTCCGAGTGGCGGCATCAGGATATCGTTCACCACCGATGTCACAATCTTACCAAAGGCACCACCGATGATAACACCGACTGCCATATCCATAACATTTCCTTTGAGGGCAAATGCCTTAAATTCCTTCAAAAATCCCATAATCGTTTGTTTTTTTAGTTTTTTTTTAGTTAGTGAGGTTGTTAGCGAAGCAAAATGCCATCTTTTATGGCGCTCCCTTACTGGCCCTTAATAGCCCTTACTGCGCTAACGACCCTAAAACCCCTAATAATCTATCCGATAATCATCAATACCGCATCCGTAGCCACATTCTCGCCCTCGGCAGCAACAACCTGAAGCACGGTGCCCGAGTAGTCCGAGGTGATGGAGTTCTCCATCTTCATAGCCTCGAGTACGGCAACCTCATCGCCTGCACTTACGGTGTCACCCTCCTTGACCTTCAACGAGATAACACGGCCTGGGAGTGGTGCTACAACCTTATTGCCGACAACGGCCTTCGGTGCAGCCTCCACCTTCGCAGCAGCAGGGGCATCGCCCAACTCGATAAGCACGGCATCGGTAGCGACATTCTCGCCTGCAACGACCAAAATCTGCTTGACATATCCCGCAGCATCCGAGGTGATGGAGTTCTCCATCTTCATAGCCTCGAGGACGGCAACCTCCTGACCTACAGCCACAGCATCGCCAACCTTAACCTTAAAGTCGATAACCTTGCCAGGGAGTGGAGCCACGATAGTATGGCCCGTAATAGGCTGTGCCACAGGCTCTGCAACCGCAGCAGCCTCCTCCTTTGCAGGGGCCTCGGCAGCAACCTTCGCCTGGTATGCCTTAACCTTGACACCCGTGAGGTATGGTTTTGCCACGAGAGGGAACAACTCGAGCAGAAGCTCCTCCTTCTCGTTCTCGGCCAACTTCACACCGCCTGCCTCCTCCAGCACAGGGTTTGGCTGGTGCTGATACTTCGAGATATCGTAGTTGCTCTCCTCGCGAACGCCGCAAATCTTGAAACGGAACTCGGGGTCAATCTTCACCGGAGTCTCGCCATACTCACCCTTGACGAGGTTTACAAACTGATTGTTCTTGGTGGTATACATCGCACGTCCCGCCTTCAAATCGAGAGCGCAATTCACAGCCTGTGCGCCCACAATCTGCGATGTAGGGGTAACAAGCGGTGGCAAACCTGCCGAGAGGCGCACCTCAGGAATCAACTCCATAGCCTTTGGCAAGATATCCTCGGCCTTGAGTGCCTGCAACTGTGCAACCATATTCGAGTACATACCGCCAGGAATCTCCGCCTCCTGAACGAGCTTGTTAGGTGCAGGGAATCCGAAGTATGCCTCAATCTTCTGCGCTGCATCGAGGAGAGTTGCGAAATCCTCCTTCTCGGCAGCCTTCACAGCGCGATTGAGTTGCTCCTCAACCTCCGCAGGGGTAGCATCAACGAGTGGATTAAATGGCTTTTGAGCAGGCTTATCGGCACCAAATACCGAGACATTCAACTCGGTGCGGATATCCTTCAACTGCTCGTTAATCTTGGCTACAGCCTCCATATTCACACCCAAATCGACACCGAGCTTCTGGCAGAAGAGATATACAAGCTCCAATGCAGGGGCTCCGGTACCTCCGCCAAACCACCAGCAGTTGGTATCGACAACATCCACTCCCGCAGCAATAGCGGCATAGACCGATGCAAGACCATAACCAGGGGTACAGTGTGTGTGGAAATCCACAGGCACTGTAACCTCCGCCTTCAACTTCTTGACAAGCGCACTAACACGCTGTGGCGGAATGAGTCCCGACATATCCTTGATGGTAATCATATCGGCTCCGAGTCCCGCCAAAACCTTCGCCTTCGACACGAAATAGTCGTCGGTAAATACGGGTGCAGGGTTCTTCTTGCCCATCAACTTCT
This sequence comes from Alistipes sp., assembly GCA_045541235.1. Classification (GTDB taxonomy): domain Bacteria; phylum Bacteroidota; class Bacteroidia; order Bacteroidales; family Rikenellaceae; genus Alistipes. The sequence continues at coordinate 13,293 of JAZQIS010000067.1, forward strand.
GGAAGAAGGACAATTTCGGATACTTTGGATCTACGGTGTAGCAGACCGCACAGTCGGCAATACCGCCATACTTCTTTACATATTTAATGGTCGATTTCACATTCTCCACATCGTTCAAGCAGTCGAAGATACGCATAATACCCAAACCACTCTCGATGGAGTTACGACAGAATCCCTCGATAATCTCGTCGGTGTAAGGGGCATAACCAAAGAGGTTACGTCCGCGCGAGAGGGCTGTGAGCTTCGATACATCGCCCACCTCCTTCTTGATGCTCTCGAGACGATACCAAGGATTCTCGCCGAGATAACGCATTACCGAATCAGGCACAGCACCGCCCCACACCTCCATAGCGAAGAAGTGTGCATCCTTGTAGTAAGGCAGGCATCGTTCCACTTGAGCCTGAGTCATACGGGTTGCAAACGACGACTGCTGTCCGTCGCGCAATGTCAAATCTCTGATTTTAAGAGTTTTAGCCATAATACTAAGGTTATTTATAGTTAAATTGTAGTAAGTTCTCGAACATTCGCATTAACAAAGTTAAATATTTTTCGTATAAAACAGCACAAAAAAGCGAAAAAAGTTACTGGAAATGTTAATTTTCGGACTCGTTGCAGATGCAGCGGTTTTGTGGCGTGATGAAAAAAATAGCAAAAAAGTGTAAAAAGATTTTGCAGAAACAGAAATTTGGTTTATCTTTGCACTCGCTTAAACGCAATGGCGGGATAGCTCAGCTGGTTAGAGCGCATGATTCATAATCATGAGGTCGAGAGTTCAAGTCTCTCTCCCGCTACAAAGGAGTGATTTTTATCACTCCTTTTTTTGTAGCGGGGAGAGACCATATGTTACCCACCCCCTAAATCCCCCTCCTGTGAGGGGGACTTATTTATATACGCAGCACAATGGGCAAGTGATTTTTATCACTCCTTTTTTTTGTGGCGGGGAGAGACCATATGTTACCCACCCCCTAAATCCCCCTGACCTTCGGTCTTCTTCCTTGCGGCTCGGCAGAGTGTGCGAGCACTCTCTGCTCTCGCTCCGCAGCGTCAGTCCCTGTGAGGGGGACTTATTTATATACGCATTTATATACGCAGCAAACGCGCCTGTGAGGGGGACTTATTTATATACTCAGCAAACGCAATTACTCTTTCAGGTAATGATGCCAAAAGCGGCTCTTACCTCCATTTTGGTCTGATGCCGAGATAGATTTCAAAGTTGATACCCGGCATTGGGTGCGACAGTACCGAGACATACTTCTCGTTGAAGAGGTTATTTATCGCGCCCTTGAGCGAGAGGTCGGCCCAACGGAACGAGAACTGCTTCTCGAGCTCTATATTATTCATAAAGTATGGCGGCAGCTTACCCGAGAGCGACACATCATTGCTCGACATCGTAAATCGTTCGCTATAGTGGCACCACTTGTATAGCAACGACCACGAACGGAAGGACAACCTACCCGTAAAGGAGGCCGAGAATTGCGGCACATATGGCAGCTGCTTGCCTATGGAGTTATCGCCTGCCGAGATGGGGTTACCCACATTCACCGACGGAGTCCAGGCCACCGAGCCACTCAGGTCGAGTCGCCAATCCTTAGCAAGGCGCACCGACAACGAGGCTTGGGCTTCGACACCGTAGGAGTGTACCCTCTTGACGTTGCGTGGCGAGAAGAAACCCTTATTTGTAGGGAGCCACAGAATCCAATCGTCAATCCACGACTCGAACCACGAGGCCGACATCTTCAACTTATATATATCCTTGCGGCCTACCTCACTCGAGAGACCTGCATCGTAGCTCCAACCGCGCTCACTGCCGAGGTTGGGATTACCACCGGGACGGAAGTAGAGGTCGTTGAGCGAAGGTGCGCGATAGTTGCGCGAAGCGGAGGCTTGAAGCATTACATTTCCCCTCTTGGAGAGTACCCCCTCCACCGCCACCATAGGTATCGGCAGGGTCCATTCTCGGCCATACATCTCCTCGCGGAGGGTTGCTGCAACACCCACCCTATCAAGCGGTTGCCAGCGAGCCGTAAGCACTGCCGAGAGCTCCGCACGGTGTGCACTATACCCCACTGCCCCATCCGAGGAGCGAACAAAATTCTGATGCAGGGTAACATCGCCCGAGAGCAGCACCCTTGCCTCCTCGAAGGAGTAGTTTGCCGCCACCGAGGCGTAGATTGTGTGGATGCGGCTACGCGAAGAGGTCGCTGCCACCTTATTGTAGGAGTAGTCATAGCCGAGCCACGTATAGAGATAACCCGCCTTTGCCCCTACGCGGTAATTTCGACGAATATGGTCGTAGCTCACCACCCCTCGGAAGCTGTTTTCGCGCTGGTAGTTCTCGTACTCGGGGGAGGAGCCATAGTCGGTAGTGAGCAGTGGCAACTCGCGATAGGAGTTTGTGTACCACGCATTTAGCGACAGGCGGTCGCCCGATTTGGTTTTGTAGTAGAGCTCTTGTAGCAGGTGAGTGTCGCGGAAAGCACCATTGCGGTTGCGCTCCTCGGGATAGTACTGCCCCACGATATTATGCTCCTCGTCGTAGATATTCTCCCTCTTGTCGAAGTTGCGGTAGCGGTAGTTGTTCTTCGATGTAGAGAATACCACACGTGTTGATGAGTGCCAACGCCCCTTGCCATAGGTCAGGCGAAGGAAGTCGTCGAAAGTCCAAAAAGAGCCTATGCCCTGCACGAAATGGAGTCCGAAGCCCTCCTCCGAGGTGGGTTCCGTAGCGAGCTTTATCGCACCTCCCAAGCCTCCACCCGACTCGCCAACCGAGGAGGAGCCGTGTAGCAGCGTAGCCCTATCGACAAGGAACGACGGAATCATCGAGAAGTCGGTCATTCCCATCATCGGAGAGTTTATGCGCAGACCATTCCACAGCACCTGCGTATGGGCCGACGATGTACCTCTAAAGGAGACCGTCGAGAGGGTTGCACGCCCACTATTCTTAACAAAAATCGAGGAGTTGAAGGAGAGAATATCGGCCATCGAGAGCGAGATATTCTGATGCAACAACGCCGAGTCAATCTTGGTCTGCTCCACGCCGATATCGCGCATCGGGCGACGCGCCGTAACGGTTATGTCGGGGATATCCAACCCCTCGCGTAACCAATCGCGCTGCTCCGCCCTGACGAGCAATGTAGCAACAAGCAACAACAATATGACACAACCTCTACGCATCATCTTTTCCAACAGAAATCGCCCGTAATAACACCCGTCGTAAAGCTATCGAGCAGCTCCCCCTCCGGCGAGTAGCGATAGACGACACTACGCTGCTGATAGTCGAGCGCATCACCCACATAGACCTCCTCCGTATCGGGAGCTACACCCAAGGCATAGTAGAGAGAGCAAGTTGTGCCCACCCTCGATGCAACAAACGGCTCTGTGGGCAGCTCCTCGGCATCTATCGACATTCGCCACACTCCGCCATCTATCCAATAGAGCGTGTCGCCCGCCTCGTTAATCTTCAGGCGCGAAGCCGTACGTGTAGCATCGCCATAGAGCCCCTTTCCAAGCTCAAAGAGTCGCTCCACCTCGAGTGTTTCGGGGTTGAGACGGTAGAGTTTTGCAGCCTCGTAACCCAAGACATTGCCATCGTAACCGCCATCGCTCACAACCCACAATTTGCCCCTTCTATCGGCCACCATAGACTTTGGTTGCAGACCTATATCGGTGTAATCGACCACCTCGTCGGTGCGCGTATCAATCTTCAGAATACGCTTTTGGTAGGACCAGCAGGAGACATAGAGGTAGTCGCCCAAGAGCACCATCTGCTCGGTCGAGCCACTACGATAAGGGGTTGTCATCGGGCAGACAATCTCGCCCGTAATAGAAAATGTTTTGGGATTTACGATAACGATTCTATCGCTGTCAATCTGCGTTATATAGGCCTTCTCGTCCGACACAAAGCAGATATAACGCGGTGAGGGCAGGTCTGTTATGCGCCCCTTCTCGCGCAGAGTCTCGGCATCAACGGCAAAGACCACGTGGGAGTTGTTCACCACAATCCAAGCCACCCCATCGCGCACCACCATCGACTGTGCCACGTCACCCAGCTTCATCGCATTGGCGCGGTAGAACAGTTCATTTTCGATATGTCGTGTCGCTGCATCGTAGTAGGAGAGCGAAGCTCCTCCATAGTTGAAGTTGCCCTCGCTGACAATAAACATACCCTCGCCAAGCAGGCTGAAATGCTCCCGTTGGCCATACTCCCACCTCATACACGAGAGGGGCAACAGAGCCAAAATGCAGAGTGATATTTGGAGCAGGCGACGCATTACTCCACACTATTATATGATACGAAACCGCACACCTCGGTCGAGACCTCGCCAATGGCGGAATGGACTCTATTTGTCGCCGACTGCACCTTTACAAAATCTATATGCGCGAGTATCACCGCCTCGCCCGTAGCATCGCGTGCATCGAGAATACGGAAGCGATTGGCGCGGTCTGCTGCGCGGTCCACCTCGCTGAAATTGTCGGCATAACCCCAACCGTAGGCGTGGAGAACCCACTCTTGGTTAATCTCGCTCCACTCGCTGTTTGGAGGGAGCAATGTTCCCGAGAGGGTGTATTCATCCTCAACAACCCACGCAGGGAAGTAGTCTTGAGGGTGCATCGAGTTGCGCTCGATAATGCCACTCTCGCCCCTATTGTCACGCCAAGCAATCCTCCTTTCATCCTCCGTACGCGCATAGGTTATAGAGTAGTTTTGCAGTGTTGTAGCCACTCCACTCTCCGAACCGCGAAGTTCGTACCACTCATCGTCGGCCACACCATTGCCGTTGGCATCCTGCGCCACCCACACCACGCCCGGCTCGGAACTACCCTTGAACGAGTTGCCGTAGATGCCGAAATCGTAGTCGCCTTCGGAGTTGCGAATCGGCTTGTCGAACTTCACCACAATATAGCCTCCGAAGCCCCCTAACGAGACAAAATAGCGACTCTCGAGACGCTCCTGAGCCCAACTACACGCCTCCGCCATAGAGGTCGCCTCGTAGCCCTCATTCACAAACTGCCCGGGTGCCGGAAGATACTCCACCACCTCGACCATCGACTCTTGTTGTGGGGTATCGCCATCGACATCGCTCGTACCCTCCAACCGCGTGCAGCCACCCACCACAAATAGGGCTGCAACAAGTGCAAACTTGAAAAAGTTGATCATAAAATTTAAGTTTTATAACCCGATTACCTGCGGATTGTTAAACAAAAATGTCGAGGTAGGTCTTCTGACTCATTCCGCAAGGCGCCTTCCCAATCCCCAAAAAAGATCAGTGGCAAAGAGTGCCTTTTTACCCCCTTTTCAGCCTTGGTGCCACATCTCCACGACATAGCCCATTGCCCTATGGGGCAGGAACTTACAGCAGCAGGTACTGTTTCGGATTCACACCGAATTCCGTTTTAATCCGTGCGAGCGAAGCTCTACACCGGAACCTCTGACGATGCAAAGATAGTAATAAAATATAAGATTTGCCGACTTGCCGCCGAAAATTCTACAAAAAAAAATTTCGAGGCAACGCTCCGCCCCTTGGACCTTTTTGGACCTTATAAAAGCAAAGATGCCGTAGAGTCGAAGATATTTACTACCTTTGTAGCTAATATTGAGAACGAGTACTCTTTGTTTTAACCACAAAGCATTACATTTGTACCCAACTATGGCAATAAAAACCGATTCACCACAAATTATAGCCCTCAAAGAGGCTGTCGAGAGACGCTTTGGTCACACCATTGAGAATAGGACCGACTTCACGCTACTCGCCACCGACGTTGAGAGAGCAACCCACGAGCACATCGCCGAGAACACCCTCAGGCGTTTGTGGGGACGACTCCGAGGCTACGACACGGTCTATACCCGCACTCTCGACGTATTGTGCAAATATATCGGCTTCGACCATTGGGCCGACTTCTGCCAGATTCTGAAAGAGAATCCCAACAAAGAGTCCAACATCGTACGCGGTATTACTGCCATCCACACCAAAGATTTGCGTCTCGGCGAGAGGATTCGTATGGGTTGGCTCCCCGACCGCGAGTGCATCGTAGAGTATGTCGGAGGCAACACCTTCCGTGCCGTAGAGACTCACAACTCGACACTTCAAGCCGGCGACACCTTTGAATGTATCGTTATGCTCAAGAACTTCCCTCTCTTCGTGGATAACCTCGTCCACGGAGGCGAGCATTGCCAACGCTATTCGATAGGTATCAACCACGGCCTGACAATCCTGGAAAAACTCTGATTTCTCAAAAAAATATCCCTCGGAAGTGCGCTTATATGCGCAAAAAATCGTAACTTGTGCTCGATTTGAGCTGCAAGAGAAATGGTGTGCCCACTCGACAATACAACCTTTGGCGAAATATCCGTAATTGAGGAGATTGCCCATAGCCGACAATATCGGCTCTATAAGGCACGTCGCGCCTCCAAATTCGTCGTGCTCAAGGGGTTGGTTAGCGATGATGCAATGCACCGCGAATTTCTCCGACGAGAGTTCGAAATAGCCAACACCATATCCCACCCCTCCATCGTAAATACTCTCGACTTTGCGGAGGATACCCCCATAGGCCCCGCTATAATTATGGAGTATATCGAGGGATGCACGCTCGATAGATTTATAGACTCGGCTCCCACCTTTCGCGAGCGAATGAGGGTACTAAACGACATCCTCGAGGGGGTGAGGTACCTGCACCAACGAACAATATACCACAACGACCTCAAGCCGGCCAATATCATAGTAAACAAAAATGGCTCGGCACGAATTATCGACTTCGGTCTGTCAATCAGCGACGACAGCGCATATCGCGGATATTTTGGCGGTAGCGACAACTTCACCGCACCGGAACTCCTTTCGGGCAAGAGGGAGGCAGATTGCACATCGGATATCTATTCTCTCGGCAAAATCATCGAACTGCTATTCAAAGGTCGCCATTTCCGCGCCATTTACCGTCGTTGCCAGCTCGCTGAGCCTTCGTTACGCTACCCGAGCATTGAGGCGTTAAAAAAGGCTCTAAAGTGGCAGCAAATCAGAATTTGGGTTGCACTGCTCGGATTGTCGGCCGTTGCACTCGCCACAATCGCTATTGCCCCAACGATATCGGAGAGTGTGGAAAGGGTATCTACAAGCCAACGGTTCAAGGAGATAGAGTCCCAAATGGAGTGGTTCTACACCAAGGCGACAAGTGCGATGGAGCAAGAGGAGTACTACGAGTTTGCGATGCTGCATCGCGGATTCTACTACCTCGACCTCGCCTCATTCAAGGAGTCACTTCCCGAGGCCGACCGCCAACTTTGCGACGAGATATTTGCAAAGCAGATTGCACACCTCGACTCACTCGGTTCTACCAAGCCGAGCATCACCACATTACCCTCGCCACAACGAGAAGCTATGATTGAAAAATTCAATAATTTGGATATATACCCAACCACCAAATAGTCCTCGAACAGCAGCGAAAAGTCCGAGCCGCAAAGAGAGGTATTCGGGCAATACGACTTTATGGACATCGATGCGACAAATCGAACATTACACGCTACAGAATTGAACTTTTGTACAATCAAAAAGGTTCAAAAAAAACTCGCTCCAAGCAAAAAAATATTATCGAAAAACAGCGTTACAGGTCATTGGCAATGCGTTTTCTGCAACATTTTGATGTTCATAATTGGACATAACCACCCCCATCGAAAAAAAATTCAATTTTTCATAAAAAAAGTTGTTCCAAATATTGCAGATTTGGATTATTTTTTTTATGTTTGTATAGGAGAAACGAGTTGCTTTTACCAAAAAGGAATTTGAAACCCGTAACAAAAGTTCAAAGCTTGAACTTGGGCGAGGGCAAGTAAAAACAGCGTCCCGAACATAGTGAAAATAGGCGATTATTCGCATATAGAGCTAATGCCCCAATGTTCAACAAGAACATCGGGGCATCCTTGTCTCAAGAGAGAGGGAGAGAGGAGGAGAAGAGGACGAGAGGTAAGCACTCCCAAGAGAGAGGCAAACAGAGAGGCAAACAGAGAGACACAGATTGTTATATATAAATATAGGTAAAAACGAATTAAGAAAATTTTAATCAATAAGGCTATGAAGAGACTAAAGTTCTACATCCCACTACTACTTGGCTTGCTTTTTTGCACAACAGCAGCCAAAGCTCAGGATGTCGCCATCAAGACAAACCTCCTCTACGACGCTACTGCAACCGTAAACCTCGGCGTTGAGGTGGGCCTTGCTCCACGATGGACACTCGACATCTCCGGCAACCTAAACGCTTGGACCGTTAAAGAGGGTGCAAGATGGCGTCATTGGATGGCTCAGCCCGAGGCTCGCTACTGGTTCTGCGACCGCTTTTCGCGCCACTTCCTCGGCTTCCACGCCATCGGTGGACAGTACAATGTTGGAGGAATAAAGAATAACATCCGTTTCCTCGGCTCCGACTTCAGTAAGCTGACCAATCAGCGTTATCAGGGTTGGGCCCTCGGTGCAGGTGTCGCTTACGGATACGCATTTATCCTCGGCAAGCACTGGAACCTCGAACTCGAAATCGGCGTTGGCTATGCCTACTTCAACTACGACACATTCAGCTGTATGGGCTGTGGCCAGAAGATTAAGGAGGGTAACCACCACTACTTCGGCCCTACAAAGGCAGCAGTTAATTTGGTTTATGTATTTTAAGAATGACTACTACGATGAAACGATTTGTGATTTTATTGGCAGCTGCTTTGGCAAGTGTGTCGGCAGTTGATGCGCAGACGGTAAGTGGTGTAAATGTCGATGACTACACCATGGAGCGCAACGGCAGTTTTGTAATAGTAGATATGAATATCGATATCAGCCGCCTCGACGTGAAGGGTTCACAGGCAGTGGTGCTCACCCCTCGCATCGTGCGCGACAAGAAATCTTTGGAATTGAAACCGATAGGAATCTACGGCCGCAACCGTTACTACTACTATGAGCGCAACGAGGAGAAATCCCCAACCAAGGAGAGCGAACTCGAGTACCGCAAGCGTAAGGCTCCGGAGTCGATTCACTACAACGCCGTTGTTCCGTTCGAGGATTGGATGGATGGTTGCCAGCTTGTGTTTGAGCGCAAGGATTGCGGTTGTAACAACACCGTAGCGAACAAGCAGGAGGGCGTTCTCATCACCCGATTCCCTTGGGAGCCTTACAAGCCTACGCTTATCTACATTCGTCCCGAGGCCGAGGGTGTGAAGGTTCGCGAGATTAGCGGCAGCGCATTTATCGACTTCCCTGTAAGCAAGACCAACATTCTCACCTCCTATCGCAACAACAAGGCGGAGTTGGCAAAGATTACAGGAACTATCGACGAGGTTAAGGCCGACAACGACGTGAAGATTACCTCTATATCTATTAAGGGATTTGCTTCGCCCGAGTCGCCATACAGCAATAACACCCGACTTGCAAAGGGCCGTACCGAGGCTTTACGCCGCTACGTGGAGAACCTCTACCACTTCGAGGAGAACTTTATCGCCACCTCGTACGAGCCTGAGGATTGGGCAGGTTTGAGAAAGTATGTGGAGGCATCGAACCTCAAGAGCAAGAGGGAGATTTTGGAGATTATCGACTCCAACCTCGAGCCTGATGCAAAGGAGTGGAAGATTAAGAGCACCTACAAGGAGGATTACCGATTCTTGTTGGAGAATTGCTACCCTGCACTCCGTCACTCCGACTATGTAATTCAATACAATGTTCGCCAATATAGCGACGCAAAGGAGATTGAGCGCATAATGAACACCGCACCTCAGAAGCTCTCGTTGGAGGAGTTCTACCTCCTCGCACAGACCTATGAGGCAGGTAGCGAGAAGCTCGACGAGCTATGGGAGATTGCCGTAAGGATGTTCCCTAACGACGAGATTGCAAACTTTAATGCTGCAAACTCCGCAATGGACAAGGCCGACTACGAGCGTGCCGAGAAGTACCTCAAGAAGGCCGGAGATCGCGCCGAGGTTGAGTACTCGCGTGGTTGCATCGAAATCCTCAAGGAGAACTACCCTGCAGCATTGCCATATCTCGAGAAGGCCGAGAAGGCCGGCATCAAGGAGGCTAAACCTGCAATCGAGGCCATCAGCAACCATTGGAAGGTTACAAAGGCTAAAAAGAACAAATAGATAAAACGAGACTAAATAGACACAAACATTTTAACACCTAAACATTATGAAAGCAAAGTATTTATTTTTGGCTCTTGCATCGCTCTCAATGGTAGCGTGCACCGTAAATGACGAAATTCCTCAGAAAACAAATCCGGGCAATGGCGTGTCGGCAGAGAAGAGTTATATCGCCATCAACCTCAAGTCGTCGGACAGCATCACCCGTGCCGACTACGAGGATGGAACAGCAGCTGAGCAGGCAGTATCGAACGCAACATTCTACTTCTTCGATGCTGCGGGCAACGCATTCAACATCAACACCAACGGCAACTACTTTGTAGCTACGGTAGCTGATAATGGTGGCACCGAGGCTCCAAACATCGAGTCGATGAGCGATCCTGTTATCGTGGTTGAGAAGTACAAGGGCGAGTTCCCTGCAAAGGTTGTAGCCGTTGTAAACTACACCGGCACTACAAGCCTCTCGTTGAGCGACTTGCAGAACACTCTTTCGCTCGTAGGCCACAACAACGGTGCAGAGTTCGTAATGAGCAACTCGGTATTTGTTGATGGCGCAGGCGAGGTGGTTGATGCTACCCCTCTCTCGATTGAGAACTTCCAGACAAGCAGCGCATCGGCTCTTGCAAACCCTGTAACCGTATTTGTTGAGCGCGTAGTAGCAAAGGTAAGCGTTAAGGGCGCATCGGCGGTTTTGGACACTCAGACAAAGGTTGGCGACAAGGATGTATTCGCAAAGATTAACGGTTGGGACTTGGTAGCTACAAAGGGTGAGTCCTACATCGTAAAGAGCGTAGATGCAGCTTGGACAGAGGCAGAGCTCGGTTTCGTATGGAACACCCCTGCTTACCACCGTTCGTACTGGGCAGCAAAGAGCGTAGCAGGTGCCGTATCGAACAGCTTTACTCCTGGTCTCCTCACAAATAACGATTCGACCGTGGAGTATGTTGGCGAGTATGTAAACGCAGCTAACACAGACCGCACTAAGTATGTCGTTTCGGCAACCCTTCAGGATGCTAACGGCGACCCTATCGAGATTGCACAGTGGTATGGTACAAACTACATCGGCGAGGAGGCTCTCTTGGCTGCTGTTGCTCCAACCCTCAAGAACAAGCTTATGCAGCTCTCAACGGCAGGTGGTGTAAACACCTACACTTCGATTGACGACTCGCAGATCGCTTGCGTAGCCGGATTGTTGAACGCCGAGAGCTACGAGGTTTGTTTTGTTCTTGCTGAAGGCGTTCCTACCGACAACTGGTATGAGTTCGACGGTGTAAATTACAATAAGGTATCCGATGTAAACGCTGTTTTGACAGCTATCCAGCCTGCAAAGGTTTGGAAGAATGGTCAGACCTACTACTTTGCAGATGTTAAGCACCTCGGCGAGACGGGTAAGGCAGGCGAGTTTGGTGTAGTTCGTAACCACAGCTACCAGATCAACATCACAGGCGTTAAGGGTTGGGGAACTCCGGTTTACGCTCCTAACATGGAGATTGAGACTCCTGAGAAGCCATCTGACAAGGAGACCTACATCGCAGCTGAGATTAACATCCTTTCGTGGAGAGTTGTTTCGCACGACGTAACCCTCGAGTAGCGATTACGGCCTAAAGAGATTCAAGGGGCTCGCAAAGCGGGCTGCAGCGCGAGCCCCTTCTTACAAAAAAGTTTGACTTATTAACAATTTAGAGGCTTTTGCAAAGCGCACTTCGGCATCGGTGCAAAGAGAGATGCCACAACCCGCGAGAGGGGCTGGCAACAGAAGAGGTAACAAGCGAAGGAGGGGCTACAAGAGAAGGGCAACTCCGAGCACAAAACAGACCGACCGTACTCTCGCAACCAAAAAATGAAAAAAAGAGCTCCGAAAGGGGTACAACATATAGATAATGGGGAGGCGACTCCCAGGGGTTTAGAAAAATAAGTAAAACTAAAAAATTATAAAACAATGAAGACCCAGACTAAATTTTGTAAGTGGGGTTTGATGCTGGCCACTTTGTTTGTAGCACTAACGACCACATCGTGCAAGGAAGGATTCATCTACGAGGGTGAAGGTGATTGCGGAACTTACTACAACATTAAGTTTAAGTATGATTACAATATGAAGTTTGCCGATGCCTTCTCACACGAAGTAAATTCGGTAGCACTCTACGTCTTTGGCGAGGATGGATTGCTCGTACAGTCGATTGCAGAGAGCGACAAGGCAAAACTCTCGGCTGCCGACTTTGCCATTCCACTCGAGCTTGAGAGTGGCAACTACGAGTTGGTAGCTTGGGCGGGACTGATGAACGAGGAGTCGTTCAATCTGCTTGCCAACGTCGAGGTGGGAAAGACCAAGAAGGAGGAGCTTCAGGTTGCTATTGCCAACATCAAGAGCGCAGGTGGCGTAAACTCTGTTGAGGAGGATTTGTTGCCACTCTATCACGGCACAATGCCTCTCGTTTGCGCATCGGAGCCCGGAACCTACACCGAGACAATGTCGCTCACAAAGGACACCAATGTTGTTCGTATAGTGTTGCAGCAGATGAGTGATGGCGTTGTAGCAGAGAACTTCCGCTACGAGATTACAGCCGACAACGGCCTTCTCGATTGGAATAATGCCGTTATTCCGAACGGAACACTCTACTATCGTCCGTGGAGTCTCTCGACAGGTACAGCCGATGTTAATCCCGACTATGGCACAAGTGCAACTCGCGCAACACAAGTTTCAGTAGCCGTGGCAGAGTTCACCATCAACCGCATGATTGATGGCAAGAGCCCTATTCTCACCATCTGGAACATCGCCGAGAACAAGCGAGTTCTCTCGATACCTATCGCAGATTACGCCCTCTTGGTCAAGGGACACTACAACCGCGAAATGAGCAATCAGGAGTATCTCGACCGCCAAGACGAGTACAATATGACATTCTTCCTCGACGAGGGTGGAAATTGGCTCTCGGCATCTATTGTAATTAACTCATGGAGAGTAGTTCTCAACAATGACATTCTCTAATAACCCTAAAATAGTTTAGAGCTATGAGAGATAAGATTAGAAATTTGGTGATTGCCGTGGTGGGGCTGGCACTCGTATCGTGTAATGCGGTATATGAGTATGGCAACTGCCCATCGTTCGGAGAGGCGCACAGCGTAAACTTCGTTATGGCAATCGACACCCCGACCGCCACACGTGCTACATGGGGTGATACGGAGCCTACCGATGAACTCGGTACGAGCTTCGAGAATAGAATCCTACCTGCAAGTCTTCGCGTAGGCATCTATACAACCAACAACACCTATATCGGCGATGTAGAGGAGTTGATGTATTGGCCTATCAGCGACGATGGCAGCCGCTATCAGTTCCAAGGCCAGGTCCCTACAGCATTGCTCACAAATGCAGCGAGCCTCCCTGCAGGAACAGCTCCGGAGTATAAATTTATGGTCTATGCCAACTGCAAATCGGGCGAGAACAACGACATCCGCTTCTCGCACGACGACCTCGACATGAACGAGGGTGCAATCCCTATGTGGGGCGTTAAGCAGGCCGACCTTACTCCGCTGCTCAACAACCGTGTTCAGGAGTTGGGCGTTATATCGCTGCTTCGCGCCGTAGCCAAGGTGGAGGTTATCATCGGCGACGAGCTGTCGAATTGCACTCTCGAGGATGTTTCGGTAAACTATCACAACCGCGAGGGCTACGCATTGCCAACAGGTTGGGATACAGCTACAAACACCACCCTCCTCGACCGTGATGGCGTATTTCGCGGATTCCGTTCGTTGCACTCGACACCACACCACTTTACCGAGGTGGAGAGTGGCAAGCGTTTCATAATGTATATGCCGGAGTACGACAACACCCTCTTTGCAGACTACGAGGCAAAGTTGTCGGTGAATGTGATGTACAATGACAAGGCATTGAGCTTCCCTAATGCGTTACACTTCAAGAATCACACAGCAGGTCGTCCTGTCGGTGAGGCACAGAAGATTGTTCGCAACACCATCTACCGCTTCCGCATCACCCAAATCAACACGGGTGCGCTCGTGCTGAAGTACGAGGTTGCCGATTGGGAGCGCAGCGATAATTGGGAGTGGGTACAGCACTTCGACTACCCTAACTACCACAATCCGGTATTGCCAGATACGGCTACACGTGATGGAGATCCGTCCAACGATGTATTCCCGACACAACCGGAGATGTACTACGTTGCTCCTAATGCACAAGGCAGCGTCGTATCGGAGGAGGGTGCATTCTCCTGCTGGTTCCAGATGGTAAGCCCTATCGGACAAAATTGGTTGCCTACACTCCGCACCGCATCGGACCGTTGCGAGATACGTGTTTACAAGGAGATTGATGCAATGACCAAGGAGTTGGTTTACACAACCGAAACAAGTGTTATGGATGACTCGCTCAAGGATGGCTCGAAGTTGGTATCCTACAGTGGTTGGTACAACATCAAGGTCATTCCTACCGATGCAAGCTACACAGGTATTGCCCGCTTTGGTATTACCTATACACAGGATTGGATGGGTGCAGGTTCGCGCTATCTGCTCATAAATGGTGAGGTAGATCACATCATTTGGCCGAATAGCGGTTCGGAGCCACGAATAATCGACATTTGTCAGATTTCTAACTAATTAAAGACGATACTTATATGAAGCGATATATGAGATACACAGCGGCACTACTACTTGCCTTGTTTGCCGTAGCGTGTCAGAACGACATAGGAGGCGAGGTTGGAGTAAGCCCCTCCTCCAAGCCCGCTATCGTGCTCAACATTTCGGGTGGAACACTCGGCGTAGAGAGTCGCGCAGAGGATATGGCCGACAACGAGCGAGAGTATGCCATTTCGCACCTCGACGTTATGATTTTCAACGATGCGGCAACCGACAACAGCAAGTCGCTCTTCTACCACGAGCGCGTTTCGGCGGCAGGTCCGAGTGGAGAGGTTCGCCTTGGCTTGGATATTGACGACATTGTTATAGGTGCCAAGTATTGGGTATATGTTGTGGCTAACAGCACTCACGAGGCCGACACCTTTGCCACTATCGGCAATGTAAAGAGTCTCTTTGAGCTCGAGCAGGAGGACTACAATATGCACCTCACGGCAACCGGATTGCAAAATACATCCTCCCACTTCTTGATGGACGGTGCTGCATATATGGGTGCAAGTGAGCCCGCTACAGCCGAGGCCCTTACCATTGCGGCAGCAAAAATTACCGACGAGGTTGTGTTGAGCGTGAAGCTCCGCCGTGCTGCGGCCAAGGTTGTGGTAAAACTCCTCTCGGCAGAGAAGATGGAGTTCTCGAACGCCATTGCAGGCTCAACCCCGGGCTACTATATGCGTAACACCCCGTACGAGACTCGCGTTATGGATGATGGTCTTGTACGCCAAATAGAGAGTTTGGAGACCACCCACGAGTCGATGAGCGAGTACTACCGTTGGATGCGCGATAGCAGCAACAACATTATCGGTGTGGAAGTTACACTCTACATCTATAGCCACACTTGGCAGACAAGCGATAGCTTCAGCCACGCTACAAACCTCTTGATAGACATCCCTGCGTACTACACCACTACAGTAGGTGGCGTGGAGACCACACGTGAGCACCCAAACAACTACTATCAGGTGCCATTGAGCAAGGATTTCATCTTCGAGCGCAACCACTACTACGAAGTTACCGCCAATGTCCATGCTCCGGGTGCAGAGGATTTCTCCGAGCCTGTGCCGATTACCGATTTGAAGTATAGCGTTCATCCTTGGACTGAGCACATCATTGGTGTAGGTGGCGAGGCAGGTCCGGAGTACCTGAAGGTAAACCTCGACCTCCTGAAGCTGTACAACACCAACATTGACGCGACATCGTTGCTCTTCTCGTCGTCATCGCCTGTAACAATCACCGTTACCGACTGCTACTACATCGACAAGTTCGGTATCAAGCGTTCTATCAACGCCAACAACTACAACATCTCGGGTTCGAGCGAGAATGGAGCTCTATCCGGTAACATTACCGTAAATAGTGACATCCCTACAAACAACACCATTCGTTACTTCACCCTTATCATCACCAACGAGACGGGGCAGCAGGAGGTTGTTGTTGTGGAGCAATACCCACTCGTATATGTGGTGAATATTCTCGGTCACTACTCCTACCGCGACGATTTCAAAACAGGAAGCAACGACCCTACAACCATCTACAATCAGGGTTCGTCGATTAGCGCAATAAGCTTGGGTTCGTGGAATGCTTCGACAGGTTTGTGGTCGTACAACTACGGTACAACGGGCGGCTTCTGGACATCGAAGGTTGTTCGCGAGACCTATCCCGGCAACCACAGCTACGAGTCATATCAGGGCCGTTCGGATATCGACTACTATGGTTGGTATGCAGGTGGCTGGGGCGACCGCGAGGTAAGACTTCGCTACTCGGGCGCACAAGACCCGGGCAATGCACGAATGTACCACGTACGAATCACTGCATCGTCGCCGGACTATAACCTCGGTGTTCCGCGCAAGACAACGGATGCTAATGTTCCATTCGAGTTTACCGACCCGGGAGCAGACAACGCAAACCTTGTATCTCCTTCGTTTATGATTGCTTCGCGTTTGGGATTTGTGAACTCCAACGGCTTGACATCGGCAAATACACAGGAGAAGCGACTCTCGGTATCGCGCGACCACTGCGCATACTATGTAGAGGTGGCAAACGATGGCACAATCTACGACGATTGGCGACTGCCTACAGCACAGGAGTTGCGTATCATCATCGAGTTGCAGGGAACAAGCAGCGAGAGTGCCGATGCTATCGACTACCTGCTCAATGCCGACTTCTACTACTCGGCATCGGGCCCTGTCTATAACAGAAAGAACGATGGTGGTACCAGCGAGAGCCAAGCAAGTTCATCTTCGTGGGCAATACGTTGCATCCGCGATGCGTATTAGGATTTGGCAAACTATTTTACAGGACAACGAGCTAACAATCTTAGAAAAAGATTACGACTATGATAAAGAGACTTTCATACTTAATGATACTCGCAGTGGCAGCCCTGTCGGTTGCTTGCCAGCGAGATATTAACACCGAACTCCCGAACGGGGAGAACATCCCCGAGGGGTGGGTTAAGGTGGAATTTACGGCCAACACGCCACTTATGACCGAGGTGTCGGTGCGTGGCGTAGATCCCGACGGTATCGATGTGCAGAATATGACACTCTTCTGCTTCAACGATTATGGGCTCTATATTGCCCACGTCGAGGCGGATTTGGTACCGGCGATAGAGACACCATCTCTGTCGGGAACATACAAGGCAATTATCCCCGAAAATACACGTATAGTCCACTTTGTGGGCAACCAAAACCCCAACCTCTACGATGCCGAGATGTTTGTCAACCGCACAGAGGATGAGATTCAGGACGATATGGTTGGAGCTTCGGGTATGATTATCTATTGGAGCCGCTTCATCTTCTCGAACGAGGGTAGTTTCCAGCAGCAACTCGCAGCAGCAAACGGAGGCGAGGGCATTAAGCTTATCCGCAACCAGGCGAAGATTTCGATTGCCAACAGCACCGGCAACGGCTTCATCGACATCAGCGGATTCGTTGTAACCAATATCCACGCCTACGGAACAACTGCACCCTATCACCCCGAGAAGCGATTCCCAACCACAGGAACTGCCTTCGAGTGGCCGGGCGAGGACTTTATTACCCTTCCGGACAACCGTGTGAAGATGTCGGATATCACCGATGTTAATACCAAGGCCGAGGACTATATCTTTGAGCACGAAAACTCGTTGCTTGACCCTATCAGCGTAATTATCAAGGGTACGCCTGCAGGAGGTAGCGAGGAGTTGTACTACCGCGTGATGATTATCGACAAGGATGGCGAGCAGTTGATGATTCGCCGTAACCACCACTACATCATCAATATCGACGGAAAGCTCACCTATGGCAACAAGACCTTTGAGGAGGCCCTCACAGCCCCTGCAACAAACAACATTTGGGTAGCTGTTGATGATTGGGTAAACGAGATTACCTATAACGGCATCACCTTGGCCGTCGATCAAACAAATCTGGTACTCGGCGAGGAGATGGCAGGAAACAGCGTCACTCTCAAGTACACCATTACGGGCACCTCGGCCCTCTCCGACAGCGATATCGCCGAGGTTAGCTGGATGACGGGCAACACAGTCGCTGCACACAACTTCAACCACACCTTCACCGTAAATGGCAATGTAGGTAGTGGCGAAATCAGTATTCAGCTGCTCGAAATGGGAGACAACGCATCGTTGGAGGGCTCACTTATTGTGAAGAAGGGCCGCCTGCAACGTACAATCAAAATCACACTTATCAAGACCCAAAAATTCACCCCAGTTTGGGCTGCTACACAGATTTATGGTGGAGAGTTGGGCGAGTTGGCGACACTCAAGTTTACCGTTCCGGAGGATTTCCCAATCATACCGTTCAAGGTCTATGTATCGGTAAACAGTCTTGATGTCAGAACCCAGACTACGGGCCGTGTTTTGCCGGTAGTGCGCAAGGGCGATGCAGGATGGTATGGTGCCGACAATGACTTGGGCTACAAGTACGTTTACACCGTTACCGAGCCAGGCACACAGCGACTATATCTGCACAGCATCCTCGGACACGAAGAGGGTGGCGAGGACAAGATTATCCTCGAGGCGGAGTTCTTCGAGAGCGTAACAAAGGTCTTCCACTACGCTTCGCACCAGAATTCTATCAATGTTGAGGGCTTGAGCAAGTACAATATGTCGGGTATTAGCGACGAGAGCATCTACTATCGACTTGTTCCTCGCAAGATAAATGCACCTGTACGATTCGATATACTGCTCGAGAATGTTGAGAATGGCGAGACTAACCCTACCAGCATAAATGCAGGAGCTAAGGATGAGTTCTTTATCTATACGCGAACCCTCGATTCGCTCTCGAGCGCATCCGACCTTGCAATGTTTAATCTTCCGGCAGGTTGGACACGAGATTGCCACTACTACTCGGTGGATGACTCATATTGGCAGCAGAGTACCAATGGACGAATGATGATGTTCAAGCCGGTAAATGCCGAAAAGAGTGGCGAGGAGGTTGGTCGCTACACCCTTCTTCTTAAGACCAACTCGGCAAAGAGCGACGATATGATTCGTGTGGCTTCGAACCAACCGGATAGCTTCTCGGCCATACCGGGACAGGGTGACGTTCCGTATAGTGGCAACACCTATCGTTCATTCATCTTCGAGTTGGCTACCTACCACCCATTCCGCTTTGCGGCGCAGATTGCAGCAAATGGAGGAGCTCCGGTGGGAACTTGGAACACCGCAAGCGACAAAGTCACAGAGGAGGACCCTATGGATGTTCTCGAGTGGTCGTATCTTCCAAATCAGAAGGTTGATATTTCGTTTGACATCACCAGCTTTGCAGGTAGCGACAACAGGTCGTCAGATCCGTTCGGCACAAGCTTTGAAATCTATATCGATGCTCCGATGCTGGAGATTGACGAGAGCCGCCTCTCCGCCGAGTTGGCTACAAAGTTCAAAGCCCACCCAACAATTCCGAACCGCTTTGTCTATACTGTAGATGCATCGCGCGAGGAGGAGCGCAAGTTTGGTGTTGGAGCCGCACTCATAACCGACGGTTTGGCAACATCGCAGTTGGGCGAGCGCAAGAGTTTGCCGTTCGTTACCAAGGGAATTACCACAGCCGGAGAGATTGTAATGAGCTCACAGAACGAGATTTGCCAATTCTTCGAGAAGCGATTCAAGATTAACAACACCCTTATCGAGGGAGCTATCAAGTATGAGGTTGGCGGCGTAGCAACCGACATCGCAGCAAGTGAATTTGTTAGCTTTGCTGTGGAGCGCACAGGTGTTCGTATCGGCTCGATGAATATCACCGCGAACGGCCACTTTACACTCAACCTTCGTGCCGAGTACGAGTTTACTTGGAGCGAGGACCCTATCCAACTCTCCTACATCAAGGATGGTGTTGTATATGAGGCAACCTACACAAGCCTTGAGGCTCTCTACAACAGCGTAGTCGTAAATGGCGAGACTCTATTATTGCAAGTAAAGTAGCAAGAGAGAGACACAAAAGATATGAGGCTCGGACTAACCGAGCCTCATATCTTTTTGTTTACAACAGCTTCATCCGTTCGAGTAGGCGGGGAATATGAGATGCTTCATATTCGATGGCTACGGCATCGACTACCCCACTCGCATTGATAAGGTAGCAGCGCGGAACATAGGCTGTCGCATAGAGACGATATATCTGCGCTTCGGCATCGGCCACCGCATCAAAAGCATACCCATTCTTCGCCATATAAGCCTCTATTTCGGCTTGCGAGCCTCCACGCGACACAGCCAGCACACGCACGCCCAAAGCCTCTATTTCGGGCTGTTTCTGCGCCAAATCGTCGAACAGAGCCTTGCAGTCGGGACAGGTGTGAGTAAAGAATATCAAAAGTACTGCCCCACCCCGTAAAGAGGAGAGTGTGACGCTCTCGCCCTCGAGCGTTGTGGTGGTAAAGTTGGGGGCGATATCCCCCTCAACCACTATCGACGACTCCTCGTATGTTGGCAACTCGTCGTTAATCACACTACACCCTACAAGGCCCATCACGGCGAAGAGGGTGATAGTTAGCAATAAGAATCTTCGTATCTGTCCTCGCGACATAGCTCTCTTAATAAAAATCCTCCACAAATATATAAATTTTCGATTACAAATGTATCGTTTCAAAGCCCAATAGCCTATTTGGCTGATATTTTTTTGGAGTTTATGAAAATAATATCTAATTTTGTTAGAACCAATTACATTGTATTTGAAATACTAAACTCCTAAACTATAAAATTATGTCTTACGAAAAAGAACTCACAAGTGCCGAGGTAAAAGCCGCGGCAAAGAGGTTTGGTGCCGATTTGTGCGGTATTGGCAATATGGAGCGTTGGGAAGGCGCACCTAAGCAGAACGACCCTCGCTACATCTTCCCTGGCGCAAAATCGTTTATCGTATTTGGTTTCCGTATTCCACGTGGTTCGTTGCGCGGTATTGAGGAGGGAACACTCTTCTCTACCTACCCTACAATGGGATATGCTGCCTTGAATCAGGTATATGGACCTATGGTTATGTGGCCATTCTGCAACTTTATGGAGGATCACGGATACGAGGTTGTACCTCTTATCAACGCCAATGGAGGAGAGTCGGTAAACACGGTAACGGGTAAATTCCGTGAGGGATGGAGCCGCCCTGTAGAGCCGGGCAAGCCACATCCGGACGTACTCGTACACTTCCGTATGGCAGCGTACTTGGCAGGTCTCGGCGAGTTCGGATGGTCGAAGGTATTCCTTACACCTGAGTTTGGTCCGCGCGTACGCTTCGTAGTATTGCTTACCGATGCCGAGTTGGAGCCGGATCCAATCTACGAGGGACACATCTGCGACCGATGCAAGCAGTGCGTTAAGCATTGTGCAGGTAAGGCAATCTCGATGACCGAATCGGTGAAGGTTACTATCGCAGGCCACGAGATTGAGTGGGGTAAGTTGGACGAGATGGCTTGCGAGCACGGTTTGCAAGGTGGCTCGGACAAGGCCCTCAACCCATTCGAGGCGGAGTATCCTCGTCAGTATGGTTATGGTCGTGCTATCGAGGGTGCTTGTGGATGTACTCGTGCATGTATGGCTCACCTCGAGGAGCGCAACAAGCTCACCAAGACATTCCGCAACAAGTTCCGCGATCCAAAGAAGCCATTCTGGAAGATGGATCGCTCGAAACCATACGAGATTGACCCTGAGGTTTACGAATACTACAAGAATGGCGCAGGCTTCGAACCACACAACGCCATGACCGAGTACAACGCCAAGGAGAACTACGGCAGTGCTGCGGCTGCAGGTATCAGCGAGGTACCGAGCGAAGATGGCCAGAAGGTAAATGCGGCCGGTCTTACCTACAATCCTATGATGGATTAACATCCTCATCCACAATGGGTTTTGCCGTTGGATACAGACATCAATCCGAGGGGGAGCGATTCTCCTCGGTGCTGTTGTTGTACCCTGAAGTGGAGGAGGTATTCTTTCCGTGGGTGGAGGAGCCGAGTGGTCGCCCCGTATTGGGCTATGGTGAGTACGACGACTCCGAGACCATCAAAGAGGTGCTTCAAGAGGAGTTGCTGACACTACGCGAGGCCGGCAAAAAGCTCGACCTTCTGCTCAATGCCAACTGCTATGGAGAGCAGGCAATGAGCCTCGCCCTCGAGACGAGGATTCGGGCTATAGTCGATGAGCTCGACTCGTGGGGGTGCCGCCCCGATATCGTTACGGCAGCCTCTCCATTTGTTGCACGTACAATAAAACTCTACTACCCCGACATTGAGACTCGCGCCTCGGTAAATATGCGTCTTACGACCATTCAGGCTATGCGATACCTTGCACCCTGGTTCGACTCATACTACATAGGCCGCGATGTTCAGCGCAACCTCGACACCTTGCGACGTTTCAGCGAGTGGGCACACCAAAACGGCAAACGCATCGGCTTGCTTGCCAATTCGGGATGCCTACGCAACTGCCCTTGGCAAACCTACCACGACAACCTTATTTCGCACAGTAATGCGGCACTTGCCGTAGCACCTGCCAAAGGGTTCAATCCACACCTCTGCTGGACCATGTACGACAAGTCGGAAAATCTATCCGAGATACTCAAAGCGACCTGGATACGCCCCGAGGATATATCGAAATATGCCCCATATGTCGATTTTATAAAACTTGCTACGCGCCAACACTCGCGTATGCACCTCGTAGTTGATGCCTACGTTAGAGGTTCGTACAAGGGCAATCTGCTCGACCTCTTGGAGCCCGGATTTGCACCCGCCTTTGCACGACACGGCATCGCCCTCAACAACACCCTCTTCCCACAAGATTGGGCAGAGAGGGTGGGACACTGTAGCCGCGAATGTACCGAATGTGGTTACTGCGACCAAACTTTTGAAACCTTAAAACACTAACCTTATGCTTCTTAATACGATTGATTGGATTGTTATAGTCCTATTCTTCGCCCTTATGTTCGGTATTGCCCTATGGTGCTCACGTCGAGCCTCAAAAAGCGCATCCGACTTCTTCCTCTCGGGGCGTTCGATGCCTTGGTGGCTTATCGGAATCTCGATGTGTGCCGCCTCGACCTCGACAAACTCTGCAAATATGTTTACCGAGTATATCCGCAACTCCAACCTCGGCGAGAACTGGAAATGGTGGGCTTTCCTGCTTACGGGTATGCTAACCGTATTTGTCTATTCAAAATTGTGGGTACGCTCGGGCGCAAAGAGCGATATCGAGTTCTATGAATTGCGCTATACGGGCAAGGCTGCCGCAGCCCTGCGCGCTTTTCGCTCCATCTACCTCGGCTTTATTTTCAACGTCATAAGCACTGGTATTGTGATGCTTGCAGCCATCAAAATTGGCCAAGTTCTCTTTGGCGTCGATCAATGGACGGTTGTCATCATCACCTGCGTTGCATCGGTAATATACTCCGCATTGGGCGGTCTTCGCGGCTCAATCTATACCGATTTGTTCCTCTTCCTTATTATTATGGTCGGAGCAGTCGCAGGAATGTATTACGCCATAAATCTGCCCGAAGTCGGTGGTTTCAAGGCTATGATGGCGCATCCTGTAGTGCAGGAACATATGTCATTCTTCCCCGACATACGCAATATGGACCTCTTTGTGGCGGCATTCGTAATTCCAATCGCTGTGCAGTGGTGGAATGTGTGGTATCCGGGTAGCGAGCCGGGTGGCGGTGGCTACATCGTACAACGAATGTTATCGGCCAAGAGCGAGAACCACTGCGTAGGTGGCTCGGTGCTCTATCAGGTTGTAAACTACGCCATTCGTCCGTGGCCATGGTATCTTACCGCATTTGCCTCGCTTATCGTATTCCCCGATTTGGCATCGTTGCAAGAGGCGTTCCCAAATATTGACCCTTCACTCATTAAGGGCGATGTGGCCTACCCCGCTATGCTTACCTTCGTACCAAAAGGCTGGCTCGGCGTGGTTGCCGCAGCAATGATGGGCGCACTCTTCTCAACCGTAGCAGCGCACCTCTCGATGGGTTCAAACTATATCGCAAACGACTTTTGGAAGCGTTTTGTACGACCTGATGCAACAGAGAAGGAGTTAATCTTGGTAGGTCGTATTTCGGCAATATTGCTCGTAACGGCGACTGCTCTGATTTCGCCATACCTCATATCAGCAGGTACAGTATTCAATCTTATTCTACAGATTGGTGCAGGCACGGGACTTATCTATCTGTTGCGTTGGTTCTGGATGCGCATTAACGCCTGGAGCGAAATTACTGCAATGATTGTTTCGTTCCTTGTGGCAGTATTCCTCGAGCTGGTATATCCGTATCTCGACCTTCCCGAATTGCTCTCGTGGCATAAGTTGCTGATTGGCATAGTCATCACGACCATTTCGTGGGTTAGTGTAACCCTTCTGACAAGGCCTACCGACCCTGCAAAATGCGCAGAGTTCCAATCCAAAATTCGCTCCTCGCGCCACGATATAGCTTGGGGTTTGTTGGCAATGACAATGGCTTGCGCATCGGTATATTCGGCAATGTTCTCTGTAGGCTATTGGATTTATGGCGAGATACTTCTTGCCTCAATCACTACCACAACATTCGCCATTGCAACCCTATTGCTTTGGCCTATTCTCAAGCGATTGAACGGCAAAGAGCGATAGACCATTCAGCCCAATGAGACATATGCCTAAACGCTGATATCCCAGCCGGTAAAGGCTTTTATGGAGAATGCCACTCCAGATACAAGATAAACAAACAACCACTTTCCGATATGGAGAGTGGTTATTTGTTTAGGACAATCCTATCGCGTTACTATAATTTCGACATGTAAAAGAGTAAGAGCGCAGGCGAAAGCGATATTGCACAGATTACGATGTAATATATCCACATAAACATATCTGCAAAGAGACCCTTAGACTCCTCGAGTACAATATTCCAAAACTTCTTGTAAAGCACCCCTACATAGTACCCGATAGCTACCATACACAACAATAGGGATAGCACTAACGACCACGTCTCCACACCCACGAAATAGAGTGCACCCGACAATACCAATTCGGCCAAGAAAATCACTCCTGCACTCTTTAGCGGGGCGAGAAAACAACCTGCAGAAGGTAGCTTAAATCGCATAACATAACCCATAAAATCGCCTTGAATCTCTGTCTTCATATTATCTATTTATTTTGAGCTTTTCTTAATATCGCATTACTTACACATCGTAAAATATCGGGTACTATCAATATCGGTGATGTTATAAGGATTATCCATCCCCAATCTGCAAATGATAAGCTCTGAACATTGAACATTGCACCACCATAGGTCACAATAAGTACCTGTCCAATCAATATCACCAACAGAATCCACCAAAAACCGCTACTGTAGGAGCTTCTAACACGCTTGGAATCGGTAAACAGCCCTGCAAAATCCTGCAGAAGGCTTCGATTCGTGCGGAAGTATTTTGCATTAAACAGATTCCAAAATTGCATCATCACAAAGATAGAGAAGAATACGCCATGGTCATATGCACTTAGGTTATTCGACTCGAATTCAAACATATTGGAGAGTAGAATCCCCGATACGTCGTACGACAACAGGTCTTGAACCTCGCTAATATTTGTATGGCCCAACAGCTGCCATAATCCGGCTAAAATAAAGAAGAAAAATAGTCCCGATGCAAATATTTGGCGCACCATCTTTCTATCGACAATATGGCTGTTAGGATCGCGTGGCTTATCGTAAAGAACCTTTCTGTCTGCCGGCAAAGAGGATAACGCCATTGCTGCAAAGGTATCCATAATAAGATTTACCCAAAGCATCTGCGTCACAGTCAGCGGAGAGTCCAAACCAATGAATGAGCCCAAAAGTACAATCAGGCAGGCGCAAACATTTATGGTCATTTGGAAGATAATGAATCGGCGAATGTTCAAGTAAAGTGAGCGTCCCCACATAATCGCCTTGTTGATACTCGAGAACGAGTTGTCTATAATCGTAATATCACTCGCCTCTTTTGCTCTTGAGGTTCCATCGCCCATCGACAAACCAACCTGTGCCTTGCTCAAGGCGGGCGCATCATTGGTGCCGTCACCGGTTACTGCCACGACATGACCAATGGCTTGAAGCAGCATCACCAATCTCGCTTTATCGTCGGGACGAGCGCGAGAGATAATCTTGAAACTATCGTTTCGCAACAACTCCTTAGCCTCATCATCGCTCATTGCAGCAAATTCGGGACCCGTGATAGTCTGCTCCTCATCTCCCTCGTTCAACAATCCTATCTGACGACCTATCTCGTTGGCTGTACCAGGTGTATCTCCGGTTACAATAATAACTCGAACACCTGCATTATCTTTGCAAATATGTATTGCCTCTTTAACGTCGTCACGAATCGGGTCGGCAATACCTACAACGCCCAAGAAAACCACCTCTTGCGAACAATTCTCACCCATACACTGGTAGGCAAAGCCGAGCGTTCGCATCGCCTTGGCTTGATACTGAAGCAGAGTCTGCTCAACATGCTCTTTCGATACACCTCCTGCCACAGAATCACACATCTCCATAAGAATCTCCGGCGCACCCTTAATATATCTTATTGGGGTAGCATCCTCCTGCATAGCAGCGATGGTTTGCATATACTTGGTCTCGGTGGAAAACGGTGTCTGCGCAACATCTACGGCTTGCTTCCTATACTCTTCGTAATCGACAGCATCTTCGTGCATCCATTTGAGCAATGCGACCTCGGTAGGATTGCCGATAGAGACAAATTTACCATCCTCATCTCTATACACTTCGGCCGTAGAGTTTATCGCCACATTTTGGCGAATAATCTCTCTCTCCTCCTCTCCTCCATAGAAATCGGTCTCCATAACCGTCATCTGATTCTTGGTGAGAGTACCTGTCTTATCTGTACATATCACCGTCGCTGCACCCATAGTCTCGCAGGCGTGTAACTTACGCACGAGGTTGTTCTCTTTGAGCATCTTGCGCATACTCAATGCAAGACTAACGGTCACGCTCATTGGAAGTCCCTCGGGCACAGCCACAACAATCAAAGTGACAGCAATCATTATGGAGGCCAAAACAAACTCGGCAATTTCGATGAAGCTATGATTATTGGCAGCATCACCATCGAAGAAGAAGAAATATATCATTCGTCCCACAACAATCAGTGTTGCAAAGACAAAGCTTGTAACGGAGATCCATTTCCCGAGTTGTGCTAATTGCTTATTCAGCGGAGTTTCAACATCACTACCCTCCTGCGTGCGGGCAACACCTTTGCCCTCCTCGGTACTCATTCCAATCTCCGTAACCACATATACGCCAGAGCCCTCTATTACCGTTGAACCTCTCAATAAAAAATTTGACGGATAGGTGGCATCACTCTTAAATTCCGCCTCATCAGCGGTCTTGCTGGCATACAACTCACCCGTAAAATTAGACTCATCGACACGCAGCGATGTTGATTCGAGCAGAATGCCATCTGCAGGTATCTCATCACCACTCTCGAGTTTCACCACATCACCGACAACTACGTCGTGTTTTTTTATCATCATCAACTTGGGGCGACCACCCTCTGTCATCCTGCGCAGAACCTTAACCGGACGAGCATCTTTGACCTTATTCAAGACTTCAAACTCCTTACCGGCCTTCACCTCAAAGATGAAACCGACTCCGGTTGCAAGCAACAACGCAATAAGGACCCCCGATGGTTCCAACATAATGGACCACCCTTTGTCCATATAGACTATCTCGTACGCTGCGACAACGACCGACAGAAAAAATACTGCAAGGAGAATAATAATGATTGGATCCTTAAATTTTCCGAGATATTGTCTCCACAACGACTCCCTCTCGGGAGGAGGGATGATATTTTTACCTACACCATTCCGAACGGCTGCCGAGTCGTTCGACAAGCACTCTGACAGATATGAGTTTCTCTTTCGCATCTCAATCAACATTTTACGTTAACGTAATACAAAATTACTCATACCGAAGCTCATAACTCGAAGATTACAACGTTGTATTCTCTTTGAATACCACATATTCAATATTTGCAGCTACTCTATAGTACGATTCACTGCCCTCTCGGAAGTGTTCGGGAATAAACATATCTGCATTTGCTATATTTTTTATCGCCCGAATACGATTTTTGATATGATGCACCTGGGTTCGATCTTTATACTCCACTACCGAATTATATTTACCTATCGTGCGATATACATCGTTATACTCTGCCAAAATAATCTTCTTATCAGCCTCCGGAATATGCTCGCGCCAATCCAAGCCTCGACCTGTCAAGGACCTCTTCACAATCATATAGTAAAGCGATGCTTCTTGCGGATTCAGCTTCAATGACACACACTCTCTCGCTTCATCGGTTGATTCAAAATAGATATTCGCTCTGCGCTCCGTTGTATCAAACACCAGTCGGAACTCCTTCCGTTCACGCCCAAATGCAATCAAATCAAATAGCGAACGGTGAAAACCTGTGTATATAAACTTTGGTGTTCGGGGCTTATTTTCAACCGTAATAGAGCAACTAATCATGGTGTGGTAAGTTTCAATGATAGAGTGTATTTCATCCATCACATCCCCTTTAAGCTCCAACTGTAAGAAGTTACTATACCGGATTCTTTCTACTGCTTCGGATTCGTATCTGTCCACAACGTCGGAATCGTTTATCTTTAGGAGGAGCGAAGGCCTACATCCGATAAGATTCATACCAAGTTTCTTGTATAAAAGGTCTCGACAGAATTTCGAGGTAGTCAGTCCTCGCAGGTTATCACATATAGCCTTTACCCTCTCCTCGGAAATGGAAGGAATCATATACTTGACTACCTTCATCAGGTAATCGTGCTCCATTCGCCCAAAATCTCGGATAAGACGGGGAATATAGACAAAGTCGAAACCTACTAATTTAAGTTCGCTTATTATTGAAGGTAGCTTATCTTCTATTTGACATCCAACATCCGTCTCTTGATTTTCAATATATATGACTTTGAGATTGTCGATATTTATACCTGATTGAGGGATGGAATGTACGGTTGCATCATTCATCAGCACCTGTTCAACCGAAAATATCAGAATCGCCTCCAGAGGCACACATACGCCATCCGACATTGAGAGTTGTTTCAGAGTATCAACCACAAACCGGCGGCCACTATCATCAAGAGTTTTTAAGATGGATAGAGCCTTGGCAAAGTCCATCTTCTTCGCCTCGACAAGCATTGCTTCAGAGATAGATAATCCATCCTTTGATATTATATTTTCAAAGAATTGCATTTCATTCACTTCTACCACGAAATCCGCCTCTATTAGGTCTGTGATAACTCTGGCAAAAGCTATTTTATGTTCTCTCGTAAATTGATTCATCTCCTTATAGTTCGAAATGTATTATAAAAGTTAATACCGAAAAGATAGTTTGGGTTTATATATTGTCATCCCAAAAATGGTTATAAGCAATTCTCAAAATCAATACAAAGATATAATAAAAAAGCTTAAACCATCGGCAATTTCGTCCAATAATTTATGTTCAACCCCTATTTTTCAGCTAATTTTGTAGAAAATGACGATTTTTTGGTAAAAGAAGAAACTTTTGCAGAAATATTCGAAAAAAATCGGAGAAAAATAGTAACTTTGGTTTTGAAACTAACCCAAATCACTACAATGGAAAAAATTAACACAGAAAAACCATCGCAGCAAGAGGCTTACAAACTGTCATATATGCACAGAAAGCAGGTTGCCCGTATGCTTGGTATGGCAATGGCGGACGACAACTCAATAGGCAAGCCCGAATTTGATGAGGTGTGCCACATCGTTCTCGAACAATGGGAAGACAAAGAGAATGTCCCATCCATTGACAAAGTAGAGGCTCTCGTCAAGGAGCAGCAGCAAGCCCTTATGCACACCTCTACACGTCAGAGTATCTTTATGAATGTCGATGTCCTCACGGATGAGGATATCACGAAAGAGGTGCGTAATCTGATGCGCATTATAGTTATCGACAACTCCATCACAGATCGTGAGCGCGAAGCTTTTATAATCTATTGCCGCATTATGAGAGTGTGCAATACATCGCAATTGTGGCGTGAGCTCTCAAAAATGACTCTCAACGAACTTCGCAATCCCGAAATTGCTACCCCTGAAATCAAATTTCACAAAAAGAGTTCCAGAATGTCGATAAGCGACTTCGAGGTGATATTCGAGGCCTTCTCTTTCTATAAAATTCATAGCCCGATACTCGATGGCACATACCATATTCTTCAACGCGAAAAAACTCGTAACTCGGATCATATTGTACGTCAAAATAAAAGAATTAACCACCTGACATTCTTCGTGTTTGCAATATGCGCCGCAACTATATACGCACTTATATCGGTGCCTTGCGTTCACAATCACATCACAGTAAATCATCACGAATGGTGCGGTTCGATTATATCATTGAGCATAATGTGTATGATGCTATCTATTGAGTGGTTGATATTTTCGCGTAGTCATTCGCACAGCACACCGATTCTCGAATCCAAATCTGACTCTTCGAATATCGAGGCAGCAGAGGACAAAAGTCATCATAAACAAAAGCGCCACACCTCACTCGCCTTATTTGTAGGCATTGCCATACTGCTCGATATATGTTTGGGTATCATTGAGATACCAAATACAGAAATTGGCATATACAGCATATCCTTAAAAGTTCTTTCGGCAATATTCTTGGGCTGCATCTGCTTCTTCACCGGCAAGTTCTTCGAGAATATACGCGAGCACCAAATTATGGATATAGGTAAGATGGGCGAAATAACCAGTAGACTACAAGACCTATCACTCAAATAGGTAATGACGCCAAAAAGCGGCGCTTGACTAAAAAATGTAATCGCCTGTAAATTTGGATATTACAGCGATGTTTTAGAGATTAGTAGAAAACAAGTTTCTACTAATCTCTATTTTTTATGGTAAAAAAGGTGAATAATTAACGATTCCTACCAAAAAGACAACTTAAACTGCCACCTCAAAGCATGAGAACAATTGCCTCAGTCGGTCAAGCAATGGTCAAGACGATGGGTATATCTCCAAGCAAATTCGTTGAGGTATGATTGGTTGTACTTGCGAGTCCATCTTTGGTAAGTACCTCTCCACATTCGTTTAAGATGTGCAAAGGAACCTTCAAGACGGTTTGAACTGTAACCGTTAGGACTACTATATTTATATCGTGACGGCAGACCTCATGTTGGAAGACCTGATTGCCATTTACATCCGTAAACTGAGGAATACAGTTGTAACACTTTGCTTGGTCTGTGATAATTAATGTTGGACTGTCTGTTGAGGTACTCATTAGATGTCCGTAACGATTCATTATTTCACTTCTAATGAACTCTTTTCTGTCGGATGATGGAATACTCAATAAAACAAGAGAGCGTCTGTATGGGCTTGAAATGCTCAATACAGACATCTTGTCTTCTGATGCTAATCTCATAAACTCGGACTTGTAGTAGGACTGCAAATCTTTGCCTTGAAGATTCCATATAGGGTTTGGTGGAGTTGCTCTTTGGTACTTCTTGAAGGATGGAAGTCTTTTCCAATCAGCACCGATGAAGACCTCATCAAGAATCGCTCCTTCAGGAATTTGGATGTCATGCTGTATTGCACTTCTAATCTTCATTAACATAGTCCATGCTGTAGGTTGAGATACCCCAATAAGACGTGCTAATGCATAAGATGAGATGCCTCTGGTAGTCTCTACGAAGAAGTATATTGCGAACAACCACTTGGATAGTGGAAGTTTAGTAGAATGAAAGATGGTATTTGAAGTATCTGTGAAACGATTGCCACAGTCAGCACAGTAATGAAGTTTGTCTGCGGATGGATTGTAGATATGAATTGAACCGGCTTATTGGTCAAAATTAGTACATAAAATCGGGGCAATTGATTGATTTTTATATATTTGCACTATTTGCGTTAGAAATGGATAAAAAGTTTGCCCAAAATGTGGGCATCGTACCCTCGTCAGACACGGCTACAACG
>JAZQIS010000068.1:0-5140 GCA_045541235.1 Alistipes sp.
AACATAGACCATTTTCGACTTACGGGGCTTACCGGTCAAAATTAGTAGATAAAATCGGGGGGGGGCAGGATTGGATTTGTAAAAAACAGCGGCTGCCTCGTTGAGACAGCCGCTTCGTGACTCCGCCAGGATTCAAACCTGGAACCGCTTGATCCGTAGTCAAGTACTCTATTCAGTTGAGCTACGGAGCCGAATTGCGAGTGCAAATATAGAGGCTTTTTTTGATATGTGCAAATATTTTGAAGAAAATTTTTAATATTTTTTACAAACTCCGCGCTATACCGCTGAGATTTTGGTCTTTACGCTCTCAAAAAAAGAATCTGAGAAAAAAAGCACCACATACACATAGTATTGGCAAATTATTTATAACTTTGCATAGAAATACAATCACAAGATAATACACACGACTATGAAGAGACTTCTACTTATTGTAACAGCCACCACCCTACTACTTGGTTGTCAGAAGATTAACGACGCACTGACTGACCTCGACAACCGCATCAGCGAGTTGGAGGGGAAGAATATTGCCACCATCGAGCAGCAAATCGGCAGCATAAAGATATCGATTGGCGACTTAGAGGAGGTGAGCAAGGCACTCGAGGAGCAAATTGCCGACCTCGAGCAGAATGGCAAATCAACGGCCGAGGAGATAGCCAAACTCAAGGCCAAAGACGAAGAGTTGGAGCAGGCGATATCGACACTGCGCAACTATGTCGGCACACTAAACCAGGAGACCAAGGATTGGGTTAGCGCGACCTACGCCACACTCGAGCAGTTCAACGGCCTCTCCACAACCATAGCCTCCCTTCAAGAGCAGTTAAAGAGTCTCGAGGGCAAGGCGACAACAGCGCTCACTAACGCCATTACGGCGCTCGAAAGTTCGATTAAGGGGTGGATAAACGAGCAGTTGGCGAACTACTACACCACGGCCCAAATAGACTCGAAGATTGCCGAGCTTCGCAAGCAGATAGAGAGTAGCGGCAGCGACGAGGGGCTCTCCAACGAGTTAAACGAGGTTAAAGGGCGGTTGGAGGCTCTGCAAACGGAGTTGACCGAGGCCTACAAAAAGGCGATAAACGAGGCTATAACGGCCAATAACGGCACTATAGACACCAAGATAGCGACAGCTATTGCCGAGGTAAACAGCCGCATTGAGGGGGAGATTTCGGCCATAAACACCAAGATTACGGCCATCGAAAGCCGGCTCAAGGCACTCGAGGATAAGGTGGACGAGTTGCTCAACCGCAAGCTCGAGGTCGCCTTCGATGTGGAGAATGAGGGTGTCATCGCGGCAGGAGGCAGCTGCAAAGTGGGCTACAAGATAACGAGTTCAGAGGAGGAGATTTACATTGCCACCATAGCCCAAGAGGGTTGGCACGCCTCCGTAACCGAACTCTCCGAGAAGGAGGGTTACATCACCGTCACTGCGCCCGAGAGGTGGACGGATAGCCCTATTATTGTCCTCGTAAGCGATGCTAACACCACTATTATGCGCACGCTGACATTCGAGAGCAGCGTGGCGATAATCGAGAACGACAACATCGAGATAACTAATGACGCCTCGACATTGGATATTAGGGTAAAGCTGAATACAAAGAGGTACAAGGTGATGATTCCTGCAACAGCCAACTGGATTACGCTACAGGAGGATTCGACACGTGCCGCTATGTACGACGAGGTGATAAGGCTCAACATCGAGAAAAACCGCACCACAGAGAGCCGTTCGGCCACCATACAACTGCTCTGCGATGATGTCGTCGTAGGTAGCTTCACCATACACCAAGAGGGCATAACCATCGCCAACAATATGATACTCTACACCTCGGCCAACGGTCAGATAATCAACCCTTATGCCTCGGATAAGCTACTCACCTTCGGAGCAAATATCGTGTCGAATAGTTACGAAGATGGTGTAGGAATCATAACATTCGACCGAGATTTAACGAGGGTAGGATTCAACGCCTTCCGCTTCTGCGCGTTTACGAGTGTCACCCTGCCCAACAGCGTCGAAACCATTGGCTCGTGGTCATTCCACTCTTGTAACTCGCTGACAAAGGTAGTGATACCCGACGGTGTGACAACGATTGATGAGGAAGCATTTAGCGAGTGCGACGAGCTGACAGAGGTGGTTATCGGCAAGAGTGTAGAGTCTATCGGAATGAACGCATTTGGTAACTCTAAAAAGTTGTCCAACATAATCTGGGGCGAGAGCCTAACCACAATCGGAGAGGGCGCATTTCGGGGTCGTAACTCATTAGAGAGCGTGAAGATTCCGGGCAGTGTTACCACAATTGGCCAAAGTGCATTTAGTGATTGTAAGGACTTAACCACCGCAACCATAGGTACGGGTGTTACCGAACTTGGTTGGTACGCCTTTTGGGGTTGCAGCCTGCTCAAGGATGTTTACTGCTTGCCATCTACGCCACCTGCAGGCGGATATATGGCATTCACCCTTATCGCCCC
The DNA here is from genome assembly GCA_045541235.1 of Alistipes sp. Lineage (GTDB taxonomy): Bacteria > Bacteroidota > Bacteroidia > Bacteroidales > Rikenellaceae > Alistipes. Next base: position 2,464 of record JAZQIS010000068.1, read on the forward strand.
CGATGCCGTCATACATGTACCGTATGGCTCGTATGATGCCTACATCACAGCGGAGTATTGGTCGGAGTTTAGCACTATAATGCGTAGAACTGAATAGACTGCATTCTATAGCAAGTATAGGTGGTGAAATATCATTTTTCGCCACCTACTTTTTTTGTCCTTTTCTTTATTGTTGCCCCACTCTCGATTGTGCCGAGGTAGCGCATAACCCCCTTTGGCGTAACGAGGGCAAGGCGGGTTTGCCCCGTAATATTCGATAAGAAAATCTCGGCCAGCCACCTCTCCGAGCCATTCATAAAGGAGAATGTGATACGCCAATTTCCGTCGGCAAAATCGGCCGTATAGCCCTCGACAAAGGAGTCGAGATTTACCGTATCGACAACATAGGAGGTAAATTCGACGGGAAGGTGAAGCACCACCTTATCGCCCGACACCCCCATAAAGAGGTAGTAGGCGTATATCGAGCGAGTGTTTCCCGTAACCACATTCTGCATTGTTATAGGGCGAAAGATATAGTTTCGCGACTTGACAATGGCATCTATCTCGGAGGCGTAGGCCTCTCTACGCGCCTCGCGCCGAGCCTTTGCACTCGATTGATTCGTCGTAGTGTCCGTTTCGCCGACAGCTGCGCGTGTTGCAACACTCGACAGCAGCATCGCAACAAGAAGGAGTATTCGCACCATCACTTAATTCTGACCTGTAATTCCACCTATATATTGAACATCGGGATACCAAGGCGAGGATATCGTCAAGGTTGCACTACCCGACGAGGTATAAATCTCGAGCGAGAAATCGTAGTCCGAACCACTAAATAGCGACGAGGAGAATGTTACGAGCCACCCCTCCTGTGTCTGCTCGGTAACGTAGCTCTTCACCGAAGGCATCGTATAGTTAAACAGCACAGTATAGTATGGAGGCGTAACGCCCTTGATATAGGGCAAGAAGATATCGACCTCACTACCCCATACGCTCAACTCGAAGTTGGCGTTATTGAGGAGACGCATCTGCCCTGCAGGCTGCTGTTGCATCGATTGAGGCGAGAATTGAAAGTTTCGCGCCAAGACTATCGAGTCGATATATCGCTCATAGGAGGCTTGACGCTCGGCTCGTCGTTGCTCACGCTCGATGTGGCGTTGCTGCCGTTGTTGTGTCTTTTCTTCCGAGTTTTTGGTGGTTGCCCGTGTATAGCCAATAACACACACGCCAACGGCGAATACAACCGATAGAATAATTAGAATCTTGCGTTTCATAAGTCGTAAAGTCTATGTTCAACACAAGGCTCTACGGCAAATATCGTGCAGTTTCTTGCAACTCAAAAAAAAGGATGGGTAACTTTCGATCTACCCATCCTTACATATATTACATATTGTACCGTCTGTGTTTTAGTCTCAACTGCCGTTCGAGTTTCAGCTGCTTTACTCTTTTGACACTCTGTCGCCAAAGGATATATGCCGCAATAAAGAGTACAATGCAGACTCCCAAAGCGATAAGGTCATTGGTATCCACCGCTACCTCACTATCGAAGTAATCCATCACAATTGTAATAAGCAGACCTCCGACAGCTCCGCCAATCATTGCCGCCAAAGTACCCCAGCGATATCGAGGGAACAGTTTATAGAGCGAACGTAAAATCGCCTCGCCGAGAATCAGTACCCCTATGCAGTTCATAGTTTCGCTTACGATATATTGGGTATCGGGCGACATCGGAATAAATTTGCAGACAAATATCGCTCCCACGGCGAAGAGAAAGAAGAGGGCCATCTCCAATCCTCCGATGCGCACACGCCACAAGTTGAACGAGACGCCTCGGTTAATCTTGCGCAGTATCTGTATAAAATTAGTTGCTTCCATCAGTTTTCCGTTTTCCGTTTTTTGATTCTTCCGCTTTTGCGTAGAGCCTCGGCGATAATATATTGCAGCTGACCGTTGGTGGAGCGAAATTCATCTTCCGCCCACCTCTCGATAGCCTCCATCATCTCGGCATCAATGCGAAGTACAAAACTTTTTGTAGGCTCCTTTGCCATATTTTTTAGCTTTTAGCCATTGGCTTTTATTTTTTTGTTTTACGAACTCCGAGCGTTGTTAAGGCGCAACGAAATTAGAGGTTAGTAAGGGCTAGTAAAGGCTAGTAAAGGTGCGCTTTAAATTTTCAGCTCTCAGTTCTCAGCTCTCAACTCTCAACTCAAAAAAAGTTTTCCGCTTTCCGTTTTCCGCTCTCCGTTTCTTAAAATCGTCAATGAACGAGGAAATTTTGTGCGAAGCAATGCGATGAAAGCGGAGCATAGTGGGCCTATGTGAGCATTTCAGCGTCAGCAGATTCGTGCAAAAAGAACTCATTAGAACGATTTTCCTTCTGTTAAAAATCGTCAATGAACGAGGAAATTTTGTGCGAAGCAATGCGATGAAAGCGGAGCATAGTGGACCTATGTGAGCATTTCGGAGTCAGCAGATTCGTGCAAAATTTACCGTTCAGAACGATTTTTTAATGATGTAGTGTGCCTGTATTAACAACCGGCTGCGCCGACTCATCACCGCACAACACTACGAGCAAGTTGCTTACCATAGCTGCCTTGCGCTCCTCGTCGAGCTCTACAACCTCATCCTCCGACAACTTGTCGATAGCCATCTTAACCATCGAAACAGCACCCTCGACAATCTTCTCGCGTGCCGAGATAAT
>JAZQIS010000069.1:0-6789 GCA_045541235.1 Alistipes sp.
GCATCAAGGAGGTGATGGACAACGCCAAGATGCAGATACGCGAAAGGGAGAAGTACTTTGAGCTGATTATGGAGTGTGCCAATATCGGTATCGTTACCGTGATGGAGAATGGCACGGTGGCACAAACCAACTCCAAGGCACTGCATATCGTGGGTATGGAGCGACTAAACCATATCGACCAGCTACGCATCTTGAGCGAGGAGCTTTGCGAGGCTATGCACCGCATAGAGCCGGGCGCACAACTTACCGCACGCTTCGCCACCGAGATTGGCGACCAGAACCTGGTACTGAGCTGCTCGGCAATGGAGTTTGAGGGCAAGCAATTGAGGGTAATATCAATCGGCAATATCCACGAGGAGCTGGACCGCAAGGAGGTGGAGTCGTGGGAGAAACTCACTCGCATCCTTACGCACGAGATTATGAACTCGCTTGCGCCCGTAACCTCTATTAGCCATACACTGCTCTCGTCGTCGGGCGATGCCGAGACTATGCGTCAGGGCTTGGAGACGATACATGCGACTTCGGACCGTCTGCTCCGCTTTGTCGATTCGTTCCGTGCCGTAACCCGCATCCCTGCACCGCAGAAAGCACCGTTCTACCTCTCGGAGTTGGTGACGGAGTCGCTGTCGCTCATTCCGCACGAGGGTATCGAGGTTGAGGTGAGCATCGAGCCCGAAGATACTATGCTCTATGCCGACCGTGCGCTAATGTCGCAGGTATTTGTAAACCTCCTCAAGAACGCTACCGAGGCCCTTATGGCGCAGGATTGCGAGCGCAAGATAACCATCCGCTCAACTATTGACGCCGAGGAGCGCATTCAAATTGAGATAACCAATAACGGCTCAGCAATCCCTGCCGAGGTCGCTGAAAATCTCTTCACGCCATTCTTCACCACCAAAACCGACGGCTCAGGCATCGGCCTTGCCGTTTCTCGCCAAATCATCCGCCTCCACGGTGGCACCCTGCGCCTAAAACACAACGAGGAAGGTAGAGTGACCTTCGCCGTTATAGTGGAGTAATTACATTCTATCCCCAAAAGAGAAGATATAGGATAGGTTAAATAATAGGTTGGTCGAGTTTTATTTGATCTTTTGAATATGTTTCAAAGATCATATTAAATTCATTTAGTGCAGTTTCAATATCAATACGATTATTCTTATCCTTATTTAACATTTGTATAATTACTTTAGCTATCAAACCCGCATACTCTGGATATACTACATCTAGTTTTTTAATTGAAATTTTATCTGGATATTGGTTTTTCCACAGAGGATATTTTCTGCAAAATAAATGAGAAAATACTAACCCTAATTGAAACACATCAGACTCTTTACAAACTCCACATTCGCCCTTGGCATACCCTATTAATTCTGGTGTAGGATAACCTTTAGCCATAGCAAAATACCCATTTATAACATCTGTGTCATTAGGATCATTAATGTTAATATTTTTTATCAATCCAAAGTCTCCTAGAATAGCGGAATGATGACGAATAAATATATTACTTGGCTTAATGTCTCTATGAACGACATTATGTTGGTGTATATATTTTACTGCAGATAGTAATTGTAAGGCATATAAAAGTGCATTGCCAAGAGATATTTCTCTTTGTAATTGGAATTGCAATGTACTAGGAATATATTCCATGATTACAAATGGAAAACTTGCCTTCCCCTGAATATATACCCCTTCATCATATTGTCGCATAATAGAAGGATGATGTTTGTCCTTCATAAACTTAATTTCCGACAAAAACCTCTCTCTTCTAACATCATCTAGGATGTTGTGAAATACTTTCATTGCAAATAATTCTCCCTTATAAGGACCTGCGGTGCACATTACAAGGAATGCGGTTCCATTCCCACCCATTCCAATGCATTTTATCATTTTATACCAACCGGTATCAGTTTTAATGCTAGTAAAAGGACGAATATTCATAATTGATAGTTTTATGAAAGTTTGAGTTTCATACAAATGTATGAAGTATTTTGCAAAAATTAGTATTTTCTTATAAAAAACTGTAAAAATACAAAACTCACCTCATCACATCTTTACGAGGTGAGTTCTAGATTATTTCCCTACAATCGCAGCCACCTTATTCATCTCCTGCGCAAGGGAGTCATTCATAATGTGGGCATAGTGGAGTGTCATTCGCGTATTTGTATGACCGAGCATCTTTGATACATTCTCCAATTTTACATTGTTAGCCAGCGTGATAGTCGTCGCAAAGGTATAGCGGGCGGTATGCATCGTAAGGTGCTTTTTAATGCCGCAAAAGTCAGCAATCTCTTTCAAGTACGAATTCATCTTCTGATTTGCGTATACCGGAAAGACCGTTTTATTTGCCCGACACATCGGGTGATTGCGATACTTCTCAATCAGTTGTAGCGGATACTCCAACAGCGGCACAAAGAACTCAACTTCGGTCTTTTGTCGTTGCTTGTGAATCCATTTACGACCGTGTGCATCTTCCGTAATATGCTCGGGCTTCAAGTTATAGACATCAATAAACGCCAATCCCGTATAACAGCAGAAGATAAAGATATCACGCACCATATCAAGCCTTTCAATGCCGAACTCCTTGGTGCGAATGGTGTTTACCTCCTCAATTGTCAGAAAATCCTTGACAACCTTCTTCTCCGAAAATTTGATACCTGCAAAAGGATTGACCGTTATCCAACCATTGGCAATTGCGAGATTTACCACCTTTTTCAGGCACTTCATATATCGAATCATCGTGTTTTGTGCCACACGCTTCTCAATCTTCAAAAATGCCTCAAAATCACGAATCATCTCACCGTTGAGGTTCTTGATAGGGAAGTCCGCAACTTTGGTCTTGCGTGACACCATCTCCTTGAAATAGCGTAGACAAAGCCTGTATCGGCTCAATGTAACCGCATCGAACTCGATGCCCACCAACTGTGCCATTCGCTCGTTATGCTCCTCAAAAGTGGCATAGAACATCTTTTGGCTGATGTGCTTGCCCTGCAAATACTCCTTGATAGTCAGCGGGTCGGCATAACCATCGTGCTCAACCAACTCTTTGTGAATCTCGTATGCTCGTGTTCGCAGCGATTCGAGATGGCGGTTAATCTCAATCGGGATAGGGCCTTTGCCAATGGCTCGTTCTTTTTTGCTGTCCCATAGGTTTGCAGGCACTTTACGCAGTGTGCTCATCTCTGTAAATCTGCCATTTACGGTAATGCGCATTGAAATTGGCGACTCGCCACTCTTTCCCAAACGCGACTTGCGAATTAGGAAAAGGATTGAAAATGTACTCTTTATCATAACTCTAAATATTAAAAAATGGTGCAATTCGCGACCTTATAAAGAGTAGTGTAAAATCTTGAAAATTGGTTAATTAGACGCTAATTCAGGAACACTTTTCGATTTTTCAAAAGTGTTCCTGATTTGCACACTTTCAGTTGCCCCGAAACACCCTAAATGGGTATAAAGCACAAAAATAAAAACGCCGTATTTTGTTGAAACACAGCGTTTTGACAAATTTGTCATTTTCTTCAAGTGGTGCCACCAGGAATCGAACCGGGGACACAAGGATTTTCAGTCCTTTGCTCTACCAACTGAGCTATGGCACCAACTTTTGTATTGCGCCACCTCCTCTCGTTGCACACCTATTTGGGTGCCCTTGTGGGGTTTTGCGAGTGCAAAGGTAACGCAAAATTTTGATTCTGCAAATTTTTTTCTTAAAATTTCTTAAAAAACTTACGGATGCACCCTTTTCGTTAATCTTTGCTACTTACTCAGCCTTGATATTTCGCTCTCTGTAAGGGCGCGGTCGTAGATTGCGAGCGTTTGCCGTTGCAGCAAAAGCCAATAAAATAAAAATAAGTATCCTTTTCATATCGGTTTTACTCTTTTAGTGTTCGGCGAAGTATCGCCAGAGTGGTGCGGCGTGGAGGGCTTGTATGATGCCGCCCTGTTCCAGTATCTCGCGGACCTCCTCTTTCGTAAAGAGATGTACCTCAATATCTTCACTCGCCTCGGGGTGGCGTTCGGTGATGAGTTCCACATCCTCGGCCAAGAAGCAGTAGTTTAGATTTGTGGAGTTTGTCGGGTTGGGCGAAACGGTCATATAGAGCGACCAGCGGCCACCGCCATAGCCTGTCTCCTCCTCCAATTCGCGCTTGGCACCCTCCATTGGAGAGTCGTCGGTCTCGTCGATAAGCCCTGCGCATAGCTCGTAGTGTGTGGCCCCGAGTCCGTGGCGGTATTGGCTTATCAGCACCATCTTGCCCTCTTTTGTTATGGCGATGATATTTGCCCAATTCGGGAACTCATAGACATACCAATTAGGGATGATGACTCCGTTCGGGAGCTCTACCTTGTCGCATCGTACCGTGCACCAAGCACCTTCACGGAGCAGATATTCGCTCGACAGTACGCGCCATTTGCGATTTTTTAGGGGTTTGAACATAAATTTTCAAATTTAGGTGTCTCAAAATTAACGAAAATTTATAACTTTGTAGCAAGGATTAACTAAAAAGATTGGGATTATGAGAAGATTTTTGATGGTTGCAGCGTTGTTGCTGTCGGCTTTTGCTCTCAACTCCTGCGAGGAGGATAGATGGGGCTTTGACAATCGTGTGGTATTTTCGGCCGCAGGAGGCGAGGAGGATGTCGATGGCGATGCGTCGATTTACAACCTCTCGATAGGCGATTACAATGGCGAGGAGAAGAGTGCTGTTGAGATTGCAGGCGTATTGACCGTTACCTACGATTGGCTTACTGCGACTGCGGTAAAGGGTTCGGACGAAATTCACCTCGTTGCATTGCCTAACAAGACGGGTAAGCAGCGCAAGTTGTATGTATATGGCGCAATAGACAATAGGTCCACAGATATTACGGTAGTTCAGAATAAATAATAATATTTAGGTACTATGGAGATTAAGAGCACATTTGACCATATGAATATCAATGTTACCGACCTCGAGCGTAGTATGGCCTTCTACGAAAAGGCTCTCGGCTTGAAGGAGGTAAAGCGCAAGGAGGCCTCCGACGGCTCGTTCGTGCTTGTATATTTGGGTGACGACAGTGGTCACTTCTTCTTGGAGCTCACTTGGTTACGCGACAAGGAGGGGGCCTACGAGTTGGGCGATAACGAGACGCACCTATGTTTGCGTGTGGAGGGCGACTACGACGCTATTCGCGAGTATCACCGCGAGATGGGTTGTGTCTGCTACGAGAACCACAAGATGGGTTTGTACTTTATCAACGACCCCGACGACTATTGGATTGAGGTTTTGCCAAAGAAGCATTAGAAGGGATGGATAGAGAGATTGAGTTGGCTATCGAGGTGCTGCGCAGGGGCGGCATAATATTGTATCCAACCGATACAGTATGGGGAATAGGCTGCGATGCCACCAACGAGGAGGCTGTGGCGAAGGTCTATGCGCTGAAGCGTAGCGAGGATAAGAAGTCGATGCTTGTTCTCTGCCGCGATGCCGATATGGTGGTGCGCTATGTGGATAAGGCCCCGGGTATCGCCTTCGAGGTTATGGAGATGGCGACCAAGCCACTGACACTAATCCTGCCTGGTGCTACGGGGTTGGCAAAGAACCTTATCCCCGAGGAAAAAACTCTCGGTGTGAGGGTTCCCGACCACGAATTTTGCTACAAGCTGTTGCGAAAGTTCGGACGACCTATAGTCTCTACCTCGGCAAATATCTCCGGCGAGCCTACACCACGCAGTGTGCGCGATATCTCGAAGGAGATTATCGAGGGGGTCGATTTTATGGTCAATCCTCGCTTTCAGGGCCGTCCTACGGGGCAGCCAAGCTCTATTATCGCCTTTGGCGAGGGGTGCGAGGTGAAGATTATCCGCGAGTAGGGGAGTCCGTAGAGGGTGCTGTGCGTTCAGAGCGTGGCATCGAGAGTATCGTAGCTAACATACCGCTAAAGATTAGGACCGCACCGATGATGTTGGTGCGGTCTATTGCGCTCTGTCCGCGAGCTACGGCAAGGATTGTCGCCACGATAGGCTGAATATAGCGATATATGGCCGTATGGGTGGCCGTAAGGTGTTCCGAGCCGACGTAGAGCAGATACATCGGTAGGGTAGAGCCAAAGAGTAGAATATAGGCCGTTTCTGCGTTCTCTGCGTGCGTGAGGTGGAGTTGTGGCAGGGTGGGTACAATCTCAATAATCAGGGGCAGTGCGAGGATTGTACCTATAATGTAATATAGCCCCATAACGACAGCTGTGCCGTGCCGTCGCAGTACGGGGGCGATAAGTACGGTATTTACGGCAATGGCTACTACGGCACAGAGGATGAGCGCGTTCCCGTACCCCTCACCCGCCTCGCCCACAAGTCTGTATCCTCGGTCAAAGAGGAGTGCTCCAACGCCGAGTAAGGCCGTTAAAATACCTATTTTTTCGCCTCGTCGGGCTTGTCGGCTGTGGAGTATAACAGAGGTTATAAGTGTGAAAATAGGTCCTATGGTGGCTATGGTCGAGGCATCGATGGGGTTGGTGTGCGCAGCCCCCGAGAGTAGCAGATACCACCACCCGAAGATAACGAGTAATGCAACGATAAATATCGAGCCGAAGTCGTTGAGTGTGAGGGTGTAGAGCCTGCGGTTGAAGAGCGCAGCAGGGGCGAAAATAAGGGTCGAAAATAGCAACTGCATAACAAATAGTTGCGAGGGTAATATTCTCCCCTGTAGCAGCGAGACATAGACCGAGAACGATACTCCAAAGAGTATATTTGCCGCGACGAGGGCTATATTGTATCGCACTGCTCCCATATGGGCGGCAAAGTGCAAAATGCGG
>JAZQIS010000070.1:0-22664 GCA_045541235.1 Alistipes sp.
GACCATTTCAAAGAGTTTGTGAAATGGTATCTCTTTCTGCAAAGCAATCAGGGAAAGGCAAGCAAAAAATAGGGCGAGAAATACTACGTTTCTCGCCCATCTTTTATTATCTAAAAAGCGCCACTTTTGGCATCATTACCTCAAATTTTACTTATCGATCTCAACCTCGAATGTAGGGTGCTTATCACCTACGGTCCACATATTATCTACAGTAACCTTTGGCTGAAGATACTTACCGGTCTCCTTATTCTTGGAATAAGACAAGCACAACGACTGGAATGGACGAAGAAGATATGTACTCTTGCCACGACGAAGAAGGAACGGAATCGAGCAGGTATTGGTAAATTGGTACTTGCGATGTCCCTTCTTGGTGTTCTCGTAAACCTGATTACAAACAACAGCGGAGTTAAAGAACTGCTCAAGCCACTTCTCCTCGCCAATGAGGTTATTTGCGGAGTAGCCGATAGTACGACGCTTCTTGAGAGCATCCTTAATTGCCTTCTCGGTGCACTCCTTTGCAAAGATGATAGTATGAGTACGGAAGATGCCGCAATCGCGAGCCCAAACCTGCGACGATGGACGGTGAACATCGGTACTTGCAGTAATTGTAAGGCCCTCATCAACGCAACGATCAATCATCTGCGGATAGAGGGTTGTACCATTTACAACCTCGACAGCATCAACCCACTTCTCGCCATAGGCACGAACCTGATCCTCGCTCTTCTCCATAGTCTTGCGACGCCATCCCGGGTGGTTGTGAATAATAAATCCACCCTGCTCCTTAACACGACGGAAACACTCGAAGAGGTCTTTGTGGCAAATAGCATTGATATCCTTCAAGAAGATGGCATTGTACTCACCTGTAGTACGAGGATTTCGCCAAATCTCGGTACCACGAACAACCATAATAGGCCATTCCTCCTTTACAGTCTGATTGAGAGCCTCCTCGTAACCCGCATTGAGGTTACACAACATCGGCGCATCCTTATTCTTCTTGTTGCCCGCACCAGCATTTGCATAAACAAACGGTTTTCCATCCTTGCTATATGGCTGGAGGGCCTTCAACATAAACTTCTCATAGGTACGAATCTCGAGGTGATCGGTGATAGCTATGATATCCAAGCCATCATACCATGCCTCGCGAACGCGCTCACGTGGAGTAACCTCACCATCCGAATAGATTGTGTGGATGTGAAAATCTGCCTTGTAAGAGTTGTACCCCTTAATCTGAGGCAAAATAATCTCAGTACGACGCACCGACTTGTCGTAAAGACGAATGCCGGTCTTTCCCTTCACAGGTGTCTCAACAACCTGCGCAACAGCACCAGCAGCGCAAAATGCCACCGAAGCCAAAATCAGAAACAGTCTTTTCATATGTTACAATAAATTTAGGTGTAATTTGAGTACAAAGATACAAAAAGTTTGTTAGTTTTCTAACCTTTTAACTATATTTGTCGAACAAAATTCGCAGATTATCGACCACGACATTGAAATAACAGCCTGTTTTACGGGACATCGCTCCTATAATGGCAGCCATAACGAAGATTTGAAGGCAGCCATACGGGAGTTGTATGCACAGGGATATCGAAACTTTTTGTGCGGTATGGCTATAGGCTTCGACCTTGCAGCTGCGGATGCAGCCCTATCGTTACGAAAAGAGTTGAAAGGATTACGCATTATAGCCGTTATTCCGTTTGAAGGAATGCAGCAACGATTCAACGATTCGCAACGAAGGCTCTTCGAGCATATCAAAGCTGAAGCTGACGATGTTATCACCCTGGCTCCACGCTATTCGGTAGAGGTTTATGCCGTACGCAACAACTTCTTGGTAGATAACTCCTCGGCAACCATCGCCTTCTTCGACGGCTCTAAGGGAGGCACGGCATATACGGTTCGTCGCACAACAAAACAGCTCCATCGCTTGATAAATCTCTACATAAACCCACAAAGAGAACTCAAACTCTAATTTTTTGCGAGATATCCTGTAGTTTTTTGGGGTAGGCGCACGTCTAATAAGCAAAACCAAACGAAGATGAAAGATTCCGAAAAAGAGTTTGTCCAAATTGTACAGGAACATAAGACTACGATATATACCGTATGCTATATGTTCTCGAAGGACAAGGAGGAGGTTGATGACCTCTTTCAAGATATACTGATAGCTTTATGGCAAGGCATCGAGGGTTTTAGAGGCGAGAGCAACATACGCTCGTGGATATACCGCGTTTCGCTAAATACCTGCATTAGTGCCGAACGCAAGAAACGTCGCCGCACCGACACTGCACGGCTCGACATGAACATCAATCTATTCTCCGACACCGACGATGAGAGCCGTCAGGCACAGATGCTACGAGCTCGAATTGGTAAATTAGGTGTATTCGACCGAGCAATCATACTGCTATGGCTCGAAAATCTATCCTACGAGGAGATTGGAGCGATAGTGGGCATTACTGCCAAGAATGTCTCGGTACGTCTTGTCCGCATCCGCGAGCAACTTAAAAATATGTCAAACGATTAACCTACCACCAAATCGCTATGAACAATATAGAGATGAACGAATTGAACGAGATGCGCGAGCAACTCGCCATACTAAAGAAACGACTTGAGAGTCAGGAGATTGTAAACGACAAACTAATAAAAGAGACTATGTCGCGTAAACTATCGTGGCTCAACCACAAGGCTCTTTGGATGTGCATCGTATGTCTAATTATGGTCCCGATAGGATACCTAAATTTCCAACGATTAGGACTCTCACAGGTCTTCTGCATTGCAACCGCAGCCCTATTTATAATCAGCTTTTTCGCAATATTTATCAGCCACTATCGCATCCACAAGCGCGATATCTACTCGGGCGACCTGGTAGCAGTATATAAAGAGGTAGCACGAATGAAAAAAATATACTCAAATTGGCACTATTGGTCTATACCTATGGCAATCATATGGTTTGGATGGCTTGAGTATGAGATATATTACAATTTGGCGCAGGAGGATATGACGGCAATGATAGCAATAAGTATGAGTGGTCTTTTTGGCGGCATCATAGGCGGAATCGTCGGTCTGCGTATCCACAAACGAATGTTACGCACAGCCGACGAAGTGCTGAAGCAGATTGAGGAGTTGCAACAAAGGTAGTTTTTTAGGAGAGATAAAGTCTTGGGGATATTCACAAAAGAATATCTCCATTTTTTTCAACTTTTAACATTACACTCTACACTTTTCACTATTTTTTTGCTATCTTTGTGCGGATTTATGACAAATTTGGTCTAACACAACAAGATAAATAATTCAAAACACTATGAAAGAAGCTATTGCAATTCTTACAGGTGGCGGTCCTGCTCCGGGTATGAACACCGTTGTAGGCAGCGTTGCCAAGACTTTCCTTGCAAAGGGATACCGCGTTATCGGTTTGCACCACGGTTATTCAGGTCTGTTCAATCCGAACCCTCGTCACGAGGACTTGGATTTCTTCAAGGCGGACTTTATCTTCAACCAGGGTGGTTCGTACCTCACTATGAGCCGTTTCAAGCCAACCGATGCAGATTTCGAGAACAACTTTAACCTCTCGTTCTTCACCGAGAACAACATCAAGTTGCTCGTAACTGTTGGTGGCGACGATACAGCTTCGACAGCTAACCGCATTGCGAAGTTCCTCGAGGCTAAGCAGTACCCTATCGCAAATATCCACGTTCCAAAGACTATCGACAACGACCTTCCACTTCCTGCAGGTTCGCCTACATTCGGCTACCAGTCGGCAAAGGAGGGTGGTACCGTTATCGGCCGTGCCGTATATAACGATGCTCGCACTTCGGCTAACTGGTTTGTTGTTGCTGCCATGGGCCGTTCGGCAGGTCACCTCGCATTCGGTATCGGTTCGGCTTGCCACTACCCTATGATTGTCATTCCGGAGATGTTCAACAAGACCGAGATTACCGTAGAGAAGATTGTAAACTTGGTTGTTTCGTCAATTATCAAGCGTAAGTTGATGGGCGTTGAGTATGGCGTTGCAATGATTTCGGAGGGTGTATTCCACGCCCTTTCGGACGAGGAGATTGCAAAGTCGGGCGTTCACTTCACATACGACGATCACGGTCATCCTGAGCTTGGTAAGGTATCGAAGGCTCACATCTTCAACGAGATGCTCGAGGCTAAGCTTAAGGTATTGGGTATCAAGGTTAAGTCGCGTCCGGTAGAGATTGGTTACGAGGTTCGTTGCCAGACCCCTATTGCGTACGATTTGGTTTATTGTTCGGAGCTCGGTATGGGCGTTTACAAGCTCTTCTCGGAGGGCAAAACCGGCTGCATGGTTTACATCTCGCAGGATGGTTTCGTTTCGCCACTCTACTTGAAGGATTTGCAGGACCCTACAACCGGCAAGATTCCGCCACGCCTCGTAAACATCGAGTCGGACAAGATTCAGCAGGTTATCAACAACGTAATGCACTACCTCACTGAGGAGGACTACGAGGCTGCAAAGCAGTATGTAGCAGACCCTGAGGCTTACGATTTCCGCAAGATTTTGAATTGGTAATCAAATAAATTTATCAAAAAAAATGCCTGAAAGTTTTAACCTTCAGGCATTTTTTGTATCTTTGTAGTTAGCATAACTACAAACAACATTAAAAACCTAATACCATGAAACGATTTTCTATTATTATTCTATCGTTGTTAATTGCGGTTACACCGCTTTTTGCACAAAAGAATCCGGACTTGCGCTACCTCGCAAAACGGCCGGTGTTACGTGCCGAGATGATTCTGCCTCAAGTTAAAGGCTACAACATCTATAAGGCCGATTTGCACATTCACACCGTATATTCGGATGGCAGTATCTCGGCTAAAGGTCGCGTAACCGAGGCCTATTACGATGGCTTGGATATCATCTCCATCACAGATCATATCGAGTACCGCCCTAACGAGCAGAATATGCTCCGCGCCACTCAAGGCTACCACTCAGAGTTGCCAAAAGCAAAGAACAACAGTGTTTCGCACAAGGCAGCCGATAAGGACGGAATCCTCGCAGACTTGAATGTTTCTTACGAGGAGGCAAAGAAGCCGGGAGAGCGTTTGGGTATGTTGGTAATCCCGGGCGTAGAGATTACCCGTCATCCCGACAAGATTGGTCACTACAACGCCCTATTCATCAAGGATGCCAACAAAATCTACGATGCAGATCCGGAGCAGTCCATCCGCAATGCGAAGGAGCAGGGCGCACTCATTATGCACAACCACCCAGGATGGAGACGCAAGACTGTTGATATGAACGAATTTCACGAAAAGATTTATGGCGCAGGATTGATTGACGGCGTTGAGATTGTAAATGGCGGCAGCTTTGGTCCGAAGCTTATCAAGCGATGCCTTGACCACAAACTCTTTATGGCGGCGGCTACCGACACCCATGGCACAACAGCGCACACATTTGCGCAGCGCGACTACTTCCGCACTTGTACCTTTGTTCTTGCAAAAGAGCTCACCGAGAAGGAGGTACGCAAGGCTCTCGAGAAGAACCGAACCCTGGCATACGCATACGACAATGTAATGGGCGAAAAATCTCTCATTAAGGAGTTCTACAACGGTTCTATTTCGATGAAGGTTGTCTATATTTCGTCGAAGGGAGAACGAACAGTAGTTCTTACCAACACAACATCTATTCCGTTCACACTCCGTCGTGGAGGAAAGGGTGCCGGCTCTGTTTTGTTGCCATTCCACAGCGCAACATACAAAGTTGCAAAAGGCAAGGACCTCAACCTTACAGTCCTCAACTTGTGGACAGCAGACGAGGAGCATCCAAAGGGTATGAATTTGCAGGTGCGATACGCTGACAAGGACCTTAAATAGTTTAATTATACCGGAGTGCTATGCCGTTTGTTCGGCATAGCACTCTAATCATTAAAAAAAGATATGCGAAATATGAAAAAGCTACTTCTGATTTTAGTATTTGCAGGACTTTGCGCTATTGATGCCAATGCGCAAAAGAAGATTCCCGACACCCACAAGACCTTTATCGAGCAAACCGCTCGTCGAACAGACATCATTCTGCCTCAGGTCAAGGGCTACAACTGCTACAAGGCCGACCTGCACATCCACACCATCTACTCGGACGGAGACATAACCCCTCGTCAGCGAGTTCGCGAAGCGTGGTACGATGGTTTAGACATCATAGCTTTGACAGACCACCTCGAGGCTCGTCGCTACACACAGAATATGTTGAACGCTCTTGCGCCGTTTAATGCCGACAAGAAGCCATACAAGTATCATCCTGCAGGCTCGGCAAGACTGCTGAAGGATGGCACCGACCCCGGTATTACTACCGACCTCAACGCAACCTTCACAGAGGCTGAGGAGTGTGCAAAGAAGGAGGGCTACCCTCTCCTGCTGATTAAGGGTTCGGAGATTTCGCGCAAGCCTCAAACCGAGGGACACTTCAATGCCCTTTTCATCAAAGATATCCAAGGCATCTACGACATCGACACCAAAAAGACATTCCGCAACGTACACGAGCAGGGAGGAATTGTAATTCACAACCACCCGGCATATCGTCGCAAGACCACCGACAAAAACGAGTGGCACGAGGAGGTTTACAAAGAGGGACTAATCGACGGTGTTGAGATTGTAAATGGCACCAACTTCTATCCAAAGATGATTCGTCGATGCCTTGACGAAAAACTTGTAATGATTGGCGCAACCGACACTCATCGTCCTACATCCGGCCAATACAAGGATATGGGCGTTTTCCGTACTATGACAATCATCTTCGCTAAGGAGTGTACCGAGAGTGCCATCAAGGAGGCCCTTTTGAAGCGACGCACCATCGCCTACTCGGGAGGTTCATTGATGGGCGAGGAGAAGTGGCTTGTAGCCTTCTTAAATGCAGCTATCGAGTGCAAACTCACAAGCACCACTGCGGGCAAGAAGAACAACTCTCATATGTACACCCTAACAAACAACTCCTCCATTACATTCCATCTCCGTCGTGGAGGAACAATCTACAAGTTGGAGCCATTCAGAACCTTGACGACAAGCTACACTCCAAACAAAGAGACCGGTAAAGTTGGCAGACCTAAGTTCACGGTCGAGAATATGTGGCACATAGACTACAAACATCCTGTAGTAGAACTTAAAATTGACTAATTTCTGCACTATACAAGCTAAGCTATGAAAAAGTTTCTGACGCTGCTTCTGTTTGCAGCATTGACAGTTTCGAGTGCCGAGGCACAACGTAAGATTCCTATTACCCACAACACAAACGAGAAGGGTGGCACTCGCCGTACCGAGATTATTCTCCCTCAGGTTAAGGGCTTCAACTGCTATAAGGCCGACTTCCACGTTCACACCACCTACTCGGATGGCAGCGTAAATCCCGGAGGCAGAGTGATAGAGGCGTGGTATGACGGATTGGACATCATCGCAATAACCGACCACCTTGAAAGCCATGGTGGCGTAAAGAGGTTCTTTAGGGTTACGGCTCCGTACAACAAGAATAAGAAGCCCATCCGCTATACTCCTCCAGGCTCAACTACAATGCCGAAGAATGGCATCGACCCTGGGCTCAAAGTCGATTTCAACGCCATTCACAAGGAGGCTGTATCAACAAACAACAGCAAGGGTTACAATCTTTTGCTTATCAAGGGTTGTGAGATGGCCCGCAACAAAGAGAAACTTGGACACTACAATGCACTCTTCGTTGAAGACCTCAACACCATCTACAACTTTGACCTCAAGACTGCATTCAAGAATGTTAAAGAGCAAGGCGGTTTAATTATCCATAATCACCCGGGCAACGTAGAGCGCTACGAGACCGAATGGCACGCTGAGGTTCGCAAGGAGGGATTGATTGACGGAATAGAGGTTGCAAACGGCTTTCGCTTCTATCCACAGATGGTAAATCGCTGTGTAAACGAAAAGCTCTTTATGCTTGGCAACACCGACTGCCACGGACTTACAGCCCACCAATACGGCAGCAACGGCCATTTCCGCACTATGACCATCGTACTCGCAAAGGAGTGCACCGAAAAGGCTGTCAAGGAGGCTTTGTTGAAGCGTCGAACAATCGCCTATTCGGGAGGCGATCTTATTGGCGAAGAGAAGTGGCTCGAGGAGTTCCTCAATGCAGCTATTGATTGCCGTCTTGCAAGCAAAACAGCCGGCAAGAAGGGTAATTCACACTCCTACACCATTACCAACAAATCCTCCATCACATTCCACCTTCGTCGTGGCAAGACCATTCACAAGCTGGAGCCATTCAGAACATATACGGCCAGCTATACGCCTAACGACGAGACAAAGAAGGTGGGCAAACCTCGATTTACCGTTGTAAATATGTGGCATACTGATTACAAGCACCCGACAATCGAGCTAAAAATTGACAAATAGAGATATTAACCAATAAACTAAACAACTTTATTATGAAAAGAGTATTTTTAACACTGCTTGCAGCAAGTATCTGTATTTTTGGTGCAGATGCGCAGAAAAAAATCCCTCATTCGGCCCGCTTGGACAACGAGGTTAAATCGGCTCGCACCGAAATTATTCTTCCACAAGTGAAGGGTTTCAACTGTTATAAGGGCGATTTTCACATTCACACCACCTATTCCGATGGTCGCGTAAATCCCGATGGTCGTGTTTCGGAGGCATGGTACGATGGTTTGGATGTTATAGCTATCACCGACCACTACGAGGGCACTTCAGGTCTTAGCAAGGCTCTCAAAATTGCTGCTCCTCAAAACGGCGGTACGCCAATTGCGTACAAGTCTGCAAAAAAACTGAATACTCCACCTGCCGATTTTAATGCAATTCACCAAGAGGCAGTAAAAGCAGCCGAGAAATCAGGCTACCCTATGTTGATAATCAAGGGTTGCGAGATGGCGCGTAATGCGCAGTCTCACGGACACTTCAATGCACTATTCCTCGAGGACATCAACACCGTATATGATCCCGATATGGCAGAGGCATTCCGCAAGGTTAAGAAGCAGAAAGGTATTATTATCCACAACCACCCGGCTTGGCGTCGTAAGACCAGCGACAAGACCGAATTTCACGAGAAGGTATATGGCGAGGGATTGATTGATGGTGTCGAGGTGGTTAATGGCGGAACTTTCTACCCTCACATCGTACGTCGATGCCTTGACGAAAAACTTACCATGTTCGCAAATACAGACGTTCACGGCTTGACTTCCGGCTATTCAAATGGCGGACACCATCGCACGATGACTCTTATTTTTGCAAAGAATTTGACCGAAAAGGCTATCAAGGATGCTATATTAAAGCGTCGCACCATCGCCTACGCTAAGGGATGCCTTATTGGCGAGGAGTCGTGGTTAGTCGAGTTCTTGAACGCAGCCGTTGATTGCAAGGTTGTAAAGGAGGATGCAAAGAAGGGCAACCGTACCTATATGCTTACCAATATGTCGTCAATCACCTACAAATTGCGCCGTGGCAAGACCATCTACGAGTTGGAGCCATTCAAGACATTGATGGTAAACTTTGGCAAGGATAAGAAGAGTGGTAACTACAACCTGCCAAAGTTCCGTGTAGATAATATGTGGCACATAGACTACCAGCACCCAACGGTAGAGATTGCATTAGATAAATAAACTCAGCAAATAGACAATTAAGATGAAAAGACTAATTATTTTAGCGGCCAGCCTGATGCTGGGCTTCGGTATTCAAAGCGCATACGCAGTACGTGGCGCACACGCATCGAAGAAGATGTATAGCAACGTACCTGCAAGAACAAACTTCATTTTACCTACAGTTGATGGTTTGAATTGCTACACAGCAGACCTTCATGTTCACACATTCTTCTCGGACGGAGAGCTCTCCCCTGCCGAGCGAGTAAGGGAGGCATGGATTGATGGTTTGGACATCTTGGCAATTACCGACCATATCGAGACTCGCCGTCAGGAGCGCACATGGCTCAAATTCTTGAAGGGATACTCCCCAAAGCAGAAGGGATTCGAGCCTATCAACACCCGCTGCTCGCGCGGTGTACCGGCCGACAAGCGTGGCATCGTTTCGGACCTTAATCTCTCGGTAGAGTTGGCCCGTAAGGCTGCAAAGGGATACCCTGAGGTTACAATCATCAAGGGCACAGAGATTTCGCGCGAGCCTGAGCATATTGGACACTACTGCGCTCTCTTCACAAAAGATAACAACACCATCTACTCTACCGACGATGCACAGACCATCCGAAATGCTCGAGCACAAGGAGCCATCATCACTCACAACCACCCTGGTTGGGAGCGACTTTCGACAGACTACACCGAGTTCGAGAAGAAGATATATGCCGAGGGATTGATTGATGGTATCGAGATAACCAATGGAAAGGATTTCTACCCCGAGATTGTACGCCGTGCGGTAGAGAAGAAGTTATATATGGTATCGGCAACCGATATTCACAACTCGACAGCCAGCATCTACGGCAAGCATAACTTCTATCGCGACATGACGCTCATCTTTGCGACAGACAAGAGCGAGGCTGCATTGCGCAAGGCATTTGGCGAGCAGAAAACACTCGGCTACTGTGGCGGTTATATCATCGGCGAGGAGTCTCTACTCAAGAAATTCTTCCTTGCTTCGGTAACTGCCAAACAGATAGGAGAGGAGAGCAAGCCGGCAAAGATTGTCATCACAAACCACACCTCATTCAACTATGTATTGAAGCATAACGGCAGAATATGGCAGTTGCCTGCTCTACAGAGCATCTCAATTCCATTGTTCGGCAAGGAGCCTATATTCTCGGTGGAGAATACCTATCACGTTGACGAGAAACACCTCGTTGTAGAACTTCCTATTAACAAATAGCAACTAAATCACAATGAAAAGATTATTTTTGATATTCGCATTTGCCGGACTACTCTTCGCAGATGCAGTTGCACAAAAGAAGATTCCCGAAACCGTAACATTCGTGCAAAATGCAGGTCGTCGAACCGAGATTATTCTTCCAAAGGTGAATGGTCTCAACATATATAAGGCAGACCTTCACTCACACTCCGTCTATTCTGATGCAAACCTCACCCCAGAGCAGCGCGTTCGTGAGGCTTGGTTTGACGGACTCGATGTATTTTCGATGACCGACCACGTTGAGTATCGTCGTCACGAGAAGACCATGTTGAAGTTCTTGAAAGGCTACACCGGAGGCACGGCCAAGAAGGCTGTCAATTCCAATGTAATCCGCAAGGCAGCAAACGAAAAGGGAATCCTTGCCGACCTCAACATCCCAACGCAGCTCGCTATGAAGGAGGCAAAAGGCTATGGCGAGGCATTATTGATTATCCCTGGTTGCGAGATTACTCGTGAGCCAAAGACCATTGGTCACTTCAACGCATTATTTACAACCGACAACAACAAAATCTACGATCCGGACCCAATGCAGGCGTTGCGTAATGCAAAGGCTCAGGGCGCACTTATCACCCAGAATCACCCTGGTTGGAGCCGCAAGAGTTGCGACATCACCGAGTTCGAGCAGCAGGCCTTCGACGAGGGTTTGATTGACGGTGTAGAGATTATGAATGGATTTTGGTTCTATCCAAAGGCAATGCGCCGTTGTGTAGATAGAAATCTCTATATGCTCGGCTGTACCGATGTTCACGGTCTTACCAGCACATACAAGGCAAACGGCTTCTTCCGCACTATGACCTTCATTTTTGCCAAGGAGAATAGCGCAAAAGCAATCCGTAAGGCACTCGAGAAGGGTATGACACTCGCCTACAGCTCGGGCAATATTGCAGGTAGAGCCGATCTGTTGCAGGACCTTTTCAAGGCATCGGTAAGCTACAAATACCTCTCGAGCAACGACAAGGGCAGAACCACCTACGCACTCACAAATAGCACATCGATTCACTACTCGTTGCGCTTTGGCAAGAAGACATACGAGCTGCCTCCGTTCGAGACCATCATCATCAACATCAGCGGTGATAAAGAGGGTAATCCAAAAGATTTTTCATGCTATGTGAAGAATATGTGGGAGGTTGATTACAAAAACCCGAAGATTATCTTCAAAGCTCTCAAAAAATAGCATAAAACCGCATATTTTTGCAAACAAACATCTTTCGTACTACTCGAAAGATGTTTGTTTTTGGTATAAATACCAAATATGGAGAAAAACGGCAAAATAAATTTGGATAATAATTTCAAAAAAAGTAACTTTGTCAAGAAGGATACACCAAAAAATGGATTTCAGATTATAAAGATACAACAACTAAAAATTAAAGCTAAATGAAAAATTTTACAAAAATTTTCTTGGCCATCTCAGCGTTGTTCGCCATATCGTGTACAACGGATGTAACCAACGACCTTGGCGTTCAGCTTGGTAACGGAGAGGGGCTAACCACACTAACATTATCGCTCGAGGAGTCACGAACTCAGCTCGGCAGCAAGACAGAAGAGGGACTCTACCCTCTAACTTGGAGCGCAGGTGATGCCATTGCCGTTAATGGTGTTGCCTCGGCTGCACTAACCGATGACCAGGCGGGCTCTGCGAACGGTGTTTTCACATTTGCAGCTGAAATTACACGCCCTTACAATGTTGTATATCCTGCACCATCCGAGGATGTTGTAGTCGAGACAGAGGGCTTGACACCTGTTAAATTCCTCGCTACGCAGACCTATGTTGCGGGTTCTTTCTGCGATGGCGCAGCTCCAATGTATGGATTTGCAGCAGAAGATAGCACAGAAGCAATCCAAATGAAGCATCTTTCGGGTGTGCTTCGTCTTGCCCCAAAGGGAGAGGGCGTAATCCTCAAGCAAATTAGAATCACCTCTGAGAAGGGCTACATTTCGGGAGCATTTGATGTTAATTGCAGCGATGGTACTTTGGTGCCTCACTCCGATGCATCGAACACCGTAACCGTATCGTTTGGAAGTGGTTTAACACTCGGTGCTGAGGCTACTCCTATATATGTTACAGTTCCAAAGGGCGACTACGGAACATTCCTCGTAACATTGGTTACAGATACCGACAAGATGACCGTAAAGTTCAACAGCAGTATCAAACCTATCAACGCCGGAACAGTTCGCGAATTTGCCGAGTTCACATACCAGGCAAATAATGCAGATGAGCTTGGAGGTGTATATGAGATTGATAGCAAAGAGGCTCTTATTGAATTTGCACGCATAGCATCAACATTCTACCCATACACAAAGGCTGTTGTAACCGCACCTATCGATATGACAGGATATGAGTGGAGTGCAATCGAGAACTTTGGTTCATACGTATTTGACGGTGGAAATCAAGAGATTAAGGGATTAAATGCCCCTCTCTTCAACATCACATCGGCAACATACAGAACGTAATTCTTACTGATGTTAATATCGAGACAACAGATAGCGAACACTTCGGAACTATCGCATGCCAACTTGAGGAGGGTGCTATTGAGAACTGTAGCGCAAGTGGCAATATGGCCTATAATTTGGCAACAATGGGCCTAAAGCGAATCGGTGGTATTGCCGGTTTTGTAAATAAGAGTAGATACATCAATAACACAAGCAACATCAATATTACTGTTATCGGTACCCTCGTTGAGACTAATAACACATTGATTCACCTCGGTGGCTCGATAGGTTGGATGACAAATCCGAAGGCCGCGATAACGAACTGTACCAATAATGGCTCAATCACCATTCAGGGCGATATCGACCGTACAGATATAGGAGGATTCATCGGATACTGCGATGCTGCAGCCGAGATTACAAGTTGCCACAACAACGGAGAGTTGCTCTTGGCGGCAAAACTTCAAGGCTCGAGCTTTAGTGTATTCACAGGCTTTATCGGTTGTTCAGACGCAGGATTCGAGACAAAGCAACCTACATTCAAGATCTCTAACTGTAGCAATAGCGGAGATGTAACATTCGGAACAAAGGGAGGCGACGAGACTCCGGCGACTGCGGGAGAGGCAAGTGCCTATATACACATTGGTGGATTCTTCGGACATACACGCGACGTGGAAGATGCTTACTACAATTTAGAGATGACAAATTGCCAAAATCGCGGTAATATCTCGGTTAATGCTCTGAGCTCAAGTTCAAACACTAAGGTCAGCGGTATCATATCCATTGTCAATGCCGATGCAGTAGTGGACAAATGCACAAACTATGGTAAATTAAGCATTATCAGAGGAGCCAACAACCCATTTATCGGTTCGTTGATAGCACAAGTAGAGGATGTTACAGCAGAGGATATCGAAGTAACATTGAAAAATAGTACTAACGAGGGTGAAATATATGTCAGCAGCAATGTTCAACACTCTGCAAACAGCAACCTTGGAGGTATTACTGCTTATGCAAACAATGGTTCTGCTTCTGAGGGTACGGTAAACTATATATTGGACAATGTTCACAACAATGGAGTGACAACCTTCAATAACATCCAAATAGGAGACAGCTTCGTCTATTGCGGAGGAATTATCGGTTATGCTCGCCAAATCAATCTATCAATAAACAATTGTAGCAACACCAAGACGTTGAACTATGGCTGTACGGTAAACGAAAGCAAGAGGAATATGTATATTGGTGGTATTATCGGATATAATGGCGCAACCAACAACGTCCTCTTCAAGAGTGTAATAAATAAAGGAGCAATGAATGTAACGGGCTCCTGCGCACTCCTTAGCGTCGGTGGAATCATGGGAGGTTACGGCAATATAATCACTCTTGACAGTTGTTCTAACACCGGTACCATTACTGTTGAAAACAAACAGACTCATAACACATCGTGGCTCTATGTTGGAGGTCTTGCGGGCGTATGCCTATCAACAACGGCAAGAACAACCACAGCAAAGAGTTGTACAAACGATGGACTTATCGATGTTAAGAATCACACTGTTACAAAAGACTGTGGTATTGCCGGTCTCTTTGGCGTGATACCTTGCACCGACGGAAGCGCATATTGCAGTTCTTACAACCTCTCATCGTGCACAAACAACGGCCAAATTAAGGTTTCGAGCGTTACAGGAGCTGCCGGTCTCTATGTCAGCGGTGTCTTGAGTCACAACACAAAGAAGAGTGTAACGATGACATCGTGCGCCAACAAGGGTGCTCTTACCCTCGACCTTCCTACAGCTACAGGTATTCTCTACGTTGGTGGTCTTATTGCATGCAACAACACCGTAGCCGTTTCGGTAACCAACTCATACAATAGCGGAAGCATAAGCCTGCTTGGCAAGACCTCTACAGGTAGCACCAAGAGCCTAAAGAATATCTACCTCGGCGGTATTGCCGGATACCCTGCGGTAAGCGGTTCAAAATATCTGAATTGCTACAACAGCGGAAAGATTACCTTGGAGAATGGCGTTACATCGTCAGGAAATATTCGCTTGGGAGGAGTAACCGGCTATGTCAATGCCACTGCTGCAAATAATGCTATTTGGGCTGATGAAAATGTTGCCAACTATGGTGATATCGATTTTGGAGCTACTGCGGCAGCACAGATTCTTCTGGGAGGCGTTTACGGATATATTGATGGTGATTGCAGAAACGTTGCAGGAAACTACACAAATACAGGTAACATCTCTGTTACAGGAGGTACAGGCGACTCCACAAACGGCTTTGCCTTGTCAGTAGGTGGTATATTTGGTGCATATTACGGACCGGCTGCCGGATGCGTAAACATAGGAAACATCTCTGTTACAGGTAAATCGAGCGCCAAAAACTCCAGCATCGGCGGCATTCTCGGCTTCTCGTACGGCTATGGCGAGATAAAGGATTGTAAGTCATACTGCAATATTGAGGCTTGCTACACAGATGGCAGCGGTTGTGTGCCATTCGTAAATGTAGGAATGATTACCGGCTCTACCCGAATCAAGGAGGCTGATACCGATTTCGGTGGAGGCTCAAGCCGTACTGCCGTAGTTCGAAATTCGCAACTCGGCGGAAAGATCTCTGTAGAGTACAACATCTCGGATGAGAGTTCTGTTTGGACAACTATTACTTCGAGCAACTACACCCAATACATCTATGGCAATGGAGCAAACACAAATTGGGATGGCACAGATAATTATGACGGTTGTACATTCCTAACCTCCGCACCGGTTGTGGATAAAATGAACTACTAAAAGGAGGGAAGAATAACCTGATAAATGGATTTACAACTATGAGAAAGAGTATAATTATGAGCTATTCTGCTCCCGAAATTGAGATTTTTGAGGTCGTGGCCGAGCGTGGCTACGGCGAGAGCGTAGCACTTCCGGGATTCGGAAGCGAAAGCGACGAATTTATCTATTAACAAAGATAAACCAAACGATAGAGGTCGGCACGATGTGCCCACCTCTATCGTTATATCATCAAACCATTTAGCACTCTACTCGCCATGCCACCTCCTCGCGGATAAGTCGTGCCGTTGGATTATTAGGCAATCGAGATAGAATCTGACCTACGGCCTCGTCATTCAACTGTATAGCTAAAGCCACCGCACCCTGAGCCACCAACCTATTGTCCGGAAATTGCTCCACAGCCTTTAGAATAGTCTCTACTGCCAAAGCACACTCTACCCCACCATTACGTGCAGCTGCAAGCAGAGCGCAATAGGTCAAGAGCGCACTATCCGATGACGTCCATAGGGTAAGGAGTTGTGGCAAACATTCGAGACGGCTAATAAGCGCGTGTGAAGCCTGTTCGGCAACCTCAGAATTGATAATTCCTGCTGCCCAAAAGTCCGCCTCAGAGATCGACACTTGCGCAGCATCGGCAATCCATAGTGCAACAAGGCGCACCTCCCGAATGTTCTGTAGATAGAGATATTTTGCAAGTTCGTGATTGGTGCCTATTTCGCGAGCAAGATTGCGAATTGCATATATCTGCACACCGTAATTGCGCTCGTAGTCTGCACCAAAATAGCGCATAGTATCAAGTGCTGCACCATTCATCTCCTTGCGGAGACGATAGAGCAGAATACGCTTTTTCTGCTCCAACATAACTACTTAATCTGAAGGGATGCTCTCTTCTCGCAATAGAGTGGCGAAACAAACGTCAAGGTATCCAACAAGGTCGCCTCGGCAATCAACTGACAGGTTGCACTCGAAACTATCGTGTATTCTGTCACTCCCTTGTCCTTTTCGCCCGGAGTGCGTAATTGTGGGTAATCACACTTATTTACAACAACATTAACCATAACAGGAGTCCCTGCAAGGTCATCCGCCGCAACTATACCCTCTTTGTCATTGAAACGACAAACCATATATTGGCTCTTGTCGGGTGTTACAGCAATGTTGAACGAATAGGTCTGTTCCTTTGTAATCTTTCTGCCATAGAACATATCAAGGCACTCCTTCTCCAAACGAGCTATCTCCTCTAAGGCAGATTTCAAACCGGCACCAAAGACATTCTCGCCGGCCTCACCCGTAATAAGGTCGAGACGATTTTTGCGTAGTGCAAATATCAACTCCGCCGTTGCAGCTGCCTGCTCCTCGAGAGTTTGAGCCGTAGCCGACATTTTGTTAAGAGGAAGAGATGCAACCTCAAGCTCTTGCTCAACCACTACTGCTGCTCTCTCGGCAGCTCCCTTTGCCAAACGGCCCTCTACAATCTCTATTGTAGAATAGCTCGAAAGCGTAGCACGTTGTCCCAAATATTTCTGGGCATAACGAGCATAAACACCAGGGGTAAAGTGCTCCGATGCAACACGGATAGAGACGTTTAGCATAACAGGCTCGGCCTTTGCGACAACCAAATTACCACGCTTATCGTACAAGCCGGCCTTCGTCATATTATTTTGCGCAAAACCACTAAAGGCCACGCACGCAAGAGTCAAAATTACCAATATTCTCTTCATAAAACTGCATTTTTAGAGCACTAAGATAGGGCATTTATCTCTGATTATCAAAATTTCAAATAAAAATCTTTGGTTAGGGTACGATAAGCATCGCTAAACTCACCACGCTTTTCAACCTCGATAGCAAGATTTTCGCACTCAACTCTCTCCGCCTTATGCCTACTAAACTCGCCCATAACACGCTTTACCGCACCCCCTTCAACAGAGTGGACATTACAACGTCGCACAAGATACAACTTTGTCTGCGCAAGGTATTTCTCAAACTCCGTTTCGGGGAGGATAAGGGCAAACCGACCATTTTCGGAAAGGAGACGGCAAACCGCATCGTCCAACTCATCGAAGGTTAAATCGTGGGTATGTCGCGCAGTTGAGCGACGCTCATCCGGTGGCAACAACGAATCGACGAAGTATGGCGGATTGGAGATTATCAAATCGAATGGCTCGGCATCAAAATCCTGCACGGCACAGCACTTTACTGTCAATCTAACTGTCCAAGGCGACATATCAAAATTTGCTCGGGCTCTACGAGATGCTGTCTCGTCAATCTCGACTGCAAATACCATCGCCTCCGAATTGCGTTGTGCCATTTGCAAAGCGATAACACCCGTTCCCGTTCCGATATCGAGGATGCGTCTTGCACCCTCGCACTTCGCCCACGCACCGAGCAGTACACCATCAGTGCCGACCTTCATCGCCACATCGTCCTGCTCGACAGAGAATTGCTTAAAACGAAAACCTGCCATAATCTTAATTTGCTACCGCAAATATAAGAAAAAGACGAGAGACGAAAGACGAGAGACGAGAGTTTTTTTTGTTTGCGCCAAATAGTAACGGCTATTAAGGGCTAGTAACGGCTATTAAAGGCCATTAAGGGAGGCGCAGAAAAGAACATTGCCGAGCAGAAAATTCTGCTCGGCAATAGTTTTCCGTTTTCCGCTTTCCGTTTTCCGTTATTTCAGAAATCCTTCAATTCCTGCTCCGAAGAGTGCAAAATCGTACTTTACGGGGTCGGAGGCATCGTGCTGGCGGAGAGCAGAGGTTATCTCCTCGACCGCTTTCCAATCGTTTGCCTTGCGCGAGAGCAATCCCAAAGCACGCCCCATATTGCCCGTATGGACATCTAACGGCAGATATAAAGCCGACTGCGGTATGCGCTCCCACGCTCCGAAATCGACACCTCGGTTATCTCGGCGAACAAACCAACGAAAGTACATATTGAGTCGCTTGCACGAAGCTCCTTTGACAATAGATGAGAGATGCTTCTCGCAATGTAGCGAGTGCTCAACCTCGAAAAACTCCTCTCTCAACTCGGCAAGCACACCTTGGATAGAGCCTTCGCGCTCGTACAGTCCTTGCACCGCCTCGCCAACACTACCCCACTGCCGGCACAAATGGCGTAAGCCTAAGATAAAATCGGTAAAATCCTCGCCATTGAAGGTGCGATGAACGTATCGCAAAAGCGGTCGCAAATCATCCTCGGAAGCTCCCATTGTAAAATCGAATGGGGCATTATCCATCATCTCGACCATTCGTCGCGCACTCTTGACAATCGCCTTGCGGTTGCCCCACGCGATTGTGGCGGCTAAAAAACCCGCAATCTCCTTATCCTCCAATCGCTCGAACGAATGGGGAATACTTATAGGGTCGGGCTCAATAAATTCGGGGCGATTGTATCGGTCGTGCAGCGTCTCGAGTAGGTCGTGTAGCTCCTCGAACGAAAGGTTAGAGTATTGTGCCATCGCTCATAACTATTTTTCGGTCAGCCATATCAGCCAAACGCTCGTCGTGGGTTACCATAACAATCGTTTGACCAAACTTCTCGCGAACATCAAAAAGAAGTCGCTGTATCTCGTCGCGATTATGGGTATCGAGATTTCCTGTAGGCTCATCGGCAAGCAACACCGAAGGTCTATTCATCAGGGCACGTGCAATGGCCACTCGCTGCTGTTCGCCACCCGAAAGTTGCGCCGGCTTGTGCTCTGCACGCTCCTTTAGTCCGACAGCTTCGAGAAGTTCTGTAGCACGCTGTCGTGCCTCCTTACGCGCTACCCCTCCAATAAGTGCCGGCATCATCACATTCTCAATAGCCGAAAACTCCGGCAGTAGATTGTGAAACTGAAAAACAAAACCGATATGGCTATTACGGAACTCGGCTGTATGTTTCTCGCTCATTCCGAGAACCTTTACACCTGCAATCTCGACCTCTCCACTATCAGCCGGCAATAGCGTACCGATAATCTGCAAGAGCGTAGTCTTGCCCGCACCACTCGCTCCGACAATAGAGACAATCTCGCCAGCCTTCACCTCGAGCGAGACCCCTTTCAAAACCTCTAAATCGCCAAATCGTTTATGTATATTGCTAACCTTTATCATCTTGGATGAATTTTTCGTACAACTTTATCGTATCTACAGCCTCGCGCACATCGTGCACTCGCAAGAGCACAGCACCTTGTCTCAACGCCTCCCAATGCACTGCCTGAGTCGCCGCCAAAGCCTCGTCAGGGTTAATTTCCAACGGCCTATATATCATCGACTTACGAGACACTCCCACCAACAACGGCTGTCCGAGAGATTTAAGTTCGTGCAACCCTGCAAGTAGTTGATAATTCTGCTCCACAGTTTTGGCAAAGCCAAAGCCGGGGTCAAGAGCAATACGTCTGCGTTCCATACCTACAGCATCCATCTCGGCAAGGCGCATCTGCAACTCCGAAATCACTTCGGCAACGACACCATCATATTGTGCTTGCTGTTGCATTGTCTGGGGTGTACCGCGCATATGCATCGCAATATATGGCAATTTGAGTTCGGCTACAGTGGCAAGCATTTCGCCATCGCCCTGACCTGCCGTGATATCATTAACGATAATCTCGCCAAAGGAGTCCACTGCTCGGCGAACAACCTCCGCACGAAATGTATCGAGCGAAAGAGAAGCATCGCTCGACACGTCACGCGCCGCCGAAAGAGCCATTTGAACCCTCCGCCACTCCTCATCGAGGGCGACATCCTCGGCATCGGGACGCGAGGAGTATCCTCCGATATCCAAAATCGCAGCACCCTCTTTCAACGCCCTCTCCGTACGTTCGGCAACAGCCTTGTGAGACTGCGCACGCGAGGAGGCATAGAAGGAGTCGGGGGTAGCGTTAATTATCGCCATAACACCCCTCTGCCACAATATATTATCGAGTTTGCTCATTGTTCAACACCTTAAAGCGATGATTCAGCTCGGCAACATCCTTCTCAACATCCTCCAAGTGGATATTAACAATCGAGAAGTCGGCTCGGGCAACCAATTCATCATCGCTCATCTGCGCGCGTATGCGAGCCTCCACCTGTTCGCGACTTGCACCATCTCGCTGCATTGCTCGTTCGATTCGCAACGACATAGGAGCCAATACAGCTACGGTTTTATCGACCAATTTATCGAATCCCGACTCAAATAGAATTGCACTCTCAAGGATACAGTAATCACCCTCTTGCTCCTCTGTCCAACTTATAAAATCCTCCTTAACCGCCGGATGAACTATAGAGTTAAGTTTTGCCAATTGCTCCTCCGAGCCAAAAACGCGCTGGGCAAGATATGGGCGATTTAGCTCTCCATCCACATAGCACCCCTCGCCAAAGAGAGCAATTAGAGCCTCGCGCAACGAGACAGACTCATTCATCAGCATCTTGGCACGGGAGTCTGAGTCGTAGAGCGCGATACCGCGCTCGGCAAACATTTGGCATACGGTACTCTTTCCGCTACCTATGCCACCACAAATTGCAACCTTTATCATTCTTGAGGGAGTGGAATATCGTCGAAATTACTAACCGAAACTATCTTCAAATCGCTGAATCGCACCGAGATAGCATCCTGCATAGAGACGGGAGAGATGCGAATTTTTCGATTCACCTTTACCGGCGTAAGCGAATCTACCACCTCGCCCTCGGCAGGAGCTACGGGCTCCTCGATAATCGTATGCTCCAGCTCTGAAAGTGGCACTGAAACGCGACGAGAGGTATAAAAACCATATCCAAAGAGATTGGTACCCTTGCCCTCCACCACGCACGGTACAACAATTCGCGCATCATCCACCTTAACCTTAATATTGAAGTCGGTGGTATAGGTGTAGTTTAGTTTGGAGATATACCACAATGTAAACGACACTGCAAGCAGTGCCAAAAAGACAGGCGAGATATAGTTGCGCAGCTTCTGCGCCCAAGTCTTCAAAAGTGCAAAAAATCTTTTCATAGTTACAAAGATATGAAATAATTCAAAATGCAGGATGCAAAATGCAAAATTATTTTAACCACATCCCACAAAAACACCCTCCGCAGAGTTTTCTGCGGAGGGTGCTGTCAAAAGGTTTCTGTTTTTACCTTTCCGTTTTTCGCTTGTTAGAAGTCATAGCCAATGATATAACTAGCATATTCACTCCATATTATTGCAGTTTTATACTCCGTTACAGACCCAGTGGGAACATATATTTTACAGCCTATATTAACCGTATCATAGTTAGAATTAAAACGCTGGAAGACATTTATATTCTCCAATTCTGGAGGTATAGGAGACTTGCAATATAAACTTTTTAAGTTGGCACAACCCCAAAATGCATATTGCTCAATCAGTTGAATACTATCGCCAATTGTAACACTGGTCAGCGCTTTGCAGTCGGAGAATGCTCTATATTCAATCGAAGTAACGCTATCAGGAATTATAACACTTGTCAGCGAGGTGCAATTGCCGAGTGCATACTCTCCAATTGAAGTAACACCATTGCCGATTGTAACACTTGTCAGCGAGGTGCAATAATAGAACGCGTGATCTCCAATTGAAGTAACGCTATCAGGAATTGTAACACTTGTCAGCGAACTGCATCCATAAAATGCATACTCTCCAATCATCGTAACACTAGTAGGAAGTGTTATG
>JAZQIS010000071.1:0-6569 GCA_045541235.1 Alistipes sp.
GAGCCCAATCCGCTTGTCTGGATAGAGAGGGTTACGACGCCCTCGCCACCGAGCTTTGTGTCCTCGACATCAGTCTGAACACACGACGTTGCAAACAATGCTACGATTGCTGCAAGCGAATAGAAAAGCTTTTTCATAATGCGTGTTAGTTAAATGAAGTTAATGTGTGAATTAAAACTGTTTGTGTGTATTTCTCTCTATTTCAGCGTATTAAAGGCCAAAAATCCCCCCCCCGCCATATCTTCGGGGAGGCGGGATGTTGATTTCTCGCCCTTTTTACGTTGCAAAAGTATGTTTTTTTTGCCATTCTACCAAGCCTTTTTTGTGTTTTTTTTGGACCTTCTTAGTTTTTTATAAAACTATTTATCGTTTATCGAATAAACGAGATGCGAGGGCGGAACGAATCGCGCGATTCCCGTTCTACGATGCCTGTGATAACATCGGCAGCATCGTGCCAACGGTTGGCGTGGAAGGTGCGGCGATAGGTCGTAAGGTGGTTGTAGAGCTCGTTCCACCTCGACTGCCACCCCCTCGGAAAGCGGAGCAGGTGGAGTGCCGTAGCCGAGTGGGAGAGGATACGGGCCTCCTTGTTGCCCGACTGATGAAACCACTCGACCTTTGTGGCTGCTGCGAGTCGTTGCACAGCGCGAGCAAAACCTCGACCTCCGTTGTTGCTCTCGATGGCGGCTATACGGGTGCGATTGCGGTTGAGCATATCGGCCACTTCACGTTCGGTAACCTCCATAGGCTCACGCGAATAGACCACGTCGCAGATGTAGATTACTCCGTCGGTATCCACCGCATAGCAGATGGAGCAGAGGTAGTCGTCGCCCGTATCGGCCGTGTCGGTGTAGTTGCCATATCGCACTATCTCGTGTGGCAGGGTGTCGTACTCGCCAAAGGAGTCGCCATAGAGCAGTCCTTCACGCGAAGATGGGTGTCCCTGATACATACATTCAAAACGCAACGTGTCGAGCTTACGTTTTTGTAGCAAAAGTGATGCCGAATGTCGCTCCTCCCACAGTGCTTCGCCCAACTTTCGAGGGTCTGTCTCGGTGGGTGGAGAGGCCTTCAAAGCCTCGAAGTTGAGATAGAGCCACTCATCCTCTCCAATATTCTCCAAGTCGCTGAAACTCTGCAACTCACGGCAAGGCTCCTTGCGGGTAATTGTGCCTATGAGGTCCTCTTCGTGCCAGCGTGTAAAGACTATCAGTTCGCGCGAAAAGTTGTGCATTCTCGTTCGCACTACCGAGGTGTACCACTCCCAGCAATTTTCGCGTATTATGGGGGAGTTTGCCTCCATTGCATCCTTGTATAAATCGTCCAAAATAAAGCAATCTACGCGGTTGCCCGTGAGCGACCCTTCGCGACCCACCGAAAGGAGTGCGCCATCGTGTCCGATAATCTCCACCTCGTCGGAGGTGCGGATGTAGTTTGCAGGTTTCGAGCCCTGCTTGATTGTCGTCTCGGGAAAGAGTTCGCCATACTCGCGGCTCTCCAAAATGCGCTGTACGCGACGGTTGAATCGCGAGGCCAAAGAGCCTGAATAGGAGGCTATTGCGATGCGGATGTCGGGGTTGAGCCCAAGCATATAGGCGGGGAGCAGGGTGGTGGCTCCCACCGACTTGCCGTGCTGCGGCGGCATGGTGATTATGAGTCGGCGGATGTCGCCTCGGGCAAAGGCCTCGAGAACGCGATAATAGACCTCGTGGAAGGGTTGTATCTCCAAAAACGGATATACCTCGGTTGCAAAATCTCTGAATCTCATAATAGACCTACTCCTCGATTAGATGGTTCAACAACTTGTTGTAGTCGAAATCGTCGGCAATAACTCCCTCCTCGTCTTCGCATAGGAAGTCCCACCATACGGAGGCCACATCGTAGATGGTGTCGTGTGCGTCATACTGCGCGCTGTCGGCAACGCGTCGTCGGTAGAGGATGAGCGAGGCCGTTAGTCGGAGGCTCTCGCCACCTGCTCCGATGCTCTCGACGGTGCCGGTAAAGTAACAAGGGGTCAGTAGTCGCCCCTTAATCTCGGCGGCAAGGGCTGCATAGTCCTCCTCCGCCAATTTATATATAGGTCTTTTCATAAAATAATTTGGTTATTGGTTAATAAATGTTTGTTTTTTTCGTACAGAATGATTAACTTTGCGAGGGCAAATATAGTTCAACAAATGGATTTTTGCTACTCAAAAAGTCCAAAAATTGTATAAAAAGAATTTAATAGAATATATGGGAGGTCGGTTAAAACTTATACGAAAACGGTTGGGTTTGACGCAAGAGCAATTGGCTCAACGACTTGGAGTGGGCAAGACGGCTCTTTCGATGATAGAGACCGGAAAGGCTCGTCTCTCGGCACGCAACCGAAATATATTGATTCACGACCTGAATGTGAACCCTGCCTGGATGGAGACGGGCAAGGGGGAGATGTTCAATGCCGACCCTGCACTTGCCTCCTCCTTCGGCCACGGGGGAGAGATGTCGATGCCGTTGCAGTCGGTGCCACTCTACTCGATAGAGGCCACCGCAGGGCTTGTCCCTCTCTTTGAGCAGCAGGGGCAGTATGACCCAATCAACTATATCCATATCCCCAATCTGCCAAAGTGCGACGGTGCAATCTATGTGGTGGGCGATTCGATGTATCCCCTTCTAAAGAGTGGCGATATTGTCCTCTACAAGCAGTTGCACGACCTCGACGATGTATTTTGGGGCGATATGTATCTGCTCTCGATAGACCTCGATGGCGAGGAGTATGTAACCATCAAGTATGTGCAGCGTTCGGACAAAGAGGGCTATATCCGTCTTGTGTCGCAGAATCAGCACCACGCCGACAAGGATGTGGAGATGAGCCGAGTACGTGCCATTGCGCTCGTCAAGGCGAGTATCCGTATGAACTCGATGAGATAGTAGGGAAATGAAGAGATTTATATAATTAAAATTAACTTAAAATTCAAACAAAATGAAAAGACTGATTCTTTGCCTTGCAGCTCTGGCCATCGGAGCCAATGCTATGGCAGCGAAGGACCCTAAGTGGCAGGATCCTAAATTCTTCGAGGAAAATCGTATGCCGATGCGCTCCACATTTATCGTCACTCCTACTGCCGAGGGTGCAGTTTCGGAGCACGACTTCACTCAGTCGCCTCTCTATCGCTCGATTGGTGGAGTTTGGAATTTCTATTGGACCGCCAATGCTACCGACCCGCAGCCTGTAGAGTTTTGGGACCCTAAGTTCGACGATTCGGCGTGGGGAAAGATGCCTGTTCCCGGCTTGTGGGAGATGAACGGCTATGGCGTGCCTCTCTACAAGAATAGCGGCTATGCCTGGAAGAACTTCTACAAGAGCAACCCTCCGTATGTTCCGACCGAGCGCAACGCTGTAGGCTCCTACCGTCGCAATATCGAGATTCCTTCGGAGTGGCGCGGTAAGCAGATTTTCGTACATATCGGCTCGGCTACATCGAACCTCTCGTTGTGGGTAAATGGCCACTATGTAGGTTACAGCGAGGACTCGAAGCTGGAGGCTGAGTTCGAGATTACAAAGTATGTGAAGGAGGGTTCGGAGAACCTCTTTGCAATGCAGATTTATCGTTGGTGCGACGGTACATATCTCGAGGACCAGGACTTCTTCCGTCTCTCGGGTATCGGTCGCGACTGCTACATCTATGCTCGCGATAAGAAGCACCTCGAGGATGTGAAACTCGTTGCCGACCTTCAGGACAACTATACCAACGGACACCTCGACATCAACATCTCCACCACAAAGGGCGTGAAGAATGTTCGTCTTACCCTCGAGAACCCTGCGGGTGAGCAGATGAAGCAGGAGATTCTCACCGTAGTTAAGGGCAAGGTAGAGCGTTGCTGGCACCTCGGCAATGTCTCGCCGTGGAGTGCCGAGATTCCTACCCTCTATCGCCTGATTGTCGAGGTTCTCAACGGAGAGAAGACCATCGAGGCCACAGCCTTCAAGGTGGGTTTCCGCAAGGTTGAGATTAAGAACTCGCAGTTGCTCGTCAATGGTTGCCCAATCCTTATCAAGGGTGCCAACCGCCACGAGATGAACCCTAATACGGGTTACTACGTTACCCGCGAGGATATGATTCGCGATATTCAGATTATGAAGGAGTTGAATATCAACGCCGTTCGTACCTGCCACTATCCTAACTCGCCACTCTGGTACGACCTCTGTGATGAGTATGGTATCTATGTCTGCGACGAGGGTAATATCGAGTCGCACGGTATGGGCTACAAGGATAAGACCTTGGCAAAGAGTCAGGACTACGAGGAGGCACACCTTATTCGCGACCAGCGTATGGTATTGCGCGACTACAACCACCCATCCATCATCTATTGGTCGCTCGGTAACGAGGCGGGTAATGGTCCTAACTTCCACAAGTGCTACGAATGGATTAAGGCCTACGACAAGTCGCGTCCTGTGCACTACGAGCAGGCCAATGTGGTGCGCTACCACAAGAATAAGGGTATCCACAACACCGATATCGACTGCCCGATGTATGCAACATACGAGGAGTGTATCGCGCACGCCGAGGGCAAGAACCCTTACAAGCGTCCGCTTATCCAGTGTGAGTATGCTCACGCTATGGGTAACTCGCTCGGAGGCTTGAAGGAGTATTGGGATTTGGTGCGCAAGTACCCAACCTATCAGGGTGGTTTCATCTGGGACTTCGTAGATCAGGCTTTGGCTTGGCGCGACGAGAAGACGGGCGAGCTGACCTATCGCTACGGCGGTTGCTGGAACAAGTTTGATGTTTCGGACGACTCCTTCTGCTGCAACGGCTTTATCGCTGCAAACCGCAAGTATCACCCATCGGCCTACGAGGTTAAGCAGCAGTATCAGAATATCTGGGCTACAGGTACCGATGCTGTGGCAGGTCGTGTTTCGGTCTTGAACGAGAACTTCTTCAAGGGTGTGGGCAATGTACGCCTTGTATGGACCCTTGTGGCTAACGGCAAGGCTGTTAAGTCGGGCGTTATCGAGCAGTTGAGCATCGCTCCGCAGTGCAAGACGGAGATTCAGCTCGGCTACAATGCCAATGATGTCAAGGCCTTGAAGGGCGAGGTGTTGCTCAATGTATCCTTCGTGTTGAAGAGTGCAGAGCCACTCCTCCCTGCAGGCTATGAGGTCGCACGTAATCAGTTTATCCTCACCCCTTACGATGCGGCAGCGGCCTTCGAGGCGGCACAGCCTAAGGGCGTGGATAAGAAGGAGCCTGTTTCGGTGGTTCTCGATGGCAACAAGATTGTGGGCGACTCCTTCGTGGCAACCTTCAACGAGGAGGGCTTCCTCTGCTCCTACAAGTACAAGGGCACCGAGCTCCTCAGTAAGCCTCTCAAGCCTCAGTTCTACCGTGCAATGGTGGAGAACGACTATGGCGTACGCAAGAGCAAGAAGACACGCAATAACCACGCTGCGTGGTTGCTATGGCGCAACGATGTCCCTATGATGAGCAAGTTCGACTCGAAGCTCCTCAAGAACAAGTGCGTGGAGGTGAAGGCCGTATATAAGTATGTCAAGACGGGTGCTACGGTTACTATGTCCTACCTTATCGCTCCCGACGGTACTATCGGCGTAAGCGAGAAGATGAACAAGGGCCAGGGCGAGTTGAAGATTGAGAATCTCTTGCGCTATGGAGTGGAGTTGGCAATGCCTGAGGCGTTCGACACTATCGAGTTCTATGGTGCAGGCGAGCACGAGACCTACATCGACCGCACAAGCAGCGCACTCGTGGGCATCTACAAGCAGAGCGTTGCCGACCAATTCTGGCCATACTACGCACGTCCGCAGGAGTGTGGTTCGCACTGCGACCTCCGCTGGTGGCGTATCACCGATACCGCAGGACGTGGTTTCGAGGTTGTCAGTGACGTACTCTTCCAGGCTACCGCCATCCCGTATGCCCCAAGTCAGATTGATATCCACTCTGAGCAGTATAAGAAGTTTGCGCAGCGTCTCACAAAGGATGGCAACACCTATGTAAATATAGACCAGGCGCAGATGGGTGTCGGCTGTATCAACTCGTGGGGCCGTCTCCCACGTGAGGAGTACCGTATCCCATACGAGGATAGAGAGTTTAAGTTTGTTCTCCGCCCCCTCAAGTAATTTCTTGTGATAAGCCGCAATCTGCGGCACATCGTTAAAAGTAAGAGTCCTCGGGCTGTACTACTTGTACTATCCCGAGGACTCTTCTTTTGCGATGCACCACATCTCACAACTTTTGACAAGAAATAAAATCATTCTGAACGGCTCTTTCGTAATCGCAAGCCTTGCAACCATCTGCTTAAATTCCAATTTTTGTTGGTTGGTAGAAGGTCTTTCTTTTACGATGCACCACATCTCACGACTTCTGACAAGAAATAGGAGTTTAAGGCAAGTAAGGGCCAGTAAGGGTTATTAGGGGCTATTAGGGGTTATTAAGGGTTATTAAGGGAAAACGGAGAAACTCCCCAGTAAACCCCAGTAAGCACCGAAGGTGCCCCCCCCCCCGTAAACCCCAGTTATCCCTAAATTCCCTAAATTCCCTAACCTCTCTATTCTCTGTTCTCTGTACTCTATT
>JAZQIS010000072.1:0-2061 GCA_045541235.1 Alistipes sp.
CACTTGCCGGTCTTGCTGCTTCAGCTGCACTCGCCGTTTCGGATATTCCGTTCGGTGGCCCTATCTCAGAGGTGCGCGTAGCTCGCATCGGTGGTCAGTACTGCATCAACCCTACATTCTCGCAGATGAAGGATGTGGACCTCGACATTATGGTCGGAGGTACCATCGATAATATCCTGATGGTTGAGGGTGAGATGAAGGAGGTTAGCGAGGAGGTTATGCTCGGCGCTATCAAGTACGCTCACGAGGCTATCAAGGTTCACTGCGCTGCACAGATCGAGTTGATGAAGGAGCTCGGCAAGGATGTGAAGCGCGAGTACTGCCACGAGACTAACGACGAGGAGTTGCGTCAGACTATCATCTCGGAGTTGTACGACAAGGCATACGCTATCGCTACAAGTGGCACAATGAAGCACGAACGCGCCGAGGCATTCGACGCTCTGGAGGCAGAGTTCGCAGCTCGCTACACCGAGGAGGAGTTGGAGGAGAAGGCTCCACTTATCCACAAGTACTTCCACGACGATGTTCAGAAGATGGCCATGCGCAATATGATCCTCGACGAGGGTAAGCGTCTCGATGGTCGTCGTACCGACGAGATTCGCCCAATCTGGTGCGAGGTTGACTATCTCCCTTGCGCTCACGGTTCGGCAATCTTCACCCGAGGCGAGACTCAGTCGCTCTCGACAGTAACCCTCGGCACCAAGCTCGATGAGAAGCAGCACGACGAGGTGTTGTTCCAGGGTTCGGAGCAGTTTGTACTCCACTACAACTTCCCTCCATTCTCGACAGGTGAGGCTAAGGCATCGCGCGGTGTCAGCCGTCGTGAGATTGGCCACGGCCACCTCGCTTGGCGTGCATTGAAACCTATGGTTCCTGTAGGTGAGGAGAATCCGTATGCTGTTCGCGTAGTTTCGGACATCCTCGAGTCGAACGGTTCGTCGTCTATGGCAACTGTTTGCGCAGGCTGTATGGCGTTGATGGATGCAGGAGTAAAGTTGAAGAAGCCTGTATCGGGTATCGCAATGGGTCTTATCTCGGATTCGGCAACAGGTCGTTGGGCCGTATTGTCGGACATCTTGGGCGATGAGGACCACTTGGGCGATATGGACTTCAAGGTAACAGGTACTCGCGACGGTATCACTGCAACACAGATGGATATCAAGGTTGATGGCCTTTCGTACGAGGTTTTGGCTCAGGCATTGGAGCAGGCTCGCGTAGGTCGTTTGCACATCCTCGACAAGATTACCGAGTGCATCGCCGAGCCACGCGAGGACTACAAGCCATTTGTACCTCGTATCGAGCAGATTGTTATCGATAAGGACTTTATCGGTGCAGTTATCGGCCCTGGCGGCAAGGTAATTCAGGATATTCAGAAGACTACAGGCACAACTATTACTATCACCGAGACCGAGACTTCGGGATTGGTTGATGTATTCGGTGTAGATAAGGCTTCGATCGATGCAGCAATGGCTCGCATCAAGGGTATCGTAGCTGTTCCTGAGGTTGGCGAGGAGTACCACGGAACAATCAAGTCGATTGTAGATTTCGGTGCTTTCGTAGAGATTCTTCCGGGCAAGGAGGCATTGCTCCACATCTCGGAGATTGACTACAAGCGTTTCGAGACCATGGCCGAGACAGGCCTTAAGGAGGGTGACGAGATTGATGTCAAGTTGATTGGTATCGACCAGAAGACCAACAAGTTGCGTCTTTCGCACAAGGCACTCCTTCCAAAGCCAGAGGGTTGGGTGGAGCCAGAGCGTAAGCCACGCGCTCCACGCGGAGACCGCCCTGAGCGCGGAGATCGCCGTCCACGTCGCGACCACCACAAGGAGTAATTAAAATTTACCCTAAATAGCAGAACGGAGCAGCCAAAAAGGTTGCTCCGTTTTTGTTGGGCACGTGTTTATGATATAGTAAACCGGTAATGATGCAAAAAGTGGCGCTTTTTAGTCATTAAATAGTGGGCGAGAAACGGAGTTTTTCTCGCCCTATTTTTTGCTTGCCTTTCCCTGATTACTTTGCAGGAAAAGATACCACTTCACAAAGTCTTTGAAATGCTCA
>JAZQIS010000073.1:0-3192 GCA_045541235.1 Alistipes sp.
ACAACGAATTTTGCGCTTTTTTACCATAAAAAATAGAGATTAGTAGAAACCGGTTTCTACTAATCTCTAAAATATCGCTGTAATTTCCAAATATACAGCGACTTATATTTTTACTCAAGCGCCGCTTTTGGCATCATTACCCCGTTTTCCGTTTGTTATATTCCTGCTATCTTCTTGATTTCGTTCAACTTATTCAACGCCTCGAGTGGAGTGAGGGAGTTGATATCAAGCCCCTTGATTTGGTCGCGAATCTGCACCAAAACGGGGTCGTCGAGTTGGAACATCGAGAGTTGCACATCGGCAGGTCGCACCGACTCCGCAGCATCGGCAACGCCCTGTGCCGAGGCCTTCTTGCCACGCTTGCGAAGCTCCCCCTTTGGCACCATATCGCTATTTCCATACGCCTTCTCCAACGCACCGAGAATTGCCGTAGCGCGCTCCACAATCGTCGCAGGCATACCTGCCAATCGTGCCACGTGGATACCGAACGAGTGTTCCGTACCTCCACGCTCCAACTTACGCAAGAATACCACCGTGCCGTCAATCTCCTTGACCGAAACGTGAAAATTCTTCACGCGGTTGCAGACCTGCTCCATATCGTTCAGCTCGTGGTAGTGCGTCGCAAAGAGTGTGCGAGGGTGCGCCGTAGGGTGGTTATGGAGATACTCCACCATAGCCCACGCTATCGAAATGCCGTCGTAGGTACTTGTGCCTCGACCAATCTCATCGAGCAACACCAAACTGCGCTCCGAGATATTATTGAGGATGCTTGCCGACTCCAACATCTCGACCATAAAGGTCGATTCGCCCTGCGAGATATTGTCTGATGCTCCGACACGGGTAAAAATCTTATCCACCAAGCCAATCTCCGCCTTTGCAGCAGGCACAAACGAGCCCATCTGCGCCATCAGCACAATAAGGGCCGTTTGGCGCAGCAGAGCCGACTTACCCGACATATTCGGACCTGTAATCATCATAATTTGTTGCGACTCGGTATCGAGCATCACATCGTTCGGGATATATCGCTCGCCAACCTTCATCAAGGTTTCGATTACGGGGTGTCGTGCCGACTTAAGCTTTATTGTAGTCGAATTGTTCAGCTCGGGGCGCACATACTTACGCTCCACGGCAACCACCGCCAACGAGTAGAGACAATCTATTCGGGCCACAATCTGCGCATTTCGCTGAATCTCGCGCAACGAGCCTGTCACATAGGCAATCAGGTCGTTGTATATCTGCTGTTCGAGCTGCAAGATACGCTCCTCGGCTCCGAGAATCTTCTGCTCGTACTCCTTCAGCTCCTCGGTAATATATCGTTCGGCTGCAGCCAAAGTCTGCTTGCGAATCCAACGCTCGGGCACCTTATCCTTGTGGGTATTGCGCACCTCGATATAGTAGCCAAAGACATTGTTATAACCGATTTTGAGCGAAGGGATACCCGTCAATTCGCTCTCCTGCTCCTGAATCTTTTGGAGTACCTCCTTGCCGTGCAGAGCCACTCGGCGCAAGTCGTCCAACTCCGCCGACACACCATCAGCAATAATACCTCCCTTCTGAATCTGATTGGTCGCAGGGTCGGGATATATAGTCCGCCCAATGCGCTGCGAAACCTCGGTCAGAGGGTCGATTTTTGAGGCGGCAACGTGCAGAACATCACTATCTGACGACTCCAAAGCGGCCTTCAACAGTTCGATTGCCTCCAATGAATTTTTCAGTTGTATCATCTCGCGAGGCAACACGCGCAACGAGGCTATACGCGAAGCTATTCGCTCGATATCGCCCGTCATAGAGAGGAGCTCATTTACCACCGAGCGCGTAGCCGCATCCTTCACAAAGACCTCGACCATATCCTGGCGGTCGTTGATGCGCTTCAAATCGAGAATCGGCATTGCAATCCAACGACGTAACAATCGCGCACCCATTGCCGTACGGGTTCTGTCGAGAGTTCTCGCCAACGAATATGCAGCATCGCCACCACTCGAAACAAAGAGTTCGAGATTGCGCGAAGTAAACTTGTCAATCCAAACATACTCCTCGCGATCGAGACGCGACAGCGACGAGATATGCGCAACATTGTTGTGCTGTGTAAACTCAAGATAGTAGAGTATAGCTCCCGCTGCCGAGATGGCATCACGCATCCCTTCCACGCCGAAGCCTTTGAGTGATGGCACCGCGAAGTGAGTCTTGAGTTTGCCATAATTTACCTCATACGAGAAGACCCAATCCTCGAGGCAGTAGATATAGTAACGCGAACCAAAAGTGGCAACAAAACGCTCCTTCAAGCCTCGCTGATAGACAATCTCCTTCGGCGCAAACGACGAGAGCAACTTCTCGATATAGCGGTCGTCGCCCTCGGCAACCGAAAACTCGCCCGTAGTCAAATCCAAAAAGGCCACACCCGTAGCGTGCTGGCCAAAATAGACCGATGCAAGGTAGTGGTTTTCACGCTGTTCTACGACATTATTCTCGAGCACTACGCCAGGCGTTACCAACTCTATAACACCTCGTTTAACGAGTTTTTTTGTGAGTTTAGGGTCCTCGAGTTGCTCACAAATCGCCACTCGCTTACCGGCACGCACAAGGCGCGGGAGATACGAATCGATGGCGTGATGAGGGAAACCTGCAAGCTCCACCGTTGCAGCACCTCCATTAGCTCGACGTGTCAGCGTAATGCCGAGTATTGCACTCGTCTCGATAGCATCCGCGCCAAAAGTCTCGTAGAAATCGCCCATACGAAAGAGCAAAATCGCATCGGGATATTGCACCTTAATCTCATCGTACTGCTTCATCAACTCGGTTTTACCCGAATTTCCGCCCTGCTCCTCACTATTTTTCTTTGTCCGTGCCAAAGTCTCTTCTTTTTTTATAATTATATAATCGTGCAAATATAACAAAAAAAGTTGAGAGTGGAGAGTTGAGAGTTGAAAATTAAGGGTTTTCTTGCTTTTATTCTTTTTTATGGGAGCAATGCCCTGCGAGGTGTTGTTTGTTTGCGAAAAAGTTTCTATATTTGCAGTACTGAACGGCTTTTTGTGGCTGAACGGCAGACATATAGAAAGTGTTTTCGCAGTCCTTAATCGAAAATGTGGAAGTTTTCAGAAGTAAAGGATATTCGAACAACACCTATTTCTTGTATATATGCGATTGGTATGTTCTATGCCAATGTATAGCTATATACAGGTGTGGGGCATT
>JAZQIS010000074.1:0-45710 GCA_045541235.1 Alistipes sp.
CCATTGCCGATTGTAACACTTGTCAGCGAGGTGCAATAATAGAACGCGTGATCTCCAATTGAAGTAACGCTATCAGGAATTGTAACACTTGTCAGCGAGCTGCAATTGCCGAGTGCATAATCTCCAATTGAAGTAACGCTATCGGGGATTGTTATACTTGTCAACGATTTGCAACCTTTGAAGGCATTTCCTGGTAAGATTCTTAATTCTCCGTATACGACTAACTCTCCTATACCATTACTGTAGCTATTGCTTTTAACCGGCAGCAAAGGTTCGATAATTTCACCATTGTTTGTAGTATAATATATTATTGTTGTTTGATCGTCTGTGATATTTCCATTAGTTGCAAAATCATTGGTATAATCTTTCCAGTAGTAAGCATTCTTGTATACATTAAGCGATTCCACACAAACATAAATCTTACGAT
This sequence comes from Alistipes sp., assembly GCA_045541235.1. Taxonomy (GTDB): domain Bacteria; phylum Bacteroidota; class Bacteroidia; order Bacteroidales; family Rikenellaceae; genus Alistipes. The sequence goes on from JAZQIS010000074.1 coordinate 428, forward strand.
CAGAGGCGTTATTATAAAACATATTCTGTCCACCATTAGGAGGACACACGGGTTTGCAATATACATTTTTTAGATTATTACAATTCCAAAATGCATAACCTCCAATCTCAGTAACACTATCAGGGATTGTAATACTTGTCAGCGAACCGCATCTATAAAATGCACCCTCTCCAATCGTAGTAACTCTATTAGGAATTGTATATTCGACGACACCACATCCTGGAGCAAATGCCACTAGTTCGCCACCAACAATTAAACTACAACCTCCGTCCGAAGCACATTTGCCCTTAAATTCTATTAGGTTGGTACATTCACGAAAAGCATAACATCCAATCGAAGTAACGCTATCAGGAATTGTAACACTTGTCAGCGAGCTGCAATTGCCGAGTGCATAATCTCCAATTGAAGTAACACCATTGCCGATTGTAACACTTGTCAGCGAGGTGCAAGAATAGAACGCGTGATCTCCAATTGAAGTAACGCTATCAGGAATTGTAACACTTGTCAGCGAACTGCATCCATAAAATGCATACTCTCCAATCATCGTAACACTAGTAGGAAGTGTTATGGTCGTCATATCCTCTGCACTTGAAAACGCTCTTTCACCAATTCTTTTCACATCACCATCAAAGGTAATAACCCAACACTCATTATCTACATCATACTTATTTGATATTATATTAACACCGAAAGCATCTGTTTTACAAGGAACTGTTGCATCTGTAGTACTACCATTTGTATACCATATTTTATTTTTTGCAGAACCTATTTTCTCCTTAATACACTCTGCCCAGCCTATGCAGTGGTAGGCACCATCTGATGAGATATTCGCAAAGGTAGACTTTTCACTATTATAAAAGCCGTTGTACTGATCGATTTTTTCATACTCACTAAAAAGTGCATTTATATCAGAAAGAGAAATTCTATCGCTTGGCACATATACTATGGATGCATCCAATTGATCATACACAAAAGAATAAGCAATAATATCCTCTGCTCCTATTCCACTATAAATCAGCGTAGTATCATCAGAGTGCAAGAGTTCGTAATTACTCATCTCTTGAGTTATTTCATTCTTGGTCATGTTCCATTGTATAATTGGGATATTAAACTTTGACGACAACTCATTTTTTTCTTGTGTTGCCTTACTCATATCCACTGTAAAGCTTGACATATTACCTTCGGTAAATTTCAGGGACTTTCCATTTGGAATTATAACCTCTCGTGTATAAGTCGTACCATCACAAACTGCGACAACAGTAAACACCTCATCCTCGTTCATTTCAAAAGGGTTACAAGTAAAATATATATCGCGAGTAGTTATAGGGCTACTATAGTTCAAAGTGATGGTATTTGTGGAATTATTGTAGCCATACCTTATGACTTTGCCTGTAGTTGCATCAACATAGTTGCGCCCCGCAAGTATATCCTCATCGCCAGCGATGAATATTACTCTATGCACCTTGTCTTCTACAGGAAGATTCTTTAAAGTAAGTTTTCCGATAGAAACTAATCTCTTAAATTGCATATCAAGTTCCGCTGGCTGACTACTCGTTACAATTTGTTTTGAGACTAAGATATCTGCGTGAGAATCAAAGGATGTTTCTGTAGGATTTTGTTCGTCACTTACAAGCACTTTCACTTTTTCTGTATTGATTTTTGCATCTTCAATTACCGATGATGCTGGGTATATGGCATTGTATGTAAACTCTGTTGCACTCGTATTTGCTTCAAATGCTACCGTAAATTTAGCTTTTCCATTATCATCAATAGATATATGCGAAGTGGAACTGTATGATGTTGCGTTTTCAATAACTTTCAACTGATCATTTTCACTCCACTTAACTATACCATTAGATTCATCTGCAATGTAAGTACGTGTATCATTTATTTCCGCACTAATAGTTATAATTTTCCGATTAGGAACTACTGATATCATCTCATCTATATCTTTTTGACACGAAACTGCGCAAAATATATAGGCTCCAACAATAAAAATTTTCTTGACCATACTTCTCATAAAAGTAAAATTAAAACTCACCATTAGCTTCGACATTAAAATGAGGTCCTGCGTTCCCGTATTCTCCATAACTAGAACTAAATCCACATTCTACATTAATGTAAATCACTTTTACATTTGGACCGATATAATTGATTGTATCTATTCTCTTTCCCATTGTAATAATATTAATATTGCACATTTCTATTTAGGCAAATACCCTTTTGCTCGAAGTTTCAAGTTATCAATTCGTTGAATCGACTGCTCGTACATATTACCAGCCGAGCCATCAGCATTTTCGTTATTATCCCCGTTTCCGCCATCATTACTGCCGCCTCCAACAGGTTTTTCACACACTCGAATTTCGCAGTAAACCTTTGGTCCATTAATAGGATCACAGGTTATAGTAGCAACACCCAAGCCTACCGCAGTCACAGTACCATTACTATTAATAGTTGCAACATTTGTATTACTGGATTCCCATGTTATATCAGGATTACCAAAGGAGGATGCTCCTCTTGTATACCGTATAGTATATCGCCCCCCTAGCTCTATTTCCACATAGCTATCATGTAATGTTGTAATCACCGATTTGCATGTGACATAAAATGTGTGTATACCTTGAGATGCATGCATGTATCCGTCATATCCTAAATATGAGTAATAGTAACTGCAAGAAATAGTCGCAGTACCTTCAAAGTAGTGCTTAGGATATACAATAGCCCCAACCTCGCTATTGTCGTAAAAAAAGATTTCCGACTTATTACTACTCCACCAAGCGTTTTCAATGATACCATCCATAGGAGGATCTGGGAGTTCTAGAAATTTAGACTCATTAACATACAAACTGTATTGTCCATAACTAATATAAGGTACGACAACACACAGAAAACACAACAATTTTTTCATTGTAGAAATAGTTTTTGCCCACCAACCCCGAATAAGGCAATTATATAAATAAAGAAAGTGTGGAGTTGGCTTTCGTTTACATCAAAGAAGGTTGTGGAATGACCTGTACAAGAATAAACGACGCAATATCCCCACACTTGGATAGTATGGGTATATGCAAAGAGAGTGCATAGCCACATAACTATACAAGAAATGAGTGCTATCCGTTCGCCCTCTTGTACTGAAAACTTCCACATTTTCTTTGAAGGACTGCGAAAACACTTTCTATATGTACACCTTACGACTGCAAACACAAGTCGTTTGGTGCGACAAAATTAGAAATTATTTTGCAAATGAACAACACTCAACGAGGATATTGCACTGAGAAAATAAAAAAGCGTAAAAATAGGTAAAATAGATTTTAAGGAGGCGGTTGCAAGGCAAACAAGGAGCCGAGTGCGCAGCATAGTAAACCTATGTGAGCAACTCGGCTACCGAAGTATAACGAAGCAACCGCCCCTTAAAATCTATTTTTACAGGGCTTGGGAGATATTGATGATGTAATCACCCATTCGCTCGATTTCGGAGATAAGGTCGATGTAATAGACCGATGAGGTATAACTCTCCTTGCCCTCCTCAATATTGCGAACCTCCTCCTCGCGAAGGCGATTGCGCATATCGTTGAGTTCGACTTCGGCCTCCACGGCAAGTGCGACATCGGCCTTACCATCAAAGCCCTTCTCGAGGTTGGCAATCATAATAGCGTAGGTATTATCGAGAAGTTGAAGCATCTTGTCAATCTGCTCCACATTTTTGTCGGTAAAGCGTTTGCCGTGTTCGTTGCGACGAGAAAGGATACGACTAATTGCCTCGCCCGAATCGCCAAGGCTCTCCATCTCGCCAATAATCTTGAAGAGAGCCTTCGACTGTACTCGCGTTTTTTCGCTTATAGAGTCTTGTGGGAGGGAGTTTAGGAATGATGCTATCTCGTACTCTATTCTATCGGAAATCTCCTCATACTTAATGAGTTTGCCTCGATAGAATTCAAAATCGGCTTCGGTAGTTGCGTTAATTGCCGATTTTATATAGCCGAGCTCATTGCGAAGGATATTTCCGAAATGAATTGTCTCGTTCTTCGCCTGATCGATGGCCAACTCGGCTGTTCCCATAGGTCCGGCATCGATAAATTTAAGGTGTACGACATCCTCATCCTTGTCATTCTTCGGCTTGATAGCCAAGGTTACAATCTTAGCTATCTGTGGCACAAACCATATCAAGATACAGGTATTGAAGGTGTTGAACAATGTATGCAACATCGAAAGACCATACAACGCCGAGATTGAAGCTTCGCCATCGAGCGAATTGGTTGAACCATAGGCGATAGACATAGGGCTCGAATAGCCGATAGCCTCGATAATAATGCAGACGAGCGAGATAAAAGGCCTAAAGAGAAGCAATGCCCAAATCACGCCAAAGAGATTAAAGAGGGTGTGAGCAAGGGCTGCACGACGGGCATTGGCATTTGCCACTGCAGCAGCAATATTGGCCGTGATTGTAGTACCAATGTTCTCGCCCAGCACCATAGCAGCCGCCATGTCGAATGGCAACCAACCAAGGTTGAGCATAATCAGCGTAAGTGCCATTGTTGCACTCGAGGACTGCAAAACAAGGGTCAGAATAGTTCCAAAGACCAAGAAGATAAGCACCGAGCCAAAACCAAAGCCCGACCAAGTTTTGATAAATGACAAGACCTCAGGAGTCTGCTGCAAATCAGGCACCGAGTTCTTCATCAGTGACAGGCCAAGGAATAGCAACGAGAATCCGATGATAAACTCACTGATATTGCGACGCTTCTCGATTTTTGAGATGCTCAACAGAAAGCCAACAGCCATCAACGGCACAGCGAAAATCGAGATATCTGCCTTAAAACCAAGCAGCGAGATAAGCCAGGCTGTAACCGTAGTACCGATATTGGCTCCCATAATTACCCCGATAGCCTGCTCTAAAGCCAGCAAACCGGCATTTACAAAGCCTACGACCATAACTGTCGTGGCACTCGACGACTGAATTACCGAGGTAATGCCCAGACCTGTCAAAACGCCCTTAAAGCGATTAGAGGTCAGCGAACCGAGGAATGCACGCATACGACTTCCTGCGGTCTTTTGAAGTCCGGAACTCATCATATTCATTCCGTAGAGGAACATTCCGAGAGCTCCAAGTAAAGTGAATAGTTGAAGTATCATACTATCTTGATATAGGTTATATATTATAAATTAGGTATGTATTGTATGCCACGAACATAGCAAACATCACGGCTCCGGCTACACGAGACAAACGCCCCTTATACACAAGTACTAACGGCATAATCGATGCTGCAATCATCACCATATAATCCACAAAAGTAATACCACCACCCGTCAGTGGCGAAATCTGCGAACAGACACCGAGAATAAAGGTGATATTAAAGATGTTGGAGCCAACAATGTTACCAATAGCGACATCGACCTGTCCTTGAAAAGCACCGAGTGAACTAACAAAGAGCTCGGGACACGAGGTACCAATACCAACAATTACTGCACCTATAACGAAGTCCGAAACGTGATAACAACGAGCAATATCAACCGATCCGGCAACCAATGTATCGGCACTCCAAATAATTGCGACAAGCGCAATAAGCAGAATTATATATTCCATTGTTTTTTGAACTATTTTGCAATTTTCATACTATAACACAACGGATTGTACAGCAAAATGCGACAATCGTAATTGGTTTACAAAAGCAAAATAATTCAAATTTTTGTTTGTTCCTGAAACAGAGAGTGATTCCGAAACATCACACGCAAAGCTCTCTCCGCAGAGAATCGCCAAGAGAATTGCTACCAACGACAATATGTGGTTCCGACTTAACACATTGCAAATATAGAAAAATTTGTCTTATATAATAAATAGGTATGGCGCTAACTCGAAAGACTTAACGATAATTTAATGTTAGCTTAACATATATTTAACAATAAAAAAGCCGATGTGCTTTGCGACACATCGGCTCTACATTATCTACCGAGAGATTATTTCTCTATCTGTTTCTTCTGCATATCATACGCAAGAGGAGTTGCAATAAAGATAGACGAGTATGTACCCACTACAACACCGATAAGCAATGCGAATACAAATCCACGGATGGTCTCACCACCGAAGATGAAGATTGCCAAGAGGGTTACGATGGTTGTACCCGAAGTATTCAATGTACGCATCAATGTCGAGCAGAGCGCTGCATTCAAAGTCGATACGGTATCGCGCTTTGGATAGAGCGAGAGGTACTCACGGATACGGTCGAAGATAACCACGGTATCGTTAATCGAATAACCGATGATAGTCAAAATCGCAGCGATAAATGCCTGATTGATCTCGAGGTTAAACGGCATAATCGAGTATAACATCGAGAACAATGCAATCACGAGGAATGCATCGTGGATAAGGGCGAGAGTTGCACCTGCTGCCCACTGCCACTTGCGGAAACGGAATGTGATGTACAAACCGATTGCAATAAGGGCGAAGAGTACCGATAATACAGCACCCATGGTCATATCCTTCGCGATAGCAGGACCAATCTTATCAGCCGAAACAATACCGTTCTGGTCGTCCTGTGTACTGCGGAAACCGTCGAGAGTGATATCGTAGCCATAGAGAGGCTTCAATGCGTTGTAGAGAATAGTCTCCACCTCCTCAGTTGTAGCCTCCGAAGTGTCATCGTACTTGTACTGGGTAACGATACGCATCTGGTTCTCCTTACCGTACTGCTTAACCTCGAACGAAGTCTTTGCTGCGTCGCCATCAACGAACGAACCATCCAAAGCGTGACGAACATCCTCTGCCGAAACATTCTTGTCGAAACGAACTACGAAGGTACGACCTCCGGTGAACTCAACACCGTAGTTCAAGCCGTGGAATACGAGCGAAGCAACACCTGCGAGGATGATTACACCCGAAGTGAGGTAAGCCCACTTACGCTTGCCGATGAAGTCGAAGTGGAAGTTCGCGAGAAGATTCTCCGACCACTTGTACGAGAACGAAATCTTGCCCCACTTTGCAACGATAGCCTCAATCAACAAACGAGTGATGAAGATCGAGCAGAACAACGAAGTCAAGATACCGATAACGAGAGTAGTTGCAAAGCCCTGAACAGGACCATTACCAAATACGAAGAGAACGATACCTGTGATAATGGTAGTGAGGTTACCGTCGATAATCGCCGAGTATGCATTCGAGAAACCGTCCTTGATAGCAGCATGGATGCCCTTGCCACCACGAATCTCCTCCTTGATACGCTCGTAAATAATCACGTTAGCATCCACAGCCATACCCATTGTGAGGACGATACCTGCGATACCCGGCAATGTCAATACTGCACCGAACGACACGAGGCAACCTATCAAGAGGAATACGTTAGCAACCAACGCAACATCTGCCATCCAACCTGCTGTACGGTAGAAGATACCCATATAGAGGAGAACGAGCAAGAAGGCCAAAAGGAACGACAACATACCTGCGTTGATAGACTCCTGACCGAGTGATGGACCAACAACTGTATCCTGAATGATACGTGCAGGAGCCGGCACCTTACCCGACTTCAACACGTTTGCCAAGTCCTGAGCCTCCTGAATTGTGAAATCACCGGAAATCGACGAGTTTCCGCCCTCAATCTTTCCGCGAACTACAGGAGCAGAATATACATAACCATCGAGAACGATTGCAATGCACTTACCAACATTCTCACCTGTAAGGCGAGCCCACTCGGTAATACCATTCGAGTTCATAGCCATCGAAACCTCTGCATTAGCACCGGTCTGAGCATAAGTTGCACGAGCATCCGAGATAGCAGAGCCATCGAGTGGAGCCTTGCCGTCAGCACGCTCAACACGAATAGCGTAGAGGAAGAACTGACCATCAGCCAACTTATCGCCCTTGATGCCCCACTTGAAACGAACGTCATTAGGGAAGCAATCGCGAACCTCTGGCAACTTGAGGTAGCGGTTAACATCTACAGTATCTGCAGCAGTAGCAGCACCGAGAACGGCACCACCGGCATACGATGGATTCAAACGAGAGAGCAACGGATTACGCTCACGAGAGAAACGTGCAGCAGCCTCCTCTGCCTTAGTCTCAGCCGAAACCTCGTCAGCCAGGGCCGGAGCATCACTCTTCTCCTCTGTCTTCTCTACAGTCTCGGCAGCAGCCTCAACCTCCTTGTTTGCATCGAGGTAAGCCTTAACGGCCATATCGGCACGCTGCAATGCAGGAAGCAACTCCTGGCCATTGTATGTTGTCCAGAACTCCAACGATGCGGTTCCCTGCAAGAGTTTGCGGACACGCTCAGGCTCCTTAACACCAGGGAGCTCAACCAAGATACGGTTGGAATTTGGAAGACGCTGAATATTTGGCTGAACAACGCCAAAGTGGTCGATACGGCTGCTGATAATGTTAAACGAAGCAGCAATAGCAGCATCGGTCTCGTCCTTCAAAATCTTAACCACCTCCGAATCAGACATACCCGACTTGATATCCTTGCGATCAGGGCTGATGAAGATATCTGCGAGAGGCTGACCATTAGAGACCTTTGCATAAGCTTCAGCCAAAGTCTCGATATAGTCACCCGAGCCCTCCTTGAGAGCCTTATCAGCCTCTGCAAGTGCAGCTGCAAATGCAGGATCGTTCTGGCTTGAACCGGCAAGCGAACGAACAACATCTTCAACCTGAATCTCGAGCATAACATTCATACCGCCCTTCAAGTCGAGACCGAGGTTAATCTCCTTCTCCTTACACTGCTTGTAAGTGAACGAGGTCAAACCGATATTGTAAACAGTCTTGTTCTCGATTGAGTCGAGGTAGTACTGTTCTTTCGAAACCTGCTCATCAGCAGGGAACGACATTGCGTACTCTACAGCATCCTTCTCAACGCTACTTGCCTTCCAAGTAAACGAAAGCTGATAGAGACAGGCCAAACCCATAAGAATGGCCACCCATTTAATTACTCCTTTGCTTTGCATTTGAGTTAAAAATTTTTGTTAGTTAATATAATTGTAATTTAATTGTTCGCGTTTAGCCTATGCGCGCAACCCACGCATACGCGATAAATCGTGCAAAGATAACCAAAATTTTCCAATAAACAACCCCTCAAGCCACTTTTTAGCGATTTAGTCCCAATGTCGAATAAATATGCAACATTATATTTAACTTTTGTCAAAATGGTCGCTCTTATATATCGCAAACTAACAATAAGCACAATGAAACAAATAGTAAAACTTCTGTTATTAACATTAGCTACAACAAACATCGCTTTTGCTCAGCCCACTACTCGTATTGTATGCGACGAAACTTGTAAAACCGAATTGGGTGCAGCCGCAGTTAAAGGTGACGGCTATGCAGTTGTGTCGCCCGTAGGTCGCGGAACGGTTAAAATGATAGAGATGGCTCCGCGCCTCACCACCCTCGAAGGAAAGACAATCGCCATTGTCGGTGGTAGCTTTATGGCCCGCACAACTCATCCCGAGATAAAACGTCTGATTGAGAAGCACTACCCTACCGCACGAGTAATATTGCTTGACGAAATTGGCTCGGCAGGTGTATATCCGGCTCCCGGAGTAACCCGTCGCTCAAAGGATGAGTTTCAGGAGAGACTGCGTTCAATGCGTGTTGATGCTGTCATTTCGGGTAACTGCGGTTGCGGTCTATGTACTCCGAAGGAGGTTGGTTCGTGCATAGCAGCCGAATATATCGGAATCCCCGCAGTAGCTATTGCCGGACCTACATTTACCGAGCAGGTGTTCTACACATCAACAAACAATGGCGTGCCGGCACCTCGTGTTGCAGAGTATCCCGGAGCATTTGCATCACATACAACCGACGAGTTGATAAAAAATACACGCGAGATATTGTGGCCGCAGATTGTGAAGGCTCTAACCACTCCTATCACGGCCGAGGAGTTAGCTCGCAGCACCATGGACAACAAAGTAGGTATTCGCGACGACATCTTCTTCGGCACACTACAAGAGGTTAATAATCACTTCCGCGAGATGAATTGGTCGGATGGATTGCCAATCACGCCACCTACATTCGAGAAGGTTAGCGAGTTCTTGAAATATACCGACAAAAAGTGGGACGAGACGGTCGCCATACTCCCCGTAGCACATCGCAACACCACCGTTTGGCACGTGGCCGTAAATGGTGTAATGGCGGGTTGCAAACCTGAGTATATGCCGATTCTTATAGCCATGACAAAGGCCATTGGCGCACCTTCATTCCGTCGCACATTGGCCAGCACACACGCTTGGGTGCCATATTGCTGGCTGAATGGTCCTATCGCACGACAACTTGGCATCGACTGCGGGCAAGGCCAGATTAACGAGGCTGCAAACGCTTCGATTGGTCGATTTATGAGTCTTGCTCTGATGAATTTGGCAGGCTACTACATCAAGCAGAATCGAATGGGCACATTCGGATACCCTATGCCTTGGTGCTTGGTAGAGGATGAGTTGGCGTGTCGCGAAATCGGCTGGAAACCATACCACGCACGTCTTGGCTTTACGATGAACGACAACACCATAACAACATCCTCGACACTTCTTTGGGGAAACAACATGGCACCTTCTACCACAAATCCGCAGAAGATTATGGAGTTGCTTGCGTGGGACATCACCGAGCGTTGTCAATTTGCTCTCGGCAGTGGTAAGCAATTTACCTATCGCACCATACTCCTAACAAAGCCGATAGCAAAGAATTTAGCCGCGAAATATCGCACTCCTTATGCACTCGAGCAAGACTTAATCCGCACTGCGCGACGTTCTCTCAACGAGCGAGTATTTGCGAACTACTACGCCAACCCGGGCAGCAACCCCGAAGAGCGACATCCAATCCGAAATTGGCGAGGCCATATCACCCGCACCGAGGGAGCAGCGACAACACCAACTCCGGTATGGTATGATACTCCCGAGACCGAGATGATGACCATCCCGACAATGAAAGAGGATATGACCGCCTTTATTATCACAGGCGACTCCAGCCGAAACAAGGTTCAGACAATGCCGGGCGGAGGCTTTGAAACTGTATGTATCGAGCTGCCTCGTAATTGGGATGCGTTAATGCAGGAAAAGGGCTACAGACCTATCTCGGAATACTACATTAAGTAGTCTGAACGTTATAAAAACTTTATTGCTGCAAGTGGGCAGAATTGGGAAACAAATCGCTATCTTTGCAAAAATTATATTGTTTTCCGCAAGGATATATGAAGAGAATCGCACTATTTTTATCGTTTGTATTCACCCTTATTCTGACCGCTTCGGCACGCATATACAGACCTCTTGAATATGCAACGCCCGAAAGCGTTGGAATGAATGGGTTGTATCTGCACAACACTATTGATACGATTATTTCGCGCGCTATAGCCGAGCGATGCTTTCCGGGATGTCAGATTCTGGTGGCTCGTCGCGGAAAGATTGTTCATCACAAGAGCTACGGATACCACACCTACGACTGCAAACAGCGAGTAAAAAACAACGACCTCTACGACATCGCCTCTTGCACGAAGGTTATGGCCTCTACGCTATGTCTGATGCGCCTTGTTGAAGAGGGAAGACTATCGTTGGATGAACCACTATCAAAATGGTTTGCAGAGTTTCGCGGCACCAACAAAGAGGAGTGTACCCTGCGCGAAATTCTTGCACATCAGGCCGGCATCAGGAACATCTATTTTTGGCCTATTTTCTTCAATAAAAAGAGAGAACTAAACCCGGAGCTATTCAGTGACAAGCAGAGCGCCTCATTCCCCTATAAATTCTGCGACAGCATCTTCGTATGCAAGGATACGCACGCCAAGATGTATCAGCGTATAGGCGAATTGAAACAACGCGAAAAGAGTTTTCACTACACTTGCACCCCATTCCATTGCATTCCTGCAATAGTTGAACGTATAACAGGTCGCAAGTACGAAGATTATCTCTACGAGGAGTTCTACAAGCCTCTTGGAGCAAAGGATGCAACCTACAACCCTACTCTCAAATACCCACTCGACAAGATTGTACCAACCGAAGAGACACGTCTCGGCAGAAAGATATTAGCACACGGATACGTTCACGACGAAGCGGCAGCTCTACTCGGCGGAGTATCGGGAAATGCAGGAGTTTTCGCAAGTGCAGAGAGCCTTGCGCCGATTCTACAAATGTTGTTAAATAAGGGCTCTTACGGTGGCAAAAAGTACTTCAAACGTAAGACTATCAAGGAGTGGACTCAATGTCAATATCCCGAAAATGGTAACCACCGTGCGCTCGGTTTCGATCGACGACGTTTTGAGGATAGAATAATCTTCACAAAACGAGGATATTACTATGCCCCATCTGCATCGGACTCGGGATTCGGACATTCGGGATACACGGGTACAATGGTTTGGGTCGATCCAAAAGAGGAGTTGATTTTCGTCTTCCTCTGCAACCGAGTACATCCGACGCGCAAAAATGAGTCCTTCTCTCGCTTAAATCCTCGTGCAAGATGCCACGAGGCAGCATACGAGGCGATTCGAAGATTTCGCGGTTGGTAGCACTTGAATCAATAATAAGAGAGGAGGCAACCTTTGCAGGTGCCTCCTCTCTTTATGTAAGGTAAGGTATTACTTAACCTCCTCGAACTCAACATCCTCCGGCTGTGCCTGCTGACCACCCTGCTGTCCGGCATTAGGGTTGCCCTGCTGTCCGGCATTAGGATCTGTCTGTGCGCCCTGTGCCTGCTGAGCCTGATACAAATCCTGCGATGCGGCCTGCCATGCCGTATTCAACTCTGCGATAGCCGAGTCGATAGCTGCAACGTCCTGATTCTTGTGCGCCTCCTTCAACTTTGCGAGTGCGCCCTCGATAGCCGACTTCTTATCTGCAGGAATCTTATCGCCATACTCCTTCAACTGCTTCTCGGTTGCGAAGATATTGGAGTCTGCTGCGTTAATCTTCTCGATACGCTCCTTCTCGAGCTTATCTTTCTCTTCGTTAGCCTTTGCCTCGTCGCGCATACGCTGAATCTCCTGCTCGGTCAAGCCACTCGAAGCCTCAATACGAATCTTCTGCTCCTTGCCTGTACCCTTATCCTTTGCCGAAACATTCAATATACCGTTAGCGTCGATATCGAATGTAACCTCAATCTGTGGCACGCCACGTGGAGCTGCAGGAATACCGTCCAAGTGGAAGCGGCCGATGCTCTTGTTATCCTTTGCCAATGGACGCTCTCCCTGGCATACGTTAATCTCTACCGACGGCTGATTGTCAGCAGCTGTCGAGAACACCTCACTCTTACGAGTAGGGATGGTTGTATTTGCCTCAATCAACTTGGTCATCACACCACCCAAAGTCTCGATACCGAGCGAAAGCGGAGTTACATCCAAGAGCAAGACATCCTTAACCTCGCCTGTGAGGACACCTCCCTGAATCGAAGCTCCTACAGCTACAACCTCATCAGGATTTACACCCTTATTAGGAGCCTTACCGAAGAAATCCTCAACAACCTTCTGAATTGCAGGGATACGGGTTGAACCTCCTACCAAAATCACCTCGTCAATCTGCGAAGCCGACAAACCTGCATCGCGCAAAGCGTTGCGACATGGCTCGATAGTCTTCTGAATGAGGTGGTCGCACAACTGCTCGAACTTAGCACGTGTAAGAGTCATTACAAGGTGCTGTGGGATGCCGTTGATTGGCATAATGTATGGTAAGTTAATCTCTGTAGATTGCGACGAAGAAAGCTCAATCTTTGCCTTCTCGGCTGCCTCCTTCAGACGCTGCAACGCCATAGGGTCCTGACGCAAATCAACACCGTGCTCAGCCTTGAAGAACTCTGCCATATAGTCAATCAATACGTGGTCGAAGTCGTCACCACCGAGATGGGTATCTCCATTTGTCGATTTAACCTCGAACACACCATCGCCCAACTCAAGGATAGAGATATCGAATGTACCACCACCGAGGTCATACACTGCAATCTTCATATCCTTATTCTTCTTATCCATACCATAAGCCAACGCCGCTGCAGTAGGCTCGTTGATGATACGACGCACCTTCAAACCGGCAATCTCGCCCGCCTCCTTTGTAGCCTGACGCTGCGAGTCGGAGAAGTATGCAGGAACGGTGATAACAGCCTCTGTAACCTCCTGGCCAAGATAATCCTCGGCAGTCTTCTTCATCTTCTGCAAGGTGATAGCCGAAATCTCCTGTGGAGTGTACTGACGGCCATCAATCTCTACACGTGGAGTGTTGTTTGCACCACGAACAATAGCGTATGGAGCACGCTCAATATCGCCAAGCACTTTGTCGTACTGCTCGCCCATAAAACGCTTAATCGAGAAGACTGTACGCTTTGGATTGGTAATAGCCTGACGCTTTGCAGGGTCACCTACCTTACGCTCTCCACCATCGGTGAAGGCAACAATCGAAGGGGTTGTACGATGTCCCTCCGAGTTTGGAATAACAACGGGCTCCGAGCCCTCCATAACAGCAACACACGAATTTGTGGTTCCCAAGTCAATACCAATAATCTTTCCCATAATCATTAAGTTTTTATTTGTTTATTGTTTTTGTCAATTTTCGTTTCGCTTTTCTTCAGAGCAAACCCCTTGCCAAAACGATATTTCACGAAGTTTCTGCCAAAATTGTTATTTTAGAGGAGGAGAGTGTGACAAAATATACGTCGAGTGTGACACAATGGCAGAGACACGACACAAAAAATCCCGTCATAGCTTCGTGCCAGACGGGATTTCTCAAATTTTTCGTCTCTTCTACCTGCGACGGAGATGTGAAATGCTCTTGCCAAGCTTGAGGCTTGGAGACAACTTCTTGAAGCCATTTCGATAGCTCTTTGCTACGCCTTCCACCGCGAGTGGTGTTGCCGTAGCGGTCGGAGCATCAATAGTAGCCATAACATTGAATGCAGGAATGGTAGTTCCCTCCTTCGTATCAAGGCTGTAATAGCTATTACCAACCTGTGCTATCAACATCATTGCAACAAACTTAGGATAGTCCGCTATATTCACACCGTAGCGTACAATGGCACGCTGTCCACCCTCGATAACGCCGGCAATGGCGATATCGTAGCTACCATTGCCAAGAGTGTAGAACTTACCATCCTTATCCAATCCGACAAGAAGAATATCGGCAACAGTGCCATCACTAAACTGGTAGCCCTGCTCCACCATCTGAGCGTAGAAGATAATGTCGTTACGCTCGGTAGAATAGTCTGCCGCAATATAGAATGGAAGACCCATAAGGCCAATCAAATTGATTGATTTATTGGCTACGTTACGCGCAATAACCACATCGTTTGCCACATTGTTATCGCCATTGATAACCCAATCGCCCAACCAAGCCGAATAGAGCGAAGTAGGGGTCTCCTCCTTAATCTCGAAGGTCTTGGATACGGCATACAAACCACTAACCTCTCCCTTCGAGGTAATGCCGAGTGCCACAGCAACATAGTAGCCCGGATTAAGGTCGTCGAATGCCGTCATTCCACTTCCACGATAGAGCAAGTCGTCAAGCACATAGGTTGTTCCATAGGAGCTGTTGTAGGAGTCGAGATAGGAGTTCATATCCTCAATGAGCCACTCGCCCAAATCGCGTAATTTAGAAGCATCGTACTCGCTTGCATAGACTGTAACGATAGTGTAAGGGTTGTTATCGGTGCTTACAACCGAAACTGTATGGTTATAGTCTGTTCCGTTGATAGCTCCGGCTCCCGTATAGGCTATACTCCACGATGGATTGACATTCATACCCGAATAGACCTCATCCTCTCCGCTATCGTTGCCACCATCGCCACCAGGGTTATCGTTGCCTCCTTCCAAGGTGGTAAATTCGACAGAACCGTGGTTGCCATAGACAATACCATCCTCGGTAATACCAAACGCAATATACTTATACGCAGTATTCGGAGTGAGGGTATTCAGCACGGTAACATAATTCTTCGAGAATTTCAGCTCCGACTCTATGCCCTTATCTTTAAGCTCCTTTACGGCGGCATTGATAAGTGCCATCTCGTTGGTAGCGACGTCGGTAGTTACAAATCCATACCAGCTATCGGACATCCTTCCGTCGTGCGAAACCTTAATTTTCGCCGATGTCGAGGTGATATTCTCGACATCAACAGAGAGCGATATAGTCGTCTGCTCCGGCTCTGACGGATTCGGCTCTTCGCAAGCCGTAGTAGCTATGGCAGCCAAAGCCACCATAGCCATTCCGATAATATTTTTAATCATATTCATTGTCATAGAAACTACTCAAAGAGTACGCTATTTCTGTTATTCTCGATAAGATTAAAACGCTCTGCATCGAGATAACTACCCATTACAAGCGAGAGATAGGTCTCGGCTGTTACGGCCACGCCATCCAACTTACAACCGTTCTTAACCTTGTTTACATTCACATCGTCGTAGGTAAGGGTAACATCCGACTTCTTGGTGAAAGTCGAGCCCTCCTTGGTCGAAACATTATCCACACCACCGAGTATCATACCTGCGTAAGTGCTGTTTGCATTTGCGCCACATGTGATATCTGCCTCAGCAACATTTCCTGCAAAGGTAAACGAACCGTTCTTCTGCGAAGTGGCAGATGTCTGGTTGATAGTGTGTACAGCAACGATACCACCAACGAAGCTGCGAAGAGTCGAGCTGTTTGTACCAACCTTGATAGCACCCTTGTACGAGTTGCCCGAAACCTGGGTGTGCAAACCAGAGAAGCCAACGATACCACCAACATAGTGACCGAGAGTTGTACCCTCAGCACATACATTGATATCGCACTCTGCAACATTGTTGATAGCCTTCATCTGCGACGAAGCTGTGCTTGTCCAAGTACCACCCCACGACGAAACGCCACCTACATACCAGAGTGCCGAACCTGATGCGGTCAAAGTACCCTTGCTCAAGCAGCCATCAGTTGATGCGCCATTCGTGCTGGAAATTGCTGCACTATTTGGCGCACCCTCGATACCTGCAAGGTGAGCCGAAGTTGCCGACTTAACAGCGACTGTAATAGGAGCATGATTTTCGCAACTCTTATACTCCGCCTTTGCATACGAGCGACCCGCGATACCGGCAACCGAAAGCTCGGTCAATTCAGCCTCAGCAGCCGAGAAATTCACAGCTCCGGTAGCCTCGTTATTAGCGTCGGTTGCCAAAATCTTAGCAGTTCCATAACCAACAATACCTCCAGCATAAGCCTTAGCAACCGCACCTGTCAAGGTTGCGTTTACAGCACCCTTATTGACACTGCCATCGATTGTGCTTTGCGCAGTTCCGTAGAGACCTCCAACAGCAAAGTAGTCACCAGGAACCGACACTGCATTTACGGTAACGGCTGCCTGATTGGTCGAGGTTGTACAACCGAGGGATGCAACACCACATAATCCACCTACAACCAAGTTCTCGACAGTACCGGCAGTAACGCTTACGGCCTTCTTATTGGTGAGGTTGGATGAAAGAATATTGCTCTTTCCGATTACACCACCTACAAACACATCGCCCTCGACAGCCGAAGTACCCGAGATTGTAACGGTAGTGGTATTGTTATTTGTAAGCTTTGTGGCCGTCTCGTTAGAGAGGCTTGGAATCAAACCAACAACACCTCCGAAATTATTATTTGAATTGGCAAGATGCTTACTACCATTGCAACTAAGGCTTACAACCACATCTGCACTATTGGTAGCACCATCTACACTACCGTAGTTGTGTCCGAGAACACCGCCAATATAGTGGCCATTTGCGGTAGAGACAACGGTAAGTTTTCCACTATTGGAAACAGTAGTGGCTTTGGTTGCACCATAGCCCACAACACCTCCTACGTAGAGCATAGTCGAAGCGTCGCTTGCCATAGGGAAATCGACATTCACTGCGCCATAGTTGTGGCTATTCGATACAGCATAGCTCTTGAAGTTAGAGGAGATACCCGTCTGACCTATAACACCCGCTACCGAGACACCACTCTGTGAACCGCCACCGAGCTGCGACGAGCCGATAGTACCGGGACCATACGAGCCCGCGAGAGTAACAGGAGCGAAATTCTTGTTCGAGTCACCTCCGAAAAGTGCCATACCTGCAACACCTGCAACAGCGGCATTTGCCACAACAAAGCCTGACGCCAAAGTTGGAGTAGTCATTATGATAGAGCCCTTTGCAACATCGCCACCTGCTCTTACAGACTGAATATCAGGGAGGGTAATATCGAGCGAAGTGCCTACACCATTAACACAGTTCGACACACTACCCTCGCAGTAACCGATAACACCTGCAACATAGGTAAAGTTCGAGTTATCCTTTGTCATAGCACCAATAGCTGTTGCCGACTCAGGGTAGATATGCGAGATAACACCCTTATTAGTACATCCGTCAATCTTCGCCTTGTTGGTAGTTGATGCAGAGAGTTTGGTAGCTGTAGTACCACCAACCAAACCACCGAGGAAGAGGAATCCTCCGCGTCCGCTTGCAACAGTATAAGATATATTACCCTTATTCTCGCACTTCGACATACTTACGAACTCGGCATCGGCAGCAAGAGCATCCTCACTATCGAGCAAACCAACCAATCCTCCAACATATACCATACCGCGAATATTCTCGCCTGTAGGGTTTGTGGTGATTGTGATATTCGAGTTGTTTACGCAATTCTTAACTGCGCCATAGCACTCGCCGGCCAAAACTCCGAAATAGACTGCATCCTCAGTCTGCGACGAACCTGCACCATACTTTGTAGTATCGAGCGAGATTGTAGCTACGTTATTGGTGATATTTTCAAGCGAGCCACTTGCAGTAACGGTCTTTGCCACAAAACCGAATGCACCGGCAGCGTCGGCAGGAGTCAAGGTACAAGACTCGTCGATAACGAGGTTCTTGACTGCGCCGCCAAGTTTTGCAAAGAGAGGTGCAGTTGCGTTCCAACTCTTCAATGCAAAGCCCTTACAATCGAGCTCGCCCGTAAAGTTCTCTGCAACAGGGAGTGTTACACCCTCCAAATTAATATCGTTTGCAAACTCGGCCTTGCCATACTTAACGCTGTTGGTAAGGAACTCGGTGAGAGTTGCCACATCCTTAATCACAAGGTCCTGCTTTTCCCACTTGTAGTCAGCGATATAGAATCCCTTGTTACGATCAATCACAACATCCTTTGTCGAAGAGTAGGTCGTAACCTTCTGGCTTGTGCGGTTGAAAGTTACCGAGAACTCTCCGGCAGGGGTTGTACCTGGCAACAAAGCCACCCAATACGAGCCCTTTGCAAACACAGTTCCGTTTGGAAGAAGGGTTACGGCATTTTCCGCGTTTTTAACAGCGTAGATTGTCGGAACATCGGTAACAGGCGAGTAGTTCTTTTGGATTTCGACATCACCTGCAAGTTTGTTTCCGCATACAACAACCGACTCAACATCGTCGAATGTGATATCTACGCGCAAGAATCCTGTAACATTGTAGAGGACAGCGTTGTTCGGTGCAACAAAATAGCCTGCCGACAAGAGAGCTTTCTCGTCGATATTGCTATCGCCAATCTGCTGTGTCGATGGCAATACCATCTTGAAACGCTTTGCCGCAGTACGCGAATCTACCGACTCAAAAGGATACAACACATAGAACTTGGTCTCACCCTCGGATGCCAAGCCCTTGAAAGAGGCACTTGTACCGTTGATAGTGCTCTCATCCACCGTAAACTCCAACTTTGCCTTACCTGCATCGGAGTAGGAGGAATAGCTTGTACCCTCAAAGATAGCAAGCTTGTCGCCTGCGGTCCAGTTAATACTCTTGTTATCGTCGCCGATATTCACACGGGTCTCGCTACCTACGGTAATAGTTGTAGGCACGAGGTTTGCATCGTCGCCCATCTCGGGTGCGATATCCTGCTCGTCAAACTGCGAGCAAGAGATTGCTGTTACAGCCGCTACGACTGCCAAAGCATACTTAAAAATCTTCTTCATAATCATTTCTGCTCTTTAAGTTTGACACTAATTTAACTCTTCGAGGTCTCCAATCTCCTCGTTTCCAATTCCGAATGAAGAGTTCGCAAAGCCCCTCTCCACCTCCAACTCCTCTACCTCCAGCATAGGGGTTGAATAATCACTTCGTTTAGTTTTCATCGTACTAACCTAATTAAATAATATGTTTATTTCGTCTGTTTCACACATCTTACAGGAGCTGCACAACAACGCGCACCATAGGAGTACCACGATGCAGCCTCGGCAGGGTCGAGCAACGGATATATCCCGTAATAGACCTCGTTGTAGGCCACAAAGAGCGTTGCCGACTTACCAAATCCCGAAGCCTCGGCACCAAAATTCTCGGCTGTCCAATAGAGGATTCGCTCACTTGTCTCACCAATGAGTCCCGACACGTCGAGATTTCCCGTACTTGGGAAGTAGCTATCACTTCCACCCTTCCATATCCAACCATAATCAGCACTCTCCCACTCACGATTTACATAGATGCAGGCATAGTTGCTGTTTATCTCGCCAAATGCACCTCGAGGAGGCACAGCATAGCCCGCCGGACAAGGGTCGAAGATACTCTTATAGTCGCTACCCTTTTGGGCATCGCCCCAAAGTTTCGACTGCGACTGTTGCAGTACTCCGCCAACACCTACAAGGTCCTGCACCAAGTACCAATCAAAGACATACTCCCCTATCGGAATATCAGTGCGGCAACCGAGGAATGTGGTAGGATTCTTTACCGCATAGTCGATATTACCCGGAGCATTCATCGCTACAGGAGCTACGGCTCCAACATATCGCCACGACAACGAGCCGTCTCCCGTCTGCGTATTGTTCACATTTACAACTGCTCGAACACGCTCTATTTCGGCCTGAATGGCATTATACTCCTCCTCGGTTTCGAGGATATTGTACTCCTCGTCGTAGGTGTGAGTTGGCACTGCAACATACGCCATCGGAGATGGCAAGAATGGGTCTTTGCGTCCCCATTGATAGAGCATACCTCGGTTGGAGAGATCGCCAACTTCGTTGTTCAATGCTCCAATATTACGATCGAGCCACTCTAAGCCATTACCCGTAAAGGTCGAGATTGTATCATTGACAACCCAAATATGCCAACTCCACAAGATATTTCCGGCTGCATCGCGCAGTGCGATAAGGGCATTACCCTCTACCTCACCCGTAGTGAAATATATCTCCTTGCGCTCGGCACAGTAGAAGGGTGTGCCATCGATAATCTTTGTACTGCGGGTCTTGTCACCATCGAATGTAGCCTCCCAAGCGAGGTCGGCATAGGCTCCTCCCTCGATAGCTACACCTACTTTCTCTACGTAGCGCGAATTACCGTCGCCGCCGCCATTACCCTTTACCGAGGCATCGAAATAGTAGGAGTGCGAGCTCTTGGCAATATAGCAGTTTGCTCTCTCTGCATCCGAAAGATTTTCGATAATCTCGCCCTGCTGAAGTACCTTCAAACGGGTTTTTGCGACATCGGGTTTTGTACCTGCAATCACATCGACCACCGCAAGACGACTATTTTCCGAAGTATTGGCATCCACATAGAGCACCAATGCACCGCCCTCTACACTCACATCGAGCCAATCCTCACTACACTCTACGCGCAACTCCTCGCGGTTGGTAGCTGCAAAAATTGTCTTGGATTGCTCATTATTGGATAGCAACAACGAATTGGACGAAAGCGACACCGAGGCATAGTCGGGCTCGGCCTGTATCAGCTCCGACGAATTTGTACACGACACTGCAACAAGCAGTGATAATAGTAAAATATATCTATTAAGTCTCATATCTCTATCTGGTTTTATCGCCAAGTTGTAGGCATATTTGCATAATCGGACAACTTATCGCATCCATCGAAGCAATCTAAGTGCGCCGAAGAGCTAACAGGTGCATTTGGGAAATCATCGCCTTTTGTTCGCTCGTAGAGGTGCACTTTAGTCTCGCCAATCATAGTGTATGGGCTTTCACCCGTAAGCGACGTACAACCCGCAAAGCAACCGTCAATAAAGTTAATGCGTCGTACCGTATCGAAGAGGCTCGACGGAATCTCGGTCAAAGACGAACAACCGAAGAAGCAATCGGTAAATGTAATGCTCGATGTCGTTGTTCCTATAGCCGAGAACAGCGTTGCAGGGATACTTCTCAACGAGGTACACTCGGCAAAGGTCGCCTGGAACGATGTTACAGCCGTAGTTGCAGCAAATAGAGTCTCGGGGATACTCTTTAGTGACTTACATCCGTGGAACATACCCTTCACATTGGTTACCTTTGTATTGTTGATAAGCAATGTTGCAGGAATCGACTCCAACGACGAACAATCGGCAAAGGTCTCGGTAAACTGCGTCGCCTCAGTATTTGCTGCGAACAACTCCGATGGTATATTCTTCAGCGATGCACAAGCTGCAAAGATTGCCGTAAACTTCAATTTTGCCGTGCCAAACGGAGCAAACAAATCGGCAGGAATCGACTCCAACTTCGGACAGTTACAGAACATATATCCGATAGATGATACCGAAGTGGTCTCGGGGAAGATTGAGCCTTCGATAGTACGTAGCTCGGGGCAATTCTCGAAGAGAGACTCAAAGCCCGTACTTACAACTGTACTATTCGCAAACAGCCCTGCCGGAATGGTCTCGACACCCGAGCCATCAAAGAGGTTTCGATATCCAGGCGAGGTTACCTTTGTAAAGCGGGTAAAGAGGCCTGCAGGAACGGTTTTCAGATTATGACAATCCGAGAACATATATGTAAAATCGGCCGATGAGTAGTCGCGAACATCAGCAAATAGCTCCTCCGGTACCGATTCCAAAGCAGTGTTATGGAATGTATAGGTAAACTCGTAGGCATTGTTCATTCCCGCAAAGAGGTCGGCAGGAATAGTGCGTAGTGCCGTACAATCTGCAAAACAGTAGCGGAACGATTTGGCCGAGGTAAGACCATCGAAAACTCCCGCCTCGACATCTGTCAGCGATGCGCAACTTTGGAACACTGCACCAATGGTCTTTGCCGATGAGAGGCCCTGAAATAGTCCCCTCTTTATGCTCTTGATGCCTGTGCGATAGAAGATATACTCCAAGTTTGTCACCGCACCACAATTTGCAAACATTCCGTTAGGGATATCCACCAACGAGGAGCAACCCGCAAACATATACTTAATATCGAGAGCAGCCGTATTCTTGGCCATAAGGTCGCTTGGCAAAGTAGTCAGATTGACACACGCCGAGAAAGCTCCGGTAAATTGCGTTGTATTGATATTGGCATCGAAGATACCCTGTGGTACCGATGTAATAGCGGTAGCACCAAATACATAGTTCAGCTTTGTGATATTCGGACAGTTGCGGAACAGACCCGCAGGAATAGAGGTCAATCGACCATTGCTTACCAAGCCGTGAACCTCCTTAAAGTTAGGGAGTGTACTACTTGTTGAGACTACGCCCGTACCCGTTGCATAGAAAGCGTAGGAGAGGTCCTCGGCTGCCACACACGACGCAAAAAGGTCCTCTGGAATCTCCTCAATAGAAGCCGAATGGCTGAAACAATCCACAAAACGCTTGGCTCTGGTTGCATGGCGGAACAAGCCGGCAGGTATCTCCTTCAACGAGGTGCAGCAGGAGAATGCTCCGACAAATGCGACAACTTCCGCAAACGAACCTGCAACATCCTCCGGGATAGACTCCAACTCGATACAACCCAAACACATATCTGTAGCATTTTTGTATCCGAGTTTACCCCACGAAATGATATTTTTAAGGTCGGTTGTCACACTGCTATCATTACCAAATTGGAGATTATGGGCCTCGCCCGTAATCGAGATTGTATAGACTCCGGCCTCGGTATATTTATGGCTTCCACGAACCGACTCGAAGGTCTCGAGTGGAGTACCATCACCCCAATCAACCTCAATCTTACCTCCTCCGGCAGATGATAGCATAGGGGCAGCAACGACGGTCTGATTGGGTTCAATGGTCTCAACCTCGTAGATAAGTGCCTCGGTATCGGTTCCAATCTGCAACACGCGCACCTGCTTCTCGACAATATTGCCCTCGTAGCCAACCGTAACACGGAGGAAACCCTCACGTTGCCTTTTGGCACTATTTGCATTTACATCGACAACCAAGCCATCCTCGGTACGAGAGGCTGAAAACCACTCCTCGCCCGACGTCTCAAATCGCCACTCCAACTCGGGATTGGCATACACCATAAGTTGTTTTTTAGCTCCGTCATAGCCCGCTACAACATTTTGTGTATTGAAGTTAAGGTAGGCCGAACCATCCTGACAAACAACCAGTCTATCGGTAGCCTCGCCAGAGGAGACAACAACCTCAGCCTCGCGCTGTCGGGTTGAGGTATTATCATCAGCCTTCAAAACCAAACCCCTATCCGTCTGCTCAACATAGAGCCACGAACAAGCCACCTCAAAGCTCCACTCCTCGCAATTTGTCTCAACAGCGATAGTCTGCTCGAGCTCTGTATGCGCCTTGATACGGAGCTGATTCTGCACAAAGCTCAACTCGGGAACACCCGCAAAGTTCTGCTCTACGGAGAGTGTTACGCTCTTCTCGCCATTCTCGCCGGCAGATATAACAATCGAAGCCGTACGCATTGCATCACTCTCATTGCGAGAGGCCGACAGTGTCAGAAAATGGTTGTCGGCCGAAATTGTCAGCCACTCAGCATTGGTTGCCTCGTAGCTCCAACTCTCCTGATTGCAAACAACATCAACAACAACTTCGCCTCCACGAGTCTTGAAAAGAATCTCGCCGTCATCCCCACTCTCATTCATCTGCAAAAGCGGATTGTCGGAATATACTTCGAGAGTCACCCTACCCTCGGGATGAGTTGGGTCGGTGGTATAGTTATCGCCATTATCGCACTGCACGGCAAAGGCCATAAGCAGCAAGGCGGATAGAATATATCGAATCTTCATTGCCATCTACTAATTAGAGCGTTTAACCAAAGTAATCTCGCCCATAGGATACATCGTAGGATGTGAGCTATATCCAAAGGCTATCTTATCGCCATTATCATTGTAGGTCCACAAACCAAAGCCTACATAGCTGCTTCCGCTAACCGTAGGCATATCGAACCTAAGTGCGCCATTGTTCTGCGTAGGCACCACAGGCACCTCGTACGACGCATAAGAGAACTGTCTGCCACTGATAATCGTGATATATAAGAACACATTGTAGGAGAGCACAGTCCATCCGAACGGCACAACAAAACCTCGGCTATCCTTGTCGTAACGAACCTCTAACGAGGTGCCCGGATAGAGAAAGTTTTTCATGACAAGAGTCTCGCCATACTTACCCTCCACAATATCAAAGACCAAACAATAGTCGGTTTGATTTGGGCTGTAGGTTAGCTCATTGAGCGAACCATTTGTGGTATAGTACCATTTGTTGGCACAAATCTCCCACCGGCCAACCAGATTGAGGTAGCTATTCTCGGCACGAGTCATCTGCTCAACAGCGATTTCGACAACCTGCAACTGCTCGCCTGCGCCACTCGAGATAGTAACCTCGCAACTACGACGCTCCGCACCTGCATTTTGCAATGCTGTAAAGGTAAGCTCGCGAGCCTCTTCATCGTACTCGACCTTAAGCCACTCGGTAGCACCCGAGATTTCGACAGGCAAACTCGAATATGTGGCAAACGAGACCGTTTCGCCCTCCGAATCAAACAGATAGGAGGAAGGGAGGCTTGTCGAGAACTCGAGTTCGGCAGCAGCCTCCTGAACGACAACCAACTTGTAGGGATTAAACTCGTCCGAAGGACTTACCAACTCAATACTACCCCTTCGCACCTCCGACGAATAGTTCGGCTCTGCAATGACTGTAACGCCATCGGTTAGCTCATAGATAGCGAACCAATCGTACGATACATTCTCAGCAACTTTCCAAGCCAATCCCTCGGGAAAAGGTCTAACTTTGATAAATTTTTCGCCACCTTCACTTGCAAAGGCAGCACTGCTCTCCGATAATGTTAGCGAGGGTACCTCTATCGGCCCTTTGTCGTTGCACCCAACGAGAGCGACAAGCATGACCATTGTCAAAAAAGAGGCGATTACACGATGAAAAACTTTCATAAAAAAAACTTACGACAGCCCCAATACCCAAGGAGCTGCATGTGTATAAATTGTATTTGCACTCAAAATGTTGATTGCTCTGACCAACAAGGCGCGAAGATAACCATTTTCCACTAAATTAGGAAATTATATCTGCAAAAAAATTCAAAAATTCAAAAAAACGCCATATTCAGACTCTGAAAAATAGAGACTTTATATGATTTTATCTTCGACATTAGCAATGGCTAAACAGGGGCCTCCGAACCTCAAAAACAGACAGCAGACTGCAACAAACAATATGAGGGAGCCCTTAAAAACGGCCCCCTCATATTGCAAGAATTTGTAGTACAAAAACTATTACTTAATCTTGTGTTTTTTGAGAATCTTCACAACATCCTTCTCGATGGCCTGAGCCCAACGGTGATAGCCGTAAGAGTATGGGTGAGTTCCATCGGCCGAAGTGAGGTGGTCTGTACCTGTCTGATTTTCAATATTCACAAAGTAAACATTCTTATACTCCTTCTCAATATCCTTCATAACCTTCTCTACATATACGATACGGTCGTGCTCTTTCTTCTCGCTACGAGGGAAGAAGTTGCGACTTTCACGATAGATTGTATTGAGGAAGATGATTGGCATATTTGGCTTATGCTTACGAACAGCCTCGATAAATGGGCGAATACGCGAACGAATAGTTGCTATATTAGGATTAGAGAATGCGTCGCAGATAAGAGCATCAGCATCTGTCTTTGCGAACACCTCGCCAAGATATGGCTGCAACTTACTATTGCCCGACATACCGAACGAGCACATATGCAAGCCTGTAGCACGCGAGAGGAATGCCGGCCAGGTAAGACCTGCACCCGAAGCACACGAACCGTGAGTGAAGCTCGAGCCAAAGACTGCGATATTGTGGCGGAATGGATTTGGCAACGCCTCGATATTTGCACCCTCGTTCACGCCAATCTCCAACGAAAGAAGCTCCGAATAGAGTGGGAGGTAGATGATACACTCCTTCTCGCCCTTAACAAGGCCTCTTGCCACAGCCAATGGCTTAGCCAACTTCTCGAAATTTTCCTTTGTTGGCGGAAGCTTACGAACCTTCGATGCAGCCCAAGTCCATTCGCCATCCTTTTTGATAAAGAGGTTAAAACCTGAGGTTGAAGCCAATGGAGCATAGCCATTCCAAGTACTTGCAGGACCATAGTTTGCCTTAACATAGATGGAGGTTGCATTGGTCTTGAATGCAATGGCCAAACCCGACGACATCTTCAACAACTTGGCCTCTCCCTTGGAGATACCCTCGACAGTCTCGACCTCGACGCGGTGGTAAGGATTGGTTGTTTTGCACAACTTACCCAACATTGTAAGGGAGGTTGCATCCACATAGGTTACAGGGACCTCCTTCTTTGGTGCCGCCGAAACAGACACAACAAATGCCGCACAAATGACGGCAACTAAAAATCTTTTCATAATATAGTAATATTGATTGTTCTGCTAATAAAAGAGGGCTGCCTCTAACCGACAACCCTCGCATAAAATGGTATTTTTTACTTCTCCAACTCGTTCAAAATGCGCATAGCAGCATCGAGAATAGCGGTATCATCAAGCGTTACAACGCCACCATCGGGACCTTGCTCGAAGTGAACACCTACCGAACCCTTAGCATCGAAATGCTTTCCACCGAAGTAGTTACGTACGGTCTCAACATCGAGACCCAACTCATCTGCAATACGCTGTGAACTGCCGCTAGGAAGTCTGTCCTTGATACGGCGCAACTCGTTAAATGTAATAATCATAGAACTCAAATTTTAAGTGTTTATTACTTTGATTGTTTTATCTTGTTTTGCTGTTATTTCGTTAGTAATCGAACTTTCGCACTACTAATTTAAGGCATTTTTATCAATCTGCAAAATTTTCTGCCACTTTTTTAACATTTTCATCTAAAATCAATGGTTTCAAAGCCGCTATATCTCGTTTTTGAAAAACGAGGAACAGTGACATCACCCTTTTTACAGCGTTCGACCTTCACCACAGCACGCTCGGTTCCTACTGCATACAACACCTTTTCTACACTGACTCCATCGGCAGATGTTATAACATAAAGTGTCTCGCCTGTTCTTTTTGGCGATAGACGAATAGCCGCAGAACCCTCAACAATACACTCTTCAATATTGTATTCGTCAGATAGCTTCGAGAGGTCCCCATTAGGAGCAAACAACTCCTTTTCGTAGAGTTCTGCCCTATCAATAATAATCTCCTTCTCCTTACCGCGAACCTCATAGCGCAGTGCATCCTGCACATAAATCTCCGTATCGGCAACTCTCATATAGGTATTATTACCTGAGACCATTACTGTTCCCTTCTGCGTAGCGTCACCTACTTTCAGAACAAATTCTATTGTATAGCCACCCATTGATGAATAGTGATGAGCTATTGCCTCGAGACGTTTTACTCCACCCTCTTCGGCACGGACAACAGAGGCCGCAAGCAGGAAAAATATAGCAAGAAATCTCTTCATAGTTCTATTACGATACACCCAATTTCTGCAACAACTCCTCCAACTCCATCAAATCGTAAATCTTAGCATCGCGAGGTTTCGAGCCATTTGATGGACCGACAATACCGGCCTGCTCGAGCTGTCGAGTAATTCGGTTTGCGCGATTGAAGCCGACATTATAGAGACTCTGTATTGATGACGTGGAGAGTTTTCCATTTGACACGGCATCACGTGCTGCATCTGCAAAGTGCTCGTCAAACTGACGTGGCGCACCACTCTCGCTACCGAAGTTAGACTCCGAATTTGCCGAGGCATTACTATCCTCGTAATCGGGGAGCAGATATGTCCCGCATGGATATGGGAATGGCTGCTCCGAGATATGCTCCACTATATCGCGCACCTCCGATGTATCGACAAAGGCGCACTGAATACGGGTAAGTTCTCCGCCATTCGACATTAACATATCGCCACGACCGATAAGCTGGTTTGCACCCGGTTGGTCGATAATTGTTCGCGAGTCAATCATCTGCATCACGCGGAAGGCAATTCGTGCAGGGAAGTTCGCCTTGATACCTCCCGTAATAACCTTTACATCAGGTCGCTGTGTCGCCACGATAAGGTGGATACCGATAGCTCGCGCCTTCTGCGCCAAACGCATAACAGGTTGCTCCACCTCCTTGGCAGTCATAATCAAATCGGCAAACTCGTCAATAATAACCACAATATATGGCATTATTGCATCCTCAATCTTGCGAGAACGTACCATTTCGTTATACTCAACGATATTGCGCACACCGGCCTCACCACACTTGGCCAAGCGACTTTCCATCTCCACACAGAGCGAATTGAGGGTATAAACTGCCTTCTTTGGCTCCTTTACGATAGCCTCATCCTCCGACTCCATTTTTGCCAAGAAGTGCTTTTCGAGGTGTTTGTAGAGCGAAAACTCGACGGTCTTTGGGTCAATCAGCACAAACTTCAACTGCGAAGGGTCCTTGCGGTAGAGCAATGACGTAATAATAGCATTGAGGCCCACCGACTTACCCTGTCCCGTAGCACCTGCAACGAGCAAGTGCGGCATCTTTGCCAAGTCAAAGACAAAGTTCTCATTTTGAATTGTGCGGCCGATAACCACCGGCAGCTCCGCCTTGAAGTTTTGGAAACGCTCCGACTGAATAGCCGAGCGCATCGACACAGTCTCCTTATTGCGATTTGGCACCTCGATACCGATAGTGCCCTTACCCGGAATTGGGGCGATAATACGGATACCCAACGCCTTGAGCGACTGCGCAATATCCTTCTCCAAGCCCTGTACACGGGCAATCTTAACGCCTGGCTCCTGCACAATCTCGTACAATGTTACAGTAGGACCGATAGTTGCAGTCATCGAGATAATTGGCACACCAAAATTACCCAGGGTCTCCTCTATACGCTTTTTATTCTCTTCAATCTCATCATCCGATACCTTTACCCCGTTCTCGTAATTAACAAGGCAATCTACACTCGGGAACTTATAGTCGGGGGTACTATCAGGATTGAACGGGCGGTGCTTATCGACCTCGGAGGAGGAGTATTGCTCCTCGGTATGTTCGTACACCTCGACTACATCAATATTAGATTGTGGCTGTGGTGTTACATTCTCGAGAGCAGGTTGCGCCGGCTGAGGCCCAGGTTGCGTCTCCTCGACAACCACCGGAGTAGGCTCGGGCTCTACGTTAGGCTCCGGCTCAACGACAGGTGTAACATCCTGCTTTTGCTCATCCGTCCTATTGCTTTCGCCAACAATACGCACTTCGTCTTTTCCATCAACCGAGTCATCAATCTTCTCCAAATCTTCAAGCACGAGATCATCACCGGCCCTTTTTCGTGCGAAATATGCCCGCATCGACTCAAACACTCCTTTGCTCTGCTCTACACCACTCTCGGTTGTGCGCTTTAGGAAGTCGATAAAATGGCTGGTGGTAATAACACCTGTCAATAGCCAACATCCGATAAGCAGGAACACTATACCCATCGAGCCAATCTTACCATCCAACATATGGATTATAGAGATACCGAACTCTCCGCCCAAACCATAACCAAAGCTCTCGTTGCCGCCAAAGGTCGAGGCAAGAGTAAGTGAGCCACATATGGATATTAGCATAATGGAGATTGTTGTGCGCCATAGCACCCTTGGACGCTCAAGCAGCAACATCGCGCCAAACAAGACACCTACAACCGGCACTAAAACACCAAAAAGGCCAAATGCCTTGCCAATGAGAAGGTGAGCCATCTTAGCACCAAACTTTCCACAAACATTGCTATAGAGATGATCTACACCCTGCAAGTTATTCGCCAACGCACCTAAATCCTCGCGCCAAACAAACAGATGAGACACAGAGGCTACAAAGACATAGAGCGAGAAGAGGACTATCATTAAGCCTCCGACCCATCGTATAGTCTCCCATGTGGTACGTGTTCCATCATGTTCTGTGAGATTCTGCTTACCCTTTGTCGCACGTGTCTTTCGCTGCTGCTCTGCACGTGCCGTATCTTGATTACCCTTTGCCATATCTCTATCCACTATTTATCTATTATTTCGCGAAAACGCCTTTCTTCGTAATTTCTCTGCATATGCCTCATCTGCATATGTCAAGAAGCGATATTCAGCCACAGCACCTGTCTCTGTGCGCAATCCCAACTCGTCGAGCAACGTCGCCACTCGTCGTGCTACCGCCTCCGAAGAGTCCATAATCTCCACCCCTTCTCCTGCAATCTTTGCAATAACATCGCGTAAAAATGGGTAGTGAGTACATCCTAATACAACCTTATCGGCTCCGCCCTCAACGAGTGGCTGCACAGCCCTGCGCACCAACTCCTCGGTCTCTGGCAGACTCTCTCTATTCTGCTCTACCACCTCGACAAAGCCTTCGCCGACACCCTTCAGAATCTTGACATCCACCCCATATTTCTCCTCAGCCTTACGGAAGTGGTTACCCTGCAACGAACGTTCGGTAGCCAAAACTCCGATAACGCCCGTCTTGGTAGTCATAGCGGCGGGTTTTACTGCAGGCTCAAGCCCCACGAATGGTACATTCGGATACTTTTCACGCAGATACTTTATCGCCACAGCCGTAGCAGTATTGCAGGCCAAGACGATCATCTTACAGCCCTCCAAAAGCAATCTTTCGACAGCCTCCTCGGTAAAACGACGAACCTCCTCCTCGCTACGCGACCCATAAGGGCAACGCGCTCCATCTCCAAGGTATATCAACGACTCGCAAGGCAAAGCATCGTGTAACGCCTGCCAAACCGAGATTCCGCCCAACCCCGAATCGAATATGCCGATAGGTCTATTCATCGTCCGTTCTTAACTATATCGTACAATCTATCCGCCAACTCCCAATCGCTCAGTGGGTCGCAATCTATAACTATATCAGCCTTGAGATATATAGGTTCACGCTCGGCAAGATGTTCGTGCATAAACTGCAATAACTCCTCATCGCTCTTTCCCCTAAACTTCGGGCGTTTTTGGCGGCCATGCGCCGAAAGGCGCGTAATTATATTCTCGGGCGTACGTTTGAGATAGACCGAGACTCCGTGCTCGGCCATCCACGCCTGATTATCACCCCAAACAGGCAACCCTCCACCCGTAGAGACAACAACATTCTCATACTCTGCCGTACGTTCGAGAGCCCTGCGCTCCGCCTCACGAAAATACTCTTCTCCCGCGAAGGTGATAATATCGGCAACTACAGCCCCCTCCGCCTCTTCGACCATCTTGTCGGTGTCGAAGAAGGGAAGTTCGGCACGCTTGGCAATCTTGCGACCAAAGGTGCTCTTTCCCGTAGCCATATATCCCGTCAAATACAATCGCATAGTTTTTTTTTGTTTTGCGGACTCCCACCCTTGTCACGGCGCAACCTTGCTGGGGGTTACTGGGGGCGCTCGCTTTGCTCGCTTACTGGGGAGCGCTGGATGCTGTTGTCGGCTCCCTTACTTGCCCTTACTTGCCCTTACTCGCCCTTACCACTACTCTCTACTCTCTACTCACTAAAATAGGTTTAGCTGCTCCGAGTTGGTTTCGTCGATGTCGTTGCGGACAATCTCAATCGGTGTGCCGCTATTATCCACCGGCTTAACGGTGTTTACAGTCACAGGCTCCACCTCGATAATCTCCTCCGTTGGCTCGACATCCTCAACCTGCTCGGGTTCCTCCTGCGGCTCCTGCGGTTCTATTACCTCGGGCTCTATAAAGGTTAGTGTATCAACATCAAAAGTAGTCAATCGCTTACCCTTCGCCTTGCATGACTTAACACCCACAAACTCCTCTACATCGACCATATCGGCTGGTCGCGAAGCTTGCGCCCCCTTGTAGGTAATCTGCAATTGTGTTCCCTTTGCACCTGAGATACACTCAAAACGAGCTGTACCCTCTTCATCAAGGAAATACTGCGCCTTATCGGTCTGCTCAAGCTGGAAACGCTTCATATAGTAGTAGCCCTGCTCATTGTCGAAGTAGCATAGATTGTAAATCTTGCCTGCCTCATATCGCTCGACACGAACCGTATCGTCAGGGAAATGTTGTTGCGTATCGAAGCCCGTAATATAGGCGAGATTCTTGGCTGTCCATACTACAAGTTTATCACTGCCCTTAAACTCTCCGAGCAACAACCCGCGACCGTCGCTATTGAGACGACGGACATCCTCGTCCCACCATATATTCTGCCCTGCAAGGGTCGATACACCCTTCTCCTTCAGCACAATCTTGTGAATTGGATAGCGCGAGAATAGGTTACCCTGCGACTGACGGCCTTTGATTGCAAGTTCCGAAAAATCCAAATCCTGAATCATCTTCTTAAGACGAGGACGCGGACGGAAGTATATCTTGAGCACCTCGGCTTCACCATTTGGATTTACCGAGAGATACAAAATATCACTCTTTGGCGTACCCTTTGTAAGGTCGTACTCCTTATCTCGAGTGATACCCTTAATGGCGCATCGTTTCATCATAATTGCACCACCCCTGCCATCGCGATAGAGGATGTTATATATAGTACGCTCGTCGTTACGCTTGAATACACCTATATAATATATATTCTTATCTACGAACTTCTTGTCGGCAACCTTTGTGATAACGTAGCGGCCATCTCGCAGGATAACTATCACATCGTCGATATCCGAACAATCGCAGACAAACTCGGCATCCTTCATCGATTTACCGATACCGAAGAAGCCCTCTGCCCTATCGACATAGAGTTTAGCGTTCGACACAGCAACCTTTGTAGCCTCAATCGAGTCGAACTCACGAATCTCGGTCTGGCGTTCCTTGCCCTTTCCATACTTCTCGCGAATATGCTCAAAATAGGCAATGGCATACTCTGTCAGGTGCGCCAAGTCGTATTTTACCTGCTTGATATCCTTCTCAATCTGCTTTATCTCGTTGTCGGCCTTATCCGAATCGAAACGCGATATACGGATAAATTTCAACTCGGTAAGTCTCTGCACGTCTTCGATTGTAACCTCTCTACGCAACAATTTTTTGAATGGCTCTAACCCCTTATCGACCGCAGCATAGGCCTCCTCGCGCGACTTACAGCCCTCGATGAGTTGATAGAGTTTGTTCTCGATAAAGATACGCTCCAACGATGCTGCATGCCATGCCTCGTTATGTTCGGCCAATGCAATCTCCAACTCCTGCTTCAACAACCCCTTTGTATGCTCTGCCGAGTGGCGTAAAATCTCACTTACGCCCATAAATGCAGGTTTATCATCCTTGATTACGCAGGCATTAGGCGAAATAGAGACCTCGCACAGGGTAAAAGCGTAGAGTGCATCGATAGTCTTGTCGCACGACTCTCCGGCCGCTACCTGGACGATAATCTCGGCCTTGCGAGCCGTATTATCATCAACACGGCGAATCTTAATCTTACCCTTCGAGTTAGCCTTCAGGATTGAGTCCTTAATGCTCTCTGTAGTGGTAGAGAATGGTATCTCGGTGATAGCTAAAGTATTTTTGTCGAGTTTGGAAATCTTTGCTCGCACCTTCACCGTTCCTCCGCGCAAACCATCATTGTAACGAGATACATCTATCATACCTCCGGTCGGGAAGTCGGGATATAGCTGAAATTCCTCGCCCTTGAGATGGGCAATAGAGGCCGAAATAAGTTCGTTGAAGTTATGAGGCAGAATCTTTGATGCCAAACCCACGGCAATACCCTCGGCTCCCTGCGCCAAAAGCAACGGGAATTTTACGGGCAGGGTTACAGGCTCCTCCTTACGACCATCGTATGCCAACATCCACTCGGTAGTCTTTTTATTATAGACAACCTCCAATGCAAACTTCGACAAACGCGCCTCTATATATCGGGCAGCCGCAGCATCATCACCCGTAAGGATGTTACCCCAGTTACCCTGACAATCGATTAGCAACTCCTTCTGTCCGAGTTGCACCAAGGCATCCTTGATGGAGGCATCGCCGTGAGGGTGGTACTGCATAGTCTGTCCCACAAGGTTCG
The DNA here is from genome assembly GCA_045541235.1 of Alistipes sp. Lineage (GTDB taxonomy): Bacteria > Bacteroidota > Bacteroidia > Bacteroidales > Rikenellaceae > Alistipes. The sequence goes on from JAZQIS010000074.1 coordinate 35,383, forward strand.
CCACCTTGTTCAGCTTGCCATCATCAACAACCTTCATCGCGTGGAGGATACGACGCTGCACAGGCTTTAAGCCATCGTCAATATGGGGCACAGCACGCTCCAAGATAACGTACGAGGCGTAGTCCAAGAACCAATTCTTGTACATACCCGTAAGTCGCTTGGTACTCTGCTCCGCCATCAAGGCATCGTACTTACCAGGTTCGGAGGCAACAATCTCCTCCTCGTTCAACAACTCTTCGTGTATATCTTTCTCTTCGTTCATAAATTCACTCATCGAAATTCAAAATTCAAAATTATTTTTCCATTTTGCATTCTGCATTCTGCATTTTGCATTCTTAATTTTCCACCTTGTCCTCCTCTATTCTAAGGTTACCCACAATAAACTGCTGGCGGTCATAGGTATTCTTGCCCATATAGAAGGTCAGCATATCCATAATTGGGTCATCCTTGGTAAGGCGCACCTTATCCAAACGAATCTGCTCGCCGATAAAGCCCTCGAACTCGTCGGGCGAAATCTCACCCAAACCTTTGAATCGGGTAATCTCGGCCGCTGCACCACACTTGGCAATAGCAGCCAAACGCTCCTCCTCCGAATAGCAATATATAGTCTCCTTCTTGTTACGCACACGGAAAAGCGGAGTCTGCATAATAAAGAGGTGTCCTCGACGAATCAAATCGGGGAAGAACTGCAAGAAGAAGGTCAGCAGCAACAAGCGGATGTGCATACCATCGACATCGGCATCGGTTGCTATAACCACCTTGTTGTAGCGGAGATTATCCATATCCTCCTCTATATTGAGGGCCGCCTGCAAGTAGTTGAACTCGTCGTTCTTGTAAACGATGGTCTTCTTCATTCCGTAGGAGTTTAGCGGCTTTCCCCTCAGCGAGAACACCGCCTGAGTCTGCGGATTACGGCTCTTGGTAATAGAACCCGAGGCCGAATTACCCTCGGTGAGGAATATCATCGTCTGCTCGGCCAACTCGTGCTTGTCGGTACGGTGTATCTTGCAGTCACGCAAGTTTTTATTGTTTAAGAGTGCCTTCTTTGCCGTGTCGCGAGCCTTCTTCTGCACACCGGCAATCTCCTTGCGCTCCTTCTCGTTCTCGACAATCTTGCGCTGTATAGCCTGTGCTGTATCGGGATTTTTGTGGAGGTAGTTATCCAACTCCGTAGAGAGGAACTCGCCCACAAACTGACGTATTGTTGGTCCGCCATTCCACATATCCTTTGAGCCAAGCTTAATCTTCGTCTGCGACTCGAAGAGAGGTTTAGAGACCTTCAACGAGATTGCTGCAATAATCGACGAGCGAATATCCGATGGGTCGTAATCCTTATGGTAGAACTCCTTCAGGGTCTTAACCACAGCCTCGCGGAATGCAGCCTGGTGAGTACCACCTTGCGAGGTATATTGGCCATTCACAAACGAGAAATAGGTCTCGCCGTAGCCGTGTCCATGGGTGATAACCACCTCGATATCCTCTCCGGAGAGGTGAATTGGGGCGTAGCACGGTTCCTCGCTCAAGTTGTCATTCACAAGGTCGAGCAATCCATTTTTCGAGACATACGGAGTGCCATTGAGCGTAATAACCAGGCCCTTATTCAGATAGGTGTAGTTTCGCAATAACTGCTCAACATACTCGAGGTTATAGTTATACTTACCAAAGACCTCCTCATCTACGCGGAATTTGATAAATGTGCCATCTTTCTCCTTCACATCATCCTCCCACTGCTCGTCGGTTTGGATTCCCTGCGCAAAGGTTACCGAATGGGCCTTGCCGTCACGAACAGAACGCGCCATAAACTCGCTCGAAAGGTAGTTCACAGCCTTCACGCCGACACCATTCAAACCAACGGTCTTTTTGCCATCCTCCTCGTAGTTGCTACCCGTATTCATCACACTCACCGCTGCTGCCAACGCACCAAGCGGAATACCACGGCCATAGTCGCGAACCGAGACCACATTATCCTCGATAGTAATCTCGACACGACTACCGTAACCATTCATAAACTCGTCAATCGAGTTGTCGGTAACCTCCTTGATAAGCACATATATTCCATCGTCGGACATTGTACCATCGCCGAGTTTTCCGATATACATACCGGGGCGCAAACGGACGTGCTCACGCGGAGTGAGCGTCTTAATCGAATCTTCGTCGTATGTCGCCGGTGTTTTTAGTAAATCAGCCATATTATCTTTCAAATTCAAAATTCAAAATTCAAAATTCAAAATTATTCTCCCATTTTGCATTCTGCATTTTGCATTTTGCATTTTGCATTTTATTTCGCTTTGCGGACCTCTGCCAAAGCCTCCGCCATCATATCGTGAACCTCGTTAGCGAGTTCGGTGGTATCGGTTGCAGCAACCTTCTCGGCAGGGATTGGAGGCAGCACCTTCACAGTAAGGAGGTGTTTCCAGTTAAACCAGATACTCTTTGGCTTGAAAATCTTGGTTGTGCCATCCATAACCACAGGGAGGATATCGACACCCGCCTCCTTTGCCAAGACGAATGCACCACCCTTGAAACGCTGAATCTCGCCATCCTTTGAACGTGTACCCTCCGGGAATATCGCCACCGATACGCCTCGGTCTATCCACATCTTACCGTCGCGGATAACCTTCTTCATCGACTCGGTAGCGCGACCGCGCTGAATAGCGATATCGCCGTGCATCCACAACATCGGACCAATGAACGGGATGCGGAAAACCTCCTGCTTGGATACCCATCGGAAGTTGAGTGGCACAAAATATAGCGAAATAATATCCACCATCGAGTTGTGGTTGATGACAATCACGTATGGCTTCTTCTTATCGACATTCTCCAAGCCCTCGATTCTACGACGCCAAGTAAATGGCACATACCACCACGAGAAGCAGAGCCAGCGCGAAAGTTCGTGAACCACGCGACGGCATTTGTCGAACGGATAACATACGATAAGTGCAACAAACGACAACACCGTAAAGAGTGTCAGCACGATTAACGTGTAAATTGCAAAGATTAGTGTAAGCATAGTTTATCGGTTTTCTTCAATTCTAAAGAGTCTAAAGCTCGAATTGCCTGATGAAGTTCACATTGTACATTTCAACTTCACTGAGTTCCACCTCGCGCGAAACAGGCACATACCAACCCTGATTAAGGAAGTAGGTGCGCAAATCCTTGCTCTTGAAGATATAGCCATGGCGGGCATATATCTCGTTGCGCATAATTCGCAACTCCTTTGCAGAGAGGTTGGCAACATCATCGTAAGTTACCTTGCGCAGCGAGGTAAACGGATAGATACCCGCAGGCACATCCGAAGTGGTTGGAACAGATTGTACAACCTCAACTGTATGCTTAACCTCCGATTTGGAGTCGGTACGGCTCATCTGTACGATGACAACAATCGCCAACAGCACAACCACCACCGAAAGAACAGCGAGGATGGCTATCAACAAATAGTTCTTCTTTTTCGATTTTTTAGACTTTTTCGCTCTCTTCTTGGTCTTTGCGTTCAGAGCAGACTCCTTTTCGGCTACCGCATTAGACATTTGTTTCTCTTCCATAATCTCTTCTGATTTATCAATACTACTTATGTTTGGCATAACGTAAAATTGCACAACCTCCACCCCATTTCATCAGTTGAGGCAACAACCCATTTTACCAATCTTTGCAAAAATACAATTTTTTCCGATTTTGCAATATTTTCTACGAAAATAGTTATTAACAATTTTTCGAGCAAGTGGCTATTCATCCATTCGGAGAGAGCTATCAAAATTGTAATAGGGACAAAAAAAACGAACATCGAAAATGATGTTCGTTGATATTTGCGTGTCGGCACTTTAGAAGTTTGACCAGCTCGCATTTGTCTCGGCATTGCGCTCCATCGCATCGGGGAGATTTGCGAAGAAGTCGAAGCCGGTCCACTGCTCTATCTGATCCACCGAAACAGCATAGTTTGTATAGCTGTCCGAGTAGGTTTTATGTTCAAACCAAAAGCCCACAGTCGAGGCTGAAGTGACCGTGCCGTTGTCGTCCTTAGAGACCTTCAAAACCACCTTGTAGAAGTAGTTTGGCACAGGAACACTCTTGGTATCATCCTTTGCCGTGGTGTAGGTTATCGACTTTGTCTCACCCACCTTATTGAAGGCTACTCCCGTTACGATATAGAGAGTCTGACTCTCGGCAATACCTTGCAACGCTTGCTCGAGCGAGTTCCATATTCCGCCATTAAAGCTGTTCTGAATCTGCGGCACCGAGTTGGTAACATAGAACGTCTGCAACTGCAGGGCCTCTATTCCGTTGCGCGAGGCATTCGGGATAAGGTGGCCGCGAGAGTAGTTGTCGTTGTAGGAGTGGCTACGCAAATCCACTTGGTAGCTTGTCTCCAAATATGGATTATACGACCACGAACTTGGGCGCGAATAGGAACCCATATGTCGCGCTTCGAGTGGATATGCCACCCACATCGAAGTATAGGTCGATTTGTCGTAGTAGGCGGTGTAGTTATGCTCGCTACCCGACATCACCTTCAACTCCACTGCATTTGGATAGAGCACGCCCTTATCCTCGGCCGGCAATTCGAGTCGGCTATCGGTTGGAGATGTTGTTCCCTGGGTCGGGTCTGTGGTCGAACCCTCATCAGGGTCCGTGGTAGGAGGGGTTACCTCCCCTCCTGTGCCACTACCCGAAGATCATTTATAAGTTACCGAAAGGTAATTTACATACAAGCGAGAGCTCGAAGATGTTCCCATACAATGGATGGTTATCGATTGAGCATCTTCGGTGACTGTATATTTGCCATTTGCAGCAAGATCAGATGAAGCAGATTTTGTAGTGCCACCATCTACGGTGTATGCAACCTTCGTTTTCATAGATGAGCCGATGGTTACACTAGAAATCTTATGACCAGCCGCAGCAGTGATAGTAATATACCCTCCACCTGTACCTGCCGAGTTCTGATACAAACGAATTTGGTTGCCATTAACTGCAGGATTGGATGTTCCACCACCCTTCGCACAAGCGTAAGAGATTACGCTATCCATTGAAGCCGATATGGCAGAGAAAGATGTCATCGTTACGGTTACAGGCTTTGCCTCGACACCAGCCGCAGCATCTTGCGAAACGGTTACAGTCTTGCTCTTTGCGCCCTCGTATGCAATAGTTACAGTTGCAGTGCGAGCATCACCAGAGTTCTCGGTTACTGTGATAGTAACAGTCTTGCCACTAACCGATGTCTCAATCCAATCTACATCCTCGGTTGCAGTTACATTCACACCATCAACCTCGTTCTCGATAGTGCAAGTAACTGTCTGGCTACTAGCGGTATTCTCAAAAGAGAGAGATTCAGGGTTTACGGTCAATACAGGAGGCAATACGTGACCTTCGATAATTGTAATATTGTTGATATAGCCACGCTTGCCGGTGATATCAAAGCGAATCTTCTCCTTTGAACCGACTGCATCAAACTTGAATACATATGTTGCATAATCTGCGCCCAAGTTTGCAGATGTCTGCGACTCACCACCAGCAGTAACCTTCAACTGTGCAGTATCCGAACCATAACGCTTTGCGCTAACTATTACAGAGAATGGCTTCGAGAGATTGAGCTCTGATGTAGTAAGATAGCCCTTATTGCTGCTACTACCGAACTTCACCTGATTTAACTCCGGATATACATAGGATACAGCCGAATACATAGCTACACCATCCTTCTTAGGGAATGCCGAAGTGATGCTTGAGTATGCTGTTGTAGATGTAGTTGTTACCCACGAGAAGTTATCCTCGAATGGCAATGCAAGACCGGTCTCCTCCTTAACAACATTCTCTGCTGCAAGCGAAACATTCAAAGTAGTAACCTTACCCGACTCCAAAGCGATATCCTCTGCCAAAGTAATCACCTTCGAGATAGCATAGCCCTCGGTTGCAGCCTCAAACGAAAGCTTCGAGCCACTCTTTAAGGTCTGCGGATAGACAATTACATAGGTTGCGTTTGTGCCATTAACCTCGTACTGTGTAGCATCGGTGTACTCTGCTGTCACACTCTTAGCCTGACCATAATACAACTCGCCAAGCTTCTGATTAACGACATCGAGATAAACACGACCTGTAAGGTTGGTTGCTGCGGTCATAGTGAGAGCCGAAAGGTGCTGATTTGCCAAATTGCCGGTATTATCCTTCAATACAATCTTAACGATAGCACCTACACGCGCAAACTCCAAATTCGAAAGTTGCTTGCCCTCTGCATCGAGCTGTACAGGCTTTGCAAACATAATGTCGGCAGCACCATCGAATGAAGTTGCAGTTGGCTTTTGTGTCGCAGGAATCAAGGTCTTTGCACCCTTACCTTCCTCCAAAGTGGTTCCATAACCCATAGATGGGTAGAATACAAAGATAGTCTCCGACAATGCGGTAGTACCTGTAAAAGTCGTTGTGAGGGTTGCCTCCTTAGAGTCATTGGTAAGATAATACTCATTCTCCAAGTTCTTCTCGGTGGTGTAAACACCAATTTTATCGCCATTGCTCCAATATGGGACACCCTCAATCAACTCGGTACGAACCTCGGCCGGCTTCTCTGCCGTGAGGGTAACTGTCTGTGTGAGTTCGCCACCATTAACAGTAGCATCCTCGAAATTGTTCTCGCACGATACAAGCGCAGTTGCTGCAACTGCCCAAAGCATCAATTTTGTAAAAATCTTCTTCATAGCATTGCAGTTTTTTAGAGTTCGTACGAATTACCATTCTCAATAGTTCCGGCATTGCCCGCATCTCCGTACGAAAGTCCCGGGTTCTGCGACACCACAAAGCCCGACTCGACTTCAACCGAGTAGGCGTGGATTTCTGGAGTAGCGTAACTGCCCTCCCACAATTTTGCTGTGTTTTTCATAATGTATTATATTTGTGTAAGTTACAATAAGCTTCCTACTTAATCACTTATTCGGAGTCGCAAAGATAAGCATAATATATTGTTAAAGCAAACATTTTCAACAAATTAAAATTGATTCAATTTCCGGTCCAACGTCTCAAAAAACAATAAATTGTTTAAGATATTTTTAATTCAGAATATTTTTTTGTAATTTTGCACCAAATTAAGAGTGAAAATGAAGTTCAAAGAGGGATATAAAGTGCGCTCGATGGCGGGCGAAAATGTGGTGATTATGCAGGGTAACGCCGGAAGCGATATGACTCGCATAATCTCTCTCAACGACTCCTCGCTGCTGCTATGGAACGAGTTGCAGGACAAGGAGTTCGAGGTGGCAGATGTAGCCGCCATTCTTGTCGAGAACTATGACATCGACCAGGAGACTGCCGAGAGGGATGCAACGGCCTGGGTTGCAAAACTTGCCGAGTGTGGATTGATATAGAGGAGGTACAATGACGAGGATGTTGAAGATAGTAACGATGTTGGCTGTATATCTTATGTGGATATGCGGTAACACCTACATTGCACTATCTTGCTACATTGATCGTCAGCACACCCACGCACACTATCACCTTAACGGCTCGGAGGTGTGCGATTGCCACCACGAGGATAGCGACAAAATCCATTTCGAGTCGCCGCACGCTTGCAAGCACGACCACTCCAACAAGGTTGCGCTCTACGACTCTACCAAACGAAACAATATTGACATAGAGCCGATTGTGTTATGTATAGAGGCTCTATTAAGTGAAAACATCGACATCGAGGATGTGGTAACGTCACGCACGCCTCGACACTACGAACAAACAGTTCCACTACTTTCATCGCCTACCCTATCAAGGCGCGGTCTGCGCGCCCCTCCCGTTGTTGCATAATTTACAATGTGGTCAATGAGATTTGACTACTTGATAATTATTGACTAACAACAACGAGAAATAGAGATGAAAAAAATCACACTTTTAATAATAGGTATATTGTGCTGTACAGCAGTTGTATCGGCACAAAACATAACAGGCAAGGTTGTCGATGCACAGGGCAAGGCACTCCCGGGAGCCTCGGTATATTGGGCCAACACCACAGTAGGTGTTGCAACCGACCTCGAGGGTAAATTTTCGCTCTACCGAGTAAAGGGCAACGACTCTCTCGTAGCAACATTCCTCGGCTACACAAACGACACTATCCGCGTTGATGCAAAGGCTCGCGAGGTGGAGTTCCGTCTCTCCGAAGGTGTCGAGGTCGAGGCAGTAGTTGTGGAGAGTGGCGTAGGAAACTATATCCGCCAGGACGGATTGCTCAAGAATGAGACAATATCCTTTGCGGGACTCTGCAAAATGGCATGCTGCAACTTGGCCGAGAGTTTCGAGAACTCAGCTTCGGTAACAGTAGGATTTAGCGACGCTATCTCGGGCGCACGACAGATTAAAATGCTCGGTTTGGCAGGTACATACACCCAGATTCTCGATGAGAATCGCGCCATAATGCGTGGAATAAGCGCACCTTACGGATTGAGCTACACCCCGGGAATGTGGCTGTCGTCGATTCAGGTATCGAAGGGTATCTCGTCGGTAACAGCGGGCCACGAGGCCATTACAGGACAGATTAACCTCGAACACCGCAAACCTACCGATGAGGAGCGATTCTTCCTCAATGTATATTTCGATTCACACCTCAAGCCCGAGATAAACCTCTCGACTGCACTCCCTGTAACAAAGGATAAGCGTCTTTCGACCGTAATCTTGGCACACGCAGCAACCGACACAAAAGAGTTTGACCACAATCACGACGGATTTCGCGATATGCCGATGGCACGCCAATTTAACGTGGCAAACCGTTGGCTCTATCAGGCCGAAAACGGTATGCAGGTACGTTGGGGTGTAAAGTATTTGAACGACTATCGCCTTGGTGGCCAGATGGGTTACAAGCCTTCGATGCGCAAGGATTCGGCCTTCGAGAGTGGCTCGTGGCACGACAATTGGCACAAGAAGAACATCTACGGCTCGGAGGTTAAGAATCAAGAGGCTAACGCCTACTTCAAACTCGGAATGCCTGTGGGCGAGGCCGTATTCGACAAGAGCGAAAACGAGGAGTTGCGCTCTAATATCGCCTTTGTTGTCGATTACGACTTCTTCGATGAGGATGCCTACTTCGGAGCCGACAAATCGTATCTCGGTCGTCAGCATATGACAACAGCAAATGCGATGTATGTTCACTACTTCACTCCTCGCTCCTCGCTCAATAGCGGTATCAGTGCATCGTCGCGTTGGGTGAATGAGCACCTCGGATACAGCACATTCCTCCCTGGCGAGGCTGCAACATTGGACGAGGCCCTTGCAGGCGAAAAGTTCCACACCTACGGAGGTAAGCGCAACGAGAGCGAAGTGGGAGCCTACACCGAATATACCTACAACATCAAAAATAAGTTGTCGGTTGTGGCAGGATTGCGTTACGACTACGCATTCTACTTCCGCAAGCACCTTATTACACCACGTGCGCACGTGAAGTGGAACATCTCCCCTACAACCGTTCTGCGCGGCTCGGCAGGACTCGGACACCGCCCTACCGACATCGTCACCGACAATATCGGCATTATGGCAACAGGTCGAACCTTCAACATTATGCCTAACCTCGACCGTATGGAGCACGCGCTGACTGCAGGAGGCTCGTTCTCGCAGAGTATCACTACATTTGCTCCTGGCGATATGACAATCAGTGTGGATTACTTCTACACCCGCATATTCAATACCGTAGTAGTGGATCAGGAGGGTACGCCGTGGACAATCGACATCTACAACAACAATGGAATGTCGCGCACCCACACAGCGCAGTTCGACCTCACTTGGACACCAATCAAGAATTTCGACATCTTCGCGACCTTCCGCTACACCGATAGCCGCTACACAATCAAGCACAATGGCGAGAATATTATGGTGGAGCGACCTTTGGTAAGCCGCTACAAGGCCTTAATTAACTTGCAGTACGCTACAAATATGCGCAAATGGACATTCGACTTTACGGCACAGCTCAACGGCCCGGCACGCATCCCTACGCAGACGGGAGATTTGAAGGACTCGAAGCTCTCGCCAATCTACCCTATGCTATTTGCGCAGGTGTCGCGTCGCATAAAGAAGTGGGAGATTTACGCAGGTTGCGAGAATATTCTCAACTATAAGCAGGGTAAGAAGGATTCCCAATACGCACCTATCATCTCGGCGAACGACCCATACTCGAACAGCTTCAACTCGTCGCTTATCTGGGGTCCGCTGATGGGATACAAGGTGTATGTAGGCGTGAGATTTAACCTTTATTAGACGAGAGAACGGCAAGTAAGGGCAAGTAAGGGCAAGTAAGGGCGAGTAAGGGCTATTAAGGGTTATTAGGGGTTATTAGGGGAAAACTGAGAAATTCCCCAGTAATCCCCAGTAATCCCCAGTAA
>JAZQIS010000075.1:0-2930 GCA_045541235.1 Alistipes sp.
TTGTAGGCCTGAATAAGGCCCGAAACGCCTAACTTCGTACCGCCGAAGTAACGAACCACCACCACCAAACAGTTTGTTAGTTCGGAGGATAGCAGCTGCCCCAAAATGGGCTTTCCCGCCGTTCCCGAAGGTTCGCCATCGTCGTTTGCACGGAACACTTCGCCCTGAGCTCCAAGGCGATAGGCGTAGCAGTGGTGTGTGGCGTCGTAGTACTCTTTGCGCAGTGCGTCAAGCAACACCTTTATCTCCTCCTCGCTCTCTACAGGGTAGGCGTAGGCGAGGAACTTGCTGCTGCGCTCCTTGTAAATCGCCTCTGCCGCCTCGGCAATGGTCAGATATGAATCCTTAACCTCTGCCACTACTTGATAGTGTTGAATATTCGATTCCAGCGGATGCCATCTTCGCCCTTCGAGAATGCGATGAAGAGGGCCTTTCCTACGATATGATCCTCGGGTACAAAGCCCCAAAAACGAGAGTCTGCCGAGTTGTGGCGGTTGTCACCCATCATAAAGAAGTAGTCCATAGCGAAGGTGTAGGAATTGGCCTCCTTGCCGTCGATGAATATCTTGTCGCCCTCTACGCGCAGGTCGTGACCCTCATATTGGTCGATAATGCGCTCATAGAGAGGGAGATTCTCCGTTGAGAGAGAGATTGTAGCCCCCTTCTTTGGCACCCACAGCGGACCAAAATTGTCCTGTGTCCACGGGTAGTTCGCGTTGTGTGGAAAGGCTTCGAGCATAGGCTCCGTGCTGTTGTAGCGCTCCACATTCACAACACTCTTGTACTTGCGCAGAAGCTCGGCACCCTTCTCTGTCGTAGCTGCCAAGTAGAGATTCTCGCCCGAAGGGAAGTACTCTGTGATGTCGAGGTTTTTGAAGGCGTAGTCCGAGAGTGGCGCAGTGGTCTGTACCGCATAGATATACTGACGCTCCGCACACGCAGGCTGAGCCTTGCCATTTACAAATAGTTCGGTATTAACGATTTGGAGCGTATCGCCCGCAATGGCTACACATCGCTTGATGTAGTTCTCGCGCTTATCCACAGGGCGTGCAATGACGGTGTAGTCGCGGTTGAGCCTCTTTCGGCCCTCCACCTTGCCAAACTGCCTTTGGTAGTCGCGTAGTACGTCGTAGTATGTTACTGCCTGATTCTCAAGGAGTACGGTGTCTCCTGCAGGGAAGTTGAACACCACAACATCCTCTCTCTTTACCTTGCCACGTCCCTTCAGACGGTGGTAGTCCCACTTGATGCACTCGGAGTAGGATTTTTTGTTCGAGAAAGGCATAGTGTTATATACAAACGGCATCGCAACAGGGGTGTTAGGCACCTGCGGGCCGTATGATAACTTGCTGACATATAGGTAGTCGCCGATAAGGATTGTCTTTTCCATCGACGATGTAGGCACCACATAGAGCTGGAAGATAAAGAGATGCACAAGGTGCGCCACCACCGTAGCCCATACTATGGCATCAATCCAGCCGTAGATGGAGTTGTAGAGTGGATATTTCTCACGCAGGGCATCGTTTTTCGTGCCAATATAGCGATATACGAGGCGCGAAATAAAGTAGTCGTAGATGAGTGGTAGGCCGAGCAAAAGCCACAGATTACCCGTCCATACGACAAACAGAAGGATGTATATCACGCTGGCAATCACGAACTTGGTCCAGCGATTCTTGAAAAATCCCCAAAATCTCTTCATAGCTACTCGAACAAATCATCAATAGTGAATACTCCCTTTCGAGGTGCGACAAACTCCGCTGCAACTACCGCACCGAGAGCCAACGCACGACGCGAAAAGAGTGTGTGTTTAACCTCGATTTTATCATCCTCGGAGGTGTAGGTTACGGTGTGCGTACCCGGTACCATACCCTCGCGCAACGAGGTTATTTCGATAGCTTGGGCATCGTCGGTAGGCTCATTTACCCAGCTCTGCTTGCGTTCTACGCGCGAGAGGATGTCGTTTGCCAGCGAAATGGCTGTGCCACTCGGAGCATCCTTCTTCTGCGTGTGGTGAATCTCCTCGATAGCTACATTGTATCCGTCAAAACGGTTCATCAGCTCTGCTAAGTAGCGGTTGAGACGGAAGGTGATATTCACGCCAAGCGAGTAGTTCGACGACCAAATCATTGTCGAATCCTTCTCGCGACAAAGCTCCTGAAGCTCCTCCAAACGGTCGTTCCAGCCCGTCGTTCCACTCACTACGGGTGTGCCGCACTCAATGCAGGTGCGAACATTTGAGTAGGCTGTGGTTGGGGTTGTGAACTCGATAGCCACATCCACCCCTGCCAACTTCTCGGCACAGAGGTCGTGTGCATTGTCTTGGTCTATAATAAGTGCTACGGAGTGGCCTCTGTCGAGCAGAACCTGCTCAATCTCGTGTCCCATTTTGCCGTAGCCGATAATAGCAACTCTCATAATTCTTGATGTTTGAAATGTTTAACTCGCAAAGATAAGAAAAAACTTTGTTTTTTAATTGAGAAATGAGGATTAAGAATTAAGAATTATCTCCAATTTTCACTTTTTTCACTTTTTTCACTTTTTTTCACGCCCTGAAAAAATGTTAAAGTTGCATCACCTCTCTTGGTGTAGCGTTCAGCCTCGGCTTTATTTGAAGTAAAGTAAAATCCTCGACCCCAGATACCTCGGTCAGTTGAACTGCCTATCCACTCTCTATTGAAAGTGTTAAATTGATTAGGTGTTCCGTGATATACCACCTTTGGCTCACCATTCTCATCAACAACTTTTGATGAAGTTTCGCTTGTAAATATAATATTTTGTAGTATATTTGCAACGCCTTGCACTTGGGAGGGCTGTCCTTGAACAGCATTAGAACCTACATTTGCAAGGTTTTTTGGCTTATTGGTCAAAATAGTACATAAAATCGGGGCGGTTTTTGATTATTGGTCAAAAATAGTACATAAATGCGGGTG
>JAZQIS010000076.1:0-3657 GCA_045541235.1 Alistipes sp.
GTTAAACAATACGCAACGGCAGGAGAGCGTTTGTATGTTGTAAAACGGAAAACTGAAAACTGAAAACGGAACCGACGCACGAAGCAAGAGCAGAGGCTGCTTGCAGACTATGCCTTGCAAGAAGGAGGAAAAGCCTGCGCAAGCAGGATTAAAACTGAGAACTGAGAGTTGGCGCAAGAGATAACGACCAGTAAGGGCAAGTAAGGGCAAGTAATGGTATAGCGCCTTCTTTACTAGCCGTTACTATCCGTTACTAACCCTTAATTTTGTTGCGCCGTGATGACCTTCGGAGTTCGCAAAGCCAAAAACTGATAGCGCACCCCTAACGCCGCAAACGTCCCTAACAAAAAAAAAGCGCCCTCGACGAGGGCGCATAACCTTAAAGCCAAAAGCCTAATTTCTAAAAAGCGGAGACAGCGCGCACATAGAGGCTGAAGGTGCCCTTACTGAAGTCGAGGGCGCTTCCGTCACGCATACGGACATTCCACGCACAAAAGAAACTTCCATCCATTGTCTCTGTCGAAGACCAATACCATTGCAAATACCCTCCATTTCTCGAAGATAGGGCTTTATCAATTACATCCTTATTACGATAAATAGCCAATAACTCCGCTTTTGCCGGCAGATACCACTCCCCACCCAAATCGGCGCACCAGGCAAATGGTGGATATTTGTAGCGCCAATCGGCTATCTGCTTCACTTTTGCCATATTGTAGGCGCCATTATACTCATTATTAGCACCAATAAGACGCCTTTGTTCGTTAGAATCCGACGACCATAGTAATGGATCAGACTCCTTAACACTAACCATCTTGCCGTGTTTGCCGCCATCTGTAACCTCAAACACTACGCCATCGGCACCATTACGGCGTACAATATCGCCAATCTTGTAGGTATCGCCTGCACGATACTCGCGAACTTGCGGTTCAGCCTTTGCCACACACATTACACAAAAGAGTAGCAATGTTAAAAATAGTCGTTTCATCTATTTAGTTTGTTGCCCACCAACACCAATGGGCTTTTACAACAAAAAAAAGAAAGCGTGGTGCTGAAAACTTATTTTTGATAGACAGGCCTTAGGATACCTTTACAATTAAAATAAGCAACAGTCCCACGCCATACCAAGTGGTATGACGAAAGATTATATCCGCTTACCCTCATTGTAAAATCGAAGTTCCTAAGTTCGTCTATCGAGAATAAACTTACACTTTCCGTGTTATTATGCCTACAATCTGAAGATTGCGTTGCAAATTTAGAAAATAATTCTTAAAACCACAACAAAAGAGTTGAGAATCATTCGACTCTCAACTCTCTAACTTTTGCACTGTACAATTTTAGTCCTACTCCTTTACGCAGCGCACCTGGAAGCCGTTGGCTCGGCGTGCCGAGTGTGAAATCTCCATTTTATTGATTGTTCGCGTGGTGGTCAAATCGAAATAGAGCGAGACCGCCTTACCATCAGATGTAGTTGTCGAGGTCCAATAGTAACCCTCCCACGGCTGCGGCTGCGAAGGATATACATCGTCCTTGTGGTTCATATTCTCGACTCTGCCATCCGTGTAGCGACGACGACCACAAGCAGGGTAGAAGTAGTCGGCAACACCATCCGAAAGAGGCCAGCCGTACTGCTTGCGAGCCTCCTCGAGTGGGGTAGAATCCACTGCATCGCGCAATGTAAGCACCGCAAAATCATCCGCCGTAGGGACACGCCAGCCGTATGGACACGGATCGTAAACGCTCTTTTTCGTATCGCTCCACAACTCGTTATTTGCCGCTACAAGCCAATCGCCAACGCCATCTGCACCCTCCTCAATCGAGGCGGCATTGGTAATGTAGTGCATAGGATTCTTGGTAACATATTCCATTGTACCGTTTGAGGACGAACGCTCCAAATATTTCTCGGGGATATAGACTCCTGTTGCACCATAGCGACTCTCGTCATCGGCACCCGACGCATCGAAAAAGTATGGGCGTGGGAATGGGTCCTTACGTCCCCACTGATAGTACATACCGTACGAATCGAGAATCTGCTGCTCATCCTTCGAGCCATTGCTGTTGGTGAAGGCTCCGAGGTTTAGATTCATAAAGGTCTTGCCATTGGAGTAGGTGCTGTACGATGCGAGAGGGTTCTCATTCACAACCCACACGTGCCAACTCCAGATAACCTCGCCCACAGCATTGTAGGCCGCAATTACGGCATTTGTATCCTCCACACGGGTTGCATCACTCTCCAACGCCTGAACGTAGAATATCGCCTTATCATCAACCATATCCACATTCTTCACAACATCCGGATTGCTCTGCCACAACAGCTTCACATCCTTAGTATCGAGGGACTCGCCATCGGGGCGGTGCATCACATCGAAGGTGTAACACTTTGCCGGAGTGGTTACCACATAGCAGTTTGCTGCGCCATTCACGCCAAGCGGCTGTGTTGGGCACACATATACATATATGTAGTAGCTCACGGCCGCACCCTCCTTATTCAGGGCATTTACCACAACCGAGCCCTCCATAGGCAGGTTTGGATCGGCAACACCCTCATTGTTGAGACCTGTAGGCCAAATTGTAATCTTTCGTTGAGCACCATCGACCATAGCATTCCAACCCGTGCTATAGGAGGCTACCATAACACTCTCGGCATTGGTAGCAACATAGGATATACTCTGTGCCGCATCATCCCACGAAGCAAAGTATAACGAATTGCGTTCCAACGCAAGCTCGGCACTCTTCTCCTTGTTACACGCGGCAAATGCCACAATCGACATCAGGGCTACAACCACATATTTCAGACTTCTCATAATCAAAAAACTCTTTACAATCTGCAAATATACAAAAAAGTTAATAAATACAAATCTCTAAACTATGTTTAGGAACAATTCTTGCCTCCTCTTCAACGAAAAACATAATCTTATTATTACTATGGCAAAGCAAAAGATTGAGACGGGTAGCACACCTGCGGCTCCCGAATACAAGATTGTAGTTACCGACAAAGGTCCATATTTAGTCTATGGGCAACCCCCTTTGGCGATTCAGCACATCGTACCGAACGAGTTGGGCGAGAGTTGGAGATTCGAGGAGGGGCGACACTTCTCCACCAAGGAGGAGCCGACACCACTCTGCCGTTGTGGAGCCTCCAAAAACAAGCCCTACTGTGACGGCTCGCACCAAACCCACAAGTGGAAGCCCAAAATCACAGCACGCCCCGAAGCTCTTTTGGACGATGTGGAGATAACCTCGGGAGAGAGCGTGACACTGACCGACAACCCGCAATACTGCGTCTTTGCCCGATTCTGCGATGCCGGAGGGGGAGTGTGGGCCGCCACAGAGACCTCCTTTGACGATGCAGCACGCCGACAAGCAATTCGTCAAGCCTCACTCTGCCCGAGTGGTCGCCTTATGATTTGGGGCAACTCCTCCGACCTCCCATTTGAGCGACACTACGAGCCAAGTCTCGGGCTTATCGAGGACGATGCGCTCCACGTCAGTGGAGGCATATGGGTACGAGGCGGAATAGCTATCACACGCGAGGATGGCATCTCATACGAGATTCGCAACCGTTCGGTGCTGTGTCGTTGCGGAGAGTCGGCCAACAAGCCCTACTGCGACGGCTCACACGCCCCAATGCGCTGGCGGGATGAACTCGAAAAAGAGGTC
>JAZQIS010000077.1:0-40259 GCA_045541235.1 Alistipes sp.
CTTGTTAGACAGGCTCTTTAAGAGTTTTGCGACCAAGTCCCCCTTTTGCAAAGGGGGATTTAGGGGAAATGTTGAGATATTAGGTCGTTCTGTCAAGTAAGAACCGGTTAGCTTGAACATTCAATCATCCCACACGGAGCAAAAAGAGTTTTGCGACCAAGTCCCCCTTTTGCAAAGGGGGATTTAGGGGGGAATGTTGAGATATTAGGTCGTTCTGTCAAGTATGAACGCTTAGTTCATACTTGGCAAGAACGAATACTCCTTCGAGTAGTGGAGGTGCTGCTCAACGTAGTTTGCAGGATATGAAATCT
Organism: Alistipes sp.; assembly: GCA_045541235.1. GTDB lineage: Bacteria > Bacteroidota > Bacteroidia > Bacteroidales > Rikenellaceae > Alistipes. The sequence continues at coordinate 312 of JAZQIS010000077.1, forward strand.
TTACATCCACAATCTTGTCACCCTCCATAACCAGCTCATACTCAGGGTTTACGAAGCCTCCGTATGGCTCGATGTTGAGCGCATAGTAGCGGTCGCGAACCTCCTTGTGGAGCTCTGGGTCGATCTTCACGGCATACTTCTCGATAAGAGCCTTTCCTGCCTCGAAATCACCCTCGCTCTTGATGCGCTGGATTTCGTGGAGCTGCTTGCCGAAAATCTCGCGCAACTTGTCGAAGTCGTTCACTACAAGGTAACGCTTGCCATCCTTAACAACCCACTCGATAACTTTATCCTCCTTGCCGAGCTCGATAGCCCACTCCGAGATAAGTTTGCGGTTACGCATATGAGCCTGCTCTACATCCTTACCCAACTCGATACGCGAGAGCTGTGTCATAGCACCATTCATCACATACGACGAGTACTGAGCCTTTGCAACATCGAGCGATGGGATAAGACCGAGCTCAACCATCTTCTTGTCGCCGAGGTAGTAGAGTGCGAAGAGGTCTGCACGAGTCTCCTCGAGGGCCGACGAATATACTCCCAACTCGGTGCCTGTAGTGCCCGGAGCCAACTGGCCCGAACCGTGACCAAGACACTCGTGGAGGTCGGTATGGAGGTCGTCAGAGAGTTTTCCGTACTCCTTCATACGCTCGCGGTCCTCCTTGCGGAGTACGAACTCCTCAGCAAAACCGCCACCCTGTGCTGCCTTCTTGTAGGCGTAGGTGATATTGTCGATAGTTACCGACTTTGAACCGTGCTCCTTGCGAATCCAGTCGGCGTTTGGAAGGTTGATACCGATAGGGGTTGTTGGGTAGCAGTCGCCACCGAGCATTGCTACGGTGATAACCTTTGCCGATACGCCCTTAACCTTCTCCTTGCGGTATGCAGGGTTGATTGGCGAGTGATCCTCAAACCACTGTGCGTTGTCCGAGATAATCTGTGTACGGCGGCAAGCCTCCTTGTCGAGGAAGTTTACAACCGACTCCCACGATGCCTTATATCCGAGAGGGTCGCCATAAACCTCGGTAAATCCGTTTACGAAATCTACGTTCGATGTGGTATCCTTAACCCACGAAACGTTGAATGCGTCGAAGTCACGCAAGTCACCCGACTTGTAGTACTTAATCAAGAGACCGATAGTGGTTTTGAGTGGCTCCTGGGCAACCTCGTGAGCCTTCTCCAACCAGAAGACAACCTGCTCCAAAGCCTCGCTGTACATACCGCCAATCTTGTAGGTTTGCTCGTAGATTTTGCCGTTCTTCTTCACGAGCTTCGAGTTCAAGCCGTATGAGATTGGGCAAGGGTCGTTGCCGGCCTTCTTAATCATGTAGTTGTAGAAGGTCTCAACCTCCGACTGAGTGAGTCCCTCGTAGTAGTTTCCTGCCGATGTTGCGATAACATCTGCGCCCTTGGCCTGGTTGAGGCGTGTGGCGTAGAGCTTCTCGTTGAAGATGGCCTCCAAGATAGTCTCCTTCTCAACGGTAGATTCAACACCGCACTTATCCCACTGCTCCGAGAACCACTCGCGCGAGAACTCAGGCTTGAACTTGTCGTTCGAGTAGTGGTGGTGGATACCGTTAGCCAACCACACCTTCTTGAGGTACTTCTCCATAGCCTTGAACTCTGCCGACTCCTTGTCACCCTCGAATGTGGTGTAGATCTTCTCCAAAGCGCGACGGATTGTAAGGTTGTACTTGAAGTTCTGGTCGAAGAGGATGTCGCGACCGCACTTTGCCGATTGTGCTAAGTAGTAGATCAGAATCTTGTCGTTGAGCGACTGATTCTCAAATTCGGGCACCTCGTAGCGGATAATCTTGATATCGTCAAAGCGATCCACAATCCAAGGCTGCTCCGGTTGCTGCTGCTCCTTGCAAGAGCTGAGTGCCATTGCAATAATTCCCATTGTTACAAAAACGATTTTTTTCATAATTATACCTATATTTATTTAAGTGTTGAATTTATCTATCTCTTCTCGGCGTACTTCTCAACTCGGTGGAAGAGTATGTAGTTCGAGTCGTGTTGGTTGTGGGCATTACCCTCATCATCCTCCCACGCAGTGCGGACAACTGCAACGATATCTTCGCCGTCGAATTGCCAATCGACATACTGCACTCCGTGATACATCACATCGGGATGGGCGATAACTACTCGCTCCTGTTTCCACGAAACCAAATCCTCCGAGCTGCAAAGCGTCAGCGTATTGCGGGTCTTGTCGTTCTTTAGAACGAGTTTGTCCGCCTCGGTAGTATTTGCGAGTGTCCAATATTTTGCGGTGCGCTCGTCGTAGCGAATTGTAAACTTCTTCGCACCTCCGGGGAGTGGCATAAAGCCTTTTTCGGTGTCGAACGAAATCTTCTTGCCGTTTGGCGAAACCTCAACTCGTGCGCACTGCTCCTCGCCAACGCCCTTAGAGGTGTTTACGCGGAGAATATTGAGTAACTGTTTGTTCGCTCTATCATAGACGATATTGCCTTCGAGCCAGCCTCGGAAGTCTCCCCCAAGCCACGCTGGGTCGGAGTAGAGGATATTGGAGCGTTGCCAGCTCTTTGCATCGAGCAGATCGGCATTTGCGGGAGCCGAAAGCACCATTGCCGAGTAGCGGCGTCCCCACTTGCGCACCTTGTGCGTAGCGTACTCGAATGCCTTCCAGATACGGCCGTTATGAACTATCACGGGAGTTGGGGCAGTGTGGTACTCGCCCTCGACAATAACTCCGTTCTCCGAGTTATAAGGCTCGCTCCAGCTCTCTCCATTGTCGCTCGATTTGCGCAAAACTATATTTCCGTGATGGCGGCAGGTACCGAAGATATATACATCGCCCTTGTGGCAGAAGGTAGTGGACCAGAACTGACCTCGCAGCGTCGCGGTTTTGCGCCACGAAAGACCTTTGTCGTCCGATACGAAGATATCGGTAATTGCCGTCTCGAACTCCTTGGTTTTAGGACCGAAGTAGTCGTGGCTCACCACATAGCGACCATTTGGCAGAATGCAGATACTCGGCGAGCCGAGATATTTACCCTTCGATGCGGGGCTATGATTTACAACTACGCCCGGCAAATCTGCCACCTGCGCCGTTGCCGTGCAAGCTGCGAGCGCCAAAGTCAAAATGATCAGACCTAATCTCTTCATAGTTCTAATATCCAAATATCTCCTCCTGCGAGAGGAACTTAACCTTGCCGAGTGAGCCTATATAGCTCATATCGAGGTCGTTTCTGTCGCCAAGGATGCAGTAGGAGTATGGACGACCCTTGATAAACTCCTGCTGGAACTTGACTACATCATCGAGTGTGAGAGCCTTGATGCCCTCGTAGAGAGTCTTGTTGAGGTCCTCCTTAAGACCAAACTTCTCATACTCGATATAGGACCACAAGATATTCTGTTTTGTAGTGCGCTGACTCTCGTAGTTTGCCAACAGGCCACTCTTTGCCAACTCGAAGGCCTTCTGCGAGCTCGGCATATTTTCGATAATCTCGTCGAAAGCCTTTACAGCCTGCTCTACCTTGTCGTTCTGCGTTGCAATAAAGGCGTAGAAGTAGTATGGGTGGTGTGGCTCGTGTCCCCTTGCAAGGTAACTATATGCCGAGTAGGCCAAACCGCGAGCCTCGCGCATCTCCTGGAATACCACAGCGTTCATACCTCCCGAGAAGTAGCTGTTGTAGAGGGAGCCGATAGGCGAAAGGTTGATGTCGAAGCTATCTTGTGCGCGACACGAATACTGCATATAGTAGGCCTGCTTGGCGTTGTACTGCGCAAAGAGTACGTTAGGGCTCTTTACGGTGAGGGTTGGAGCCGCTTTCGACTTCGTATCGAGAAGGTCATCTCCCACCTGATGCGACATATAGATACTGCCCACAAGGTCGGTGATGGTGAGTGGGCCGTAGTAGAGTATGCGGTGCTTAATCTTCGCGAGCTGCTTGATGCTGGCGATAAGCTCTTCCGAAGTAATCTTCTCTAATTCGCTGTTGGAGAGAGTCTTGCTACGGATGTAGTCGCCACCATAGAGGCAGTATTGCTGCAATGCACGGAAATTATCCATCTGCGAAGCCTTGGCATTGATACGCTGCTGCTTCAAGTCGCTCTTGATACCTTCGAGAATCTCGTTGTCGCCCTGAAGGTTCTCTACATAGTTGTCGATAATACTCAAGGCCTTCTCCATATTGTCGCTGAGACCACTAACTGTTACGGTAATGCGGTTGGCCGTAACGTTAATGTCGAACGAGCAGGCGAGATCGTACAACTCGCGTTGAATCTTCTTGGCCGACTTCTCCTCGGTGCCGAGCAACTTCATATAGTCGGCAGCAAGCTGCATCGACTTGTTGGTAGTAGTGCCAAAGTCGTAGAGGTAGGTGAGTTCAAAGAGGTCGTTGGTGCTGTTTCGCTTGTAGAGGACCTCGATGCCACTCTCCAACTTGGTGCGACCAAGCTCCTTTTCGTAATCGACGAATCGAGGGGCTATAGGGGCAACCTCCGACTGCTGAATCGAGAGGAGGTAGTCGCTCTGAGCATCGCGGTTAGCCGAAATTGGGGTAATCTGCGGCTTGTTAATCTTCTTTTGCGAGGCATCCTCGCCCTGACGCTTATAGACTACGCAGTAGCCCTCCGAAGGCATATTCTCGTTGGCCCAAGCAATAAGCTCCTCCTTGGTGATTTTGGTTGCACGCTCCAACTCGGTAGCCACATCCTCCCAATCAAGACCATTGATAAATGCCGCCTCCATCTTGTAGGCACGCGAAAAGTTGTTCTCGAGGCTTGCCATCTCGCCACGGCGATAGTTTGCAATAATCGACTTGAGAAGGTCGGAGTCAAACTCTCCGTTGCGCAACTTTGCAACCTCGGCCAAGAGCAGGTCGCGAACCTCCTCGAGAGTCTGCCCCTCCTTCGGCTCGCCGAGAAGTACAACTACACCTGCATCGGCCAAATACTCTACGCCACCACCTGCATCGAGTACCTTCTGTGACTGTATGAGGTCGGTATCGAGCAATCCGCAGGTGCCATTCGAGAGTACCGACGAGAGCAAATCGCCCACAAGGGCACCCTTGCTGCGAGCCCCCTCAATAGGCCAAGCGATAGCCACGCTCTCGCTCTCCAAGCCGTAAACTTCCGCCTCCTTAACCTCGGTCATACGAGCAGGCTTGTACTCCTTGACCTTCGGGAGTTTGCGATTTGGTTTGAGTTTTCCGAAGTACTTGTCGATAATCTTTATGGCCTCGTCAGGGTTGAAATCTCCCGCCATACAGATAGCCATATTGTTCGGCACGTAGTAGGTCTTGTAGTACTCCTTGATATTTGTTATCGAAGGGCTTTTGAGGTGTTCCTGCTTGCCGATAGTGGTCTGTAGGCCGTATGGATGGTCGGGGAAGCAGAGCGACATAACCTTGTCGAAGAGTTTGTTGTTGTCGCGAGTAAGCCCCATGTTGTACTCCTCATAGACGGTCTCCAATTCGGTGTGGAAGCCACGAATTACAGCATTCTCGAATCGCTCGGCCTGAATCTTTGCCCAATTCTCTATCTGATTTGACGGGATATCCTCCACATAGTTTGTCTCGTCGTAGGATGTCCAGGCATTTGTGCCGTCTGCACCTATGGCCTGCATCAACTTGTCGTACTCGTTCGGAATGGCGTATTTGGAGGCCTCCTGCGATACGCTGTCAATCTTTGCGTAGATGGCCTTACGCTCTACCTCGTCGGTGGTTGTGCGATAGACCTCGAAGAGACGCTCAATCTCGTCGAGTAGAGGCTTCTCGGCCTCGTAGTTCTGTGTGCCGAACTTGTCGGTACCCTTGAACATAAGGTGCTCGAAATAGTGCGCCAAGCCTGTGGTCTCGGCAGGGTCGTTCTTTGAACCAACCTTCACCGCAATCATCGTCTGCAGGCGAGGCTTCTCCTTGTTTACCGACATATAGACCTTAAGTCCGTTGTCGAGTGTGTAGATGCGAGTGGCAGACTTGTCGCCCTCGACCCTCTTGTAGTTGTAGCCGCACGATACCGCAAGTATCGCCACTACGGCAACTATTAACCAACCAAATCTCTTCATATCGTTGTGTTGTTGTATTATCTTTTAGCGAGCTGTGCGCAAGTTTTTAGTTAAAATTATTTTTCTCAAATGGCTGTTGTTAGGGGGAGAGGGGGTTTAGAGAATTTAGGGGTTTCGGGGAAGATATCTCCTGATTCTCAACTTTCGGCTCTCGTCCATCGTCTAAACTTAGAACAGAACCGTCCAAATTTCGCCCACTGCCGCAAAGGTCATCCACACTGCGAGCAGGAGTTTGAGGCCTGTGCCGACAAAGAAGGAGAGAAATGAGCCTAAACCACTCTTAAAAGCCCTCTGCTTGTCGCTGCTATCGTAGATAAGTTCGGCAACCATTGCCCCCACGAAGGGTGCTACAATAATCCCTAATGGCCCGAAAAACATTCCTGCAATAACTCCTGCCATAGCCCCTCGTTCGCCCGCCTTGGTGCCACCGAAACGCTTGGTCATATAGGCCGGAAGCAGATAGTCGAGTACCGAGATTATGAGGGTTAGGACTCCGAAGATGACAACCCACGTAGTGGAGACTTCGGCCCCCTCGATAAAGTAGAGGCATAGATACCCTCCGTAGGTGAGTGCTACACCGGGGATGATGGGCACAATACAGCCGATGCACCCTACGATGCACAACAATACAGCTACGATGGATACCAAGATAGTCATTCTACTTTACGAGTTTGTTGGTCTCTGTGTCGGGGAAGATGACGTTTGGCTCGAAGGATTTGGCCTCCTCGAAATCCATTGCGGCGTAGGAGATGATGATGACGATGTCGCCAACACTCGCCTTGTGTGCGGCAGCTCCGTTCAGGCAGATTACTCCGCTGCCCTTCTCTCCCGGTATGGCGTAGGTTTCGAGACGCTCGCCATTGGTGACATTTACAACCTGAACCTTCTCACCACGAATAATATTGGCTGCCTCCATCAATGCCGAGTCGATAGTGATACTGCCCACATAATCGACATTGGCCTGCGTAACCTTTACGCGGTGAATCTTCGATTTTAAGACCTCGATAGTCATCGTTTTATTTAAGTTTAATGTTATCAATCAGTCGTATCTCGCCTGCCTGTACTGCAATGCAACCCTGCACACGCTCCGAGTCGCTCCAAGCCTCTACGGTCTGCATTGTGAGGCCATCCACAGCGGCAAAATATATAACCTTCAACAGCTCGTTCTTCTCCACCTCGGCCTTAACCCAGGCGGTCAATTCGGCAGGGGTAAGCTCTCCCACCTTCGCCTGCGCAGCACTCAGCACCTCGTAGATATGGGGTGCAGCGGCACGATGTTCGGGGGTGAGGAGAAGGTTGCGCGACGAACGTGCCAAACCATCCGTATCGCGGATGATAGGGCAGTCGATAATCTCCACCGTGAGTCCGAGTTGCTTTACCATAGTGCGAATTACGGCAATCTGCTGAAAGTCCTTCTCGCCGAAGTATGCGCAGGTAGGCTCCACAATGGCAAAAAGGCGCGAAACAACCTGTGCTACGCCGTTGAAGTGCCCCGGACGGGTGGCACCCTCCATAACTTTGTCGATAAGGCCAAAGTCGAATTGACGGGTGTCGGGCTCGGGGTATATCTCCTCCACCGAAGGGAAGAGTACCAAATCGACACCTGCTGCCTCGAGCATCGCTGCATCGGCCTCGGGGGTGCGAGGGTAGTTGCGCAAGTCGTTTTTGTCGTTGAACTGCGTAGGATTTACGAATACGCTGACCACAACAACATCGCACTCCTTGCGGGCACGCTCTACGAGCGATATATGTCCCTCGTGCAGTGCGCCCATCGTAGGGACAAAACCTATCTTTTTATCGCGGCACGCCGCGAGCTCTTCGCGCAATGCCTGAACCGTTGAAATTGCTTTCATCTTTTGGACAATAATAATTGTGGGCGCAAAGATAACAAAATAAACGGAACTGACGAAGCGGGGCGAGCGAAAAAGCAAATTTAATTTGCGTTTTTACGTTTTTCAGCTCTCTGTTCTCAGCAGTATCGCTCCACGTCCTCGCGCGTGATGGGGTTGTGGCCGAGAACCACAAGTCGCTCGATGATGTTGCGAAGCTCGCGGATATTGCCACTCCAACGCCTCTCGGAGAGGAGTGCAACAGCCTCATTATCAATCTGCTTGGTGGGGATGCGATAATCTCGGCAGATGCCCTCCAAAAAGTGCTCTACAAGCACTGCAACATCCCCTTTCCTTTCGCGCAAAGGTGGCACCTTAATAAGTATTACGCCGATGCGGTGGTAGAGGTCCTCGCGGAACTTGCCTTCGCTGATTTCGTGTTCGAGATTCTTGTTTGTGGCGGCAATTACACGCACATCAACCTCTATATCGTGGTCGCTGCCTACACGTGATATCTTGCGCTCCTGCAGGGCGCGCAGAACCTTGGCCTGTGCCGAGAGCGACATATCGCCAATCTCATCCATAAAGAGCGTCCCTCGGTCGGCCTGCTCGAACTTCCCCTTACGCTGTTTTATCGCCGAGGTGAAGGCTCCGCGCTCGTGGCCAAAGAGTTCGCTCTCGATTAGCTCCGACGGTATGGCTGCGCAATTTACCTCGACAAAGGGTGCGTTGGCACGTTGGCTCTTGTGGTGCAACCATTTGGCTACCAACTCCTTGCCTGTGCCGTTTTCGCCCGTAATAAGTACGCGGGCTTCACTTGCGGCAACCTTCTCGATAAGCTCCCGTACATGGACTATAGCCTCCGAATCCCCGACTATAGGCTCTATGGTGTGACACTCTGCCGAGTGGTGAGAAGAGGCGGATTTCGGGGGTTGTGGAGTGGGGTGTTGCTCCTTGGGTGGCGGAACTATCGCCTTGCGTATGGATTTCAGCAGACGGTTCATATCGATAGGTTTGGTCAGAAAGTCGGCAGCACCGAGTCGTGCCGCCTCCATTGCCGACTCGATGTCGTTGTTGCGCGAGAGTATTATAAAGGGAAGGTTGGTCTCGGAGAGCCCCTCCGAGGTGTCCGAAATGATAATGTCGAATGGTATCTTCTCGCACATTTTTCGGGCGAGGAGAGGACTCTCGGCACCTTCGGTCGAGTAACCCTCGAACTCCAATCTTTCGCGCAGATTGTTGCGCACGCTTTTTGATTGTTCTAAAATTAAAACTTTTGCCATTTTGCTATCTCTAAAAAAATATCTATTTTTGCATCGGATACTGCACCAAAGGTAGAGTTTTTGAGCTATACAGCCTAATGTCGCAGGATAGGGCAGTGAAGGTGTGCGGTAGGCCCTTTTAGAGTGTTACAGATTTTCGGAAAGTGCGAGAAAAGAGACCGCTTGTTATAGTGAGTAGCGAGTAGTTTTTCCTCTTCCGACTTTCGTCTAAAGAGATATTATGTATAAGAACTATAACTATCAGCGTCGTCGTTTGATGATTCCCGAGTATGGTCGCCATATTCAGGAGATGGTGGATTCGCTGCTCGAGATAGAGGATCGCAACGAGCGCAACCGCCAGGCCAAGGCCGTAATTGCCGTTATGGGCAATCTTAATCCGCTGTTGCGCGATACGGCGGACTTCACCCACAAGTTGTGGGACCACCTCTTTATAATGTCTGATTTTCAGCTCGATGTCGATAGCCCATATCCTCTCCCTACACGTGAGGATTTGAGCATTAAGCCCGAGCGATTGGCCTATTCCCAGGGCGGTATCTCGCACAAGCACTATGGCCGTAATATCGTCAAGATGTTGCGCCGTGCCGTACATGCCGACCCTGCACAGCGTGAGGCCGAACTCGGAAATATTGCCCGTTGTATGCGCGATAGGAGTGCCGAGTACAATCAGGAGCACCCCAACAGCGGGGTTATCCTAAACGATATAGCCGAGCTGACCGATGGTGCTATAAAGTTGAGTGAGGAGTGGTTCAAAAAGGTCGATGCGGCACATAAATCGGCCCATCCGCAACAACGACACAACAACAAACGCCAACAACACTCGCCACGTCAGCAGCAGAAAAACGGCAAATGGCGCAATGAGAACGGAAAAGGAGAACACAGATAGAACGCGGAGAGGGGGGCGTTGAGGATTGAGAATTGAGAATTGAGAATTGAGGATTGAGAATTGACTCCTTTAGGGGGCTTTACTATAGCCGTATGAAACAGTTTTATAAAATATCGACGATGGCTCTTGTTGCGGTGGTGGCACTCTTGGTGTCGGCCTGCCGTGGTGATGGTGTTGAAGTGTCGGGACGGTTTGTCGGCCTGAGCTACAAGATGATATACCTCGAGCAGATGACCGCCTCGGGGCAGAGTGTTGTCGATTCGATGCAGCTTGACAGCGATGGTAGCTACCGCTTCCGTATCAAGGATGTGGGCGAGACTCCGTCGCTCTACAATATTATTTATGGTGGCGACCGCATCCCTCTCCTCCTCTCACGTGGTGAGAGTGTCGAGGTGAGTGCTATGGGTAGTGCCTTGGCAAACTATACTGTAAGCGGCTCCTACGAGTCGGAGTTGTTGCGCAAGTTCAACAGGGAGTTTATCGAGGGACAACTGTCGCTGAAGAGGACTATGCAGGAGTACTACGATGCGGACGAGGTGCACAAGGGGGAGTTGGCACAACTCTACACTACCACCTACAACGCCATTAAGCGCAAGCAAATATCCTTTATAATCGAGAATAAGGGGTATCTTGCCTCGGTCTATGCGCTCTATCAGCGACTGCCGAACGACCCCTATCTTGTTGGTGTTGATAGCGATGTGATATACTACAAGACGGTTGCCGATGCGGTGTCGAAGCGATACCCTATCTCTCCGTTTATGGTTACTCTGAGCAACGATATAGCCCGTATGGAGGCGCGCAATTCGCTCCTTAACTCTATCGAGTACCGCAACAGTCCCGACCTCAAAGGTCGCGATATGTATGGCAGCGAGGTGAAGCTCTCCTCACTTAGCGGATATGTCGTTTTGGTAGATTTTTGGTCGGCAGAGTTGGGCAACAGCAACGCCCTTAATGCCGATTTGAAGAAGATTTACGAGCGTTTCGAGTCGAAGGGTTTTCGTGTATATCAAGTCTCGGCAGATACCTCCAAGGTGGCTTGGATTACGGCTGTGCAGGAGCAGGCATTGCCTTGGATTTCGGTCTGCGACTACCAGGGTAAGTACTCGCCACTGCTGCGCACCTACAATGTCAGCAAATTGCCGTCAAACTACCTCATAGACCGCGAAGGTCGCATCGTCGCACGCGATTTGTACAGCGATGCGCTCGAGAATAGACTCGCTTCAATGTTAGAATAACAGAGATATGCACTACTTTGTATCGGACATACACCTTGGCTCGGGAACTCCCGAGGAGCAACGACGAGTGGAACGCGATTTTCTCGACCTCCTCAGACGAATTGAGGGGGATGCCGAGTCGCTCTTTCTCGTGGGCGATATCTTCGACTTTTGGTTCGAGTACGAGAGGGTTGTACCCAAGGGCTTTGTGCGAGTGCTCGGCCGCCTTGCGGAGCTGAGCGATAGGGGTGTGCGCGTGGTGATGCTTACAGGAAATCACGATATGTGGGTAGGCGACTACCTCGCGCGTGAGTGCGGTATTTCGCTCTTTACCAAGCCTCAAACCTTCTCTCTTGCGGGCAAGGAGATATTTGTGGCGCACGGCGACAATATGAATGTGAATGGTGCGCCTATGTTGCGCCTGATGAATAAGATGTTCCGTTCGCGCTCTTTGAGGGTGGTGGCATCGTGGCTTATCCATCCCGACCTCTTCGTTCGCTTCGGACGTTGGTGGAGTGGCAAGTCGCGTAAGTCGCACGGTGGGGTGCAGAGTGCAAAGGTCCTCGAGCCTCTTATCGACTTTGCAATGGAGCATAGCAAGAGCCACAAGGTCGATTACTATATCTTCGGACATATGCACTATGCCTCGGATGTGAAGGGTGCGCAGCGAATCCTCTTTATGGGGGATTGGCACACCCGTCCAAACTATATCCGCCTCGACAACAGCGGCGAAATAGAGTTGATAAGAGAGTAGTTTTATCATTTATCACTTTTATCACCTCTGATAAAAGTGATAAAAGTGATAAATTGATAAAAACAATAACGGCCGACAACGGCCAAAAAGAGAAAAATTCTTAATTCTTAATTAGAATTTTATGGTTTCTATCATTGTAGCAATAGCCGAGAATGGCGTTATAGGCGACAAAAACGCCTTGCTGTGGAACATCAAGGAGGATATGCGTCGTTTTCGCACCACCACTACAGGGCACCCTGTGATTATGGGGCGCAAGACCTTCGAGTCGATTGGGCGCGCCCTGCCCAAGCGTACCAACGTGGTTATAACGCGCGGAGAGGGTACCTTCGAGGGCTGCGAGGTGGCGCACTCGCTGGAGGAGGCTGTGGCGATGTTCCCGCAGGATGAGGAGGTATTTATTATTGGTGGCGCGCAGATATACCGCCAGGCTATGCCGCTTGCCGATAGGCTCTACCTCACCATCGTACATCGCTCCTACGAGGGGGATACATCCTTCCCCGAGATAGAGTATAGCGAGTGGCGCGAGCTCTCGCGCGAGGAGTTTGCCCGTGGCGAGGAGTATGATGGTGCCTTCACCTTTATAGACCTCGCAAGGAGCAACGAGTAGTTCGGCTGTAGTACGAATTGTAAATTAAGAGTTAAGAATTATTCTGTTGTCTAACATTTATCAATTTATCAATTTATCACTTTTATCACTTTTATCAGGGGTGATAAAAGTGATAAATGATAAATATCCTTTAATTCCCAACTCTTAATTCTTAACTTCTAATCGCTCTCTCTCCGCTTTGCGCTTTTAGAACGACATCGGAGCCTTAATCGTAGGGTACGGGTCGTACTCCTCGAGAGTAAAGTCCTCGAATTTGAAGTCGAAAATAGACTTTACATCGGGGTTTATGCGCATCTTGGGCAGTGGTCGCGGAGTGCGCGATAGCTGCTCCTCCACCTGCTCGAAGTGGTTGAGGTAGAGGTGCGTATCGCCCAAGGTATGGACGAACTCGCCCGCCTCGAGACCGCACACCTGCGCCATCATCATTGTCAGCAGGGCATACGATGCGATATTGAACGGTACGCCGAGGAAGGTGTCGGCACTACGTTGGTAGAGCATACACGATAGCTTACCTTCGGCCACATAGAACTGAAAGAGGGTGTGACACGGAGGCAGAGCCATCTTCTCCACATCGGCAACATTCCATGCCGAGACGATGATACGTCGCGAGTTGGGGTTGTTGCGAATAAGCTCTACAGCCTGCTCTATCTGGTCTATAGCCTCGCCATTAGGTCGTGGCCACGAACGCCACTGATAGCCATATACGTGGTTCAAATCGCCGAATTTGTACCCCTCGATAGGGGAGTCGATACCCTCCTGTGCCGCGCGTAGAAACTCCTCCATAGCCACAGGGAGAACACCCTCGCGGATGCAGAGCTCGTTGTAGTAACGGTAGGCATCGTTATCCCATATATGCACCCCGTTATCAACGAGATACTTGATGTTGGTATCGCCTGCGAGGAACCACAGCAACTCGTGGATTATGCCCTTGAGAAAGACCTTCTTGGTGGTCAGCAGGGGAAAACCCTCCGAGAGGTCAAAGCGCATCTGATGCCCAAAGACCGACTTCGTGCCCGTTCCCGTGCGGTCGCCCTTTACCACGCCTTCGTTCTTGATGCGTGAAAGTAGTTCGAGATATTGCTTCATATCTTTATTGTAATTAGTAGTTGCGATTACGGGAGTTAGCAATTAAAGATTCATCCCTAAATTCCCTAAATTCTCTTACTATCCCTTATCATCTAACAGCCCTTTCAGCTCCTTGAGGCCGACAACTCGCTCGACAACATCGCCTATGCCGCAGGGCAAAATCAGGTGTATAGTGTTGCCACTGCGCTTCTTATCGCCCTCTATAGCCTTGATAATCTGCCGTTTTTCGACAGGTAATGCCGTCTCGAATCCATACTGCTCTATAAGGGCAAGGATGCGGCTGCAATCCTCCTCCGAGAGGAGACCTTGGGCGCGTGCCGCGAGAGAGATATGGTAGAGCCCCACCGCCACAGCCTCTCCGTGAAGCATCTTCGACGAACACTTCTCGATGGCGTGGCCTATGGTGTGTCCGAGGTTCAGAATACGGCGACGACCACCCTCGCGCTCATCCTCCGTAACAACCTTGGCCTTGACCTCAATGCAGTGGCATATAACCTCTTCGAGGAGCTCTCCACCCTTGCACAGCTCCTCGAATGAACTCTTTTCGAGCATTGCGAAAAGCTCCGCGTCGCCCAAGATGGCGGTCTTGATAACCTCTGCCAACCCCGCACGGAACTCGCGAGGAGGGAGGGTGGCGAGCAACTTGGCATCACAAACCACAAACTTAGGCTGCGAGAATACTCCTGCCATATTCTTGAAACCGCCGACATTGACTCCGTTCTTACCCCCTACCGAGGCATCCACAGCTCCGAGGAGGGTGGTGGTGACAAAGCCGAACTCTACACCTCGCATATATGTCGAGGCGACAAATCCTGCAACATCGGTGACGATGCCTCCTCCCACACCGAGGATAAAGGTTTGGCGGTCGGCCCCCAACTTTATAAGGCGGCCATAGACCTCCTCGACCGTGGTAAGGCTCTTGGCCTGCTCGCCCTGACCAATGAAGATGGTCTCGAAGGGGGCGAGAAGAGTTCGGTGGGTGCGGTCGATGTTTCTGTCCGTGATGACGATAATGCGCTTTGCTGGCAGTAGTTTCGAGAGTAATGCCCCCGCACTACCTATATATATACGGCTCTTGCCGGCAACATCAATCTCCTTAGCCATAATTTTGTGTGCGATTAGTTCTACAAAAGTAGCAATTTTTAATTTATAATTCGTAATTTTGCGCGTTATTTAGGTAAAAACATAGCAAAATTATGCAAAAACTGCGCAATATAGCTATCATAGCACACGTGGACCACGGCAAAACAACCCTGGTCGATAAGATGATTATGGCAGGCAATCTGCTCCGCGAGCCCTCCAAGACGGGCGACCTTGTACTCGACAACAACGACCTCGAGCGTGAGCGAGGTATCACCATCCTCTCCAAAAACGTATCGGTGGTCTATAAGGATTACAAAATTAATATCATCGACACCCCGGGTCACGCCGACTTCGGTGGCGAGGTGGAGCGCGTACTCAATATGTGCGACGGAGTGTTGCTCTTGGTGGATGCCTTCGAGGGTACAATGCCCCAGACGCGATTTGTGTTGCAGAAGGCCCTCGCGCTCGGCAAGAAGCCTATTGTTGTAATCAACAAGGTCGATAAGCCGAATTGTCGTCCCGAGGTTGTGAATGAGCAGGTCTTCGACCTTATGTTTACCCTCGATGCTACCGAGGAGCAGCTCGATTATAAGACCATCTACGGCTCGGCAAAGCAGGGCTGGATGTCCCATAAGTGGAACGAAAAGACCGACAGCATCGTGCCACTTTTGGATGCAATTATCGACGAGATTCCCGCCCCAACAGTTAGCGAGGGAACCCCTCAGTTGCTCGTGACCTCGCTCGAGTATTCATCCTATATTGGCCGTATTGCGGTGGGAAAACTCACTCGCGGAGAGCTTGTTAATGGTCAGACGGTAACCCTCGCCAAGCGCGATGGAGTAACCAAAATAAAGACCAAAATCAAGGATTTGATGGTCTTTGACGGCCTCGGCAAGAAGAAGGTCGATAGGGTGGAGTGTGGCGAGATTTGCGCCCTTGTGGGCATCGAAGGCTTCGAGATTGGCGATACCGTCTGCGATGCCGAGAACCCCGAGCCACTGCCACCTATCAAGATTGATGAACCTACGATGTCGATGCTCTTCACCATCAACAATTCGCCATTCTTCGGCAAGGATGGCAAGTATGTAACCTCGCGCCATATCAAGGAGCGTCTCGATAGCGAGTTGGAGCGCAACTTGGCCCTGCGAGTGGAGCCCGGACAGAATGCCGACTCGTTTTTGGTCTATGGTCGTGGTGTGTTGCACCTCTCGGTATTGGTCGAGACAATGCGTCGTGAGGGCTACGAGCTACAGGTCGGACAGCCAAAGGTTATTATCAAGGAGATTGATGGTGTGAAGTGCGAGCCTGTCGAGGAGATGACTATAGACTGCCCCGACGAGGTTGCAGGAACGGTAATCGAACTTACAACCCGTCGCAAGGGTACCCTTACAAATATGCAGTCGTCCGGTGGCCGCACACGCCTCGAGTTCGATATCCCTTCGCGTGGTATCATAGGCCTCCGTTCCAATATGCTTACCGCCACTGCGGGCGAGGCTATAATGTCGCACCGCCTGCGTGATTTCGAGCCGTATATGGGCGATATAGAGATGCGTAGCAATGGCTCTATCATAGCATCCGAAACGGGAACTGCATATGCCTATTCTATTGATAAACTGCAGGATAGAGGTCGATTCTTTATCTCTCCGATGGAGGAGGTCTATATGGGTCAGGTTATTGGCGAGCACACCCGTAGCAACGATATTACGGTGAATGTCTGCAAGGCAAAGCAGCTTACCAATATGCGAGCCTCGGGTTCGGACGACAAGGCTGTAATCGTGCCACCAAAGGTCTTTTCGCTCGAGGAGGCTTTGGAGTATATCAAGGAGGATGAGTATGTGGAGGTAACGCCTAAGTCGATGCGTCTTCGCAAGATTCTCCTTAACGAGATAGACCGCAAACGCGCTGCAAAATAGCGAGTAACGGCCAATGGCGGCCGGTGAGGATGTTTAGTGAGAATAGGGGGTTTAGAGGATTCGGTAAAAGACTCTAAACTCCCTAAATTCCTCCTATTTCTTCTTGAGTGTAGCGAAGGAGAGGATGTGCCACGAGATGCCCACTGCGAGGAGAAACATTAGCAGTTGAGCCCACCACCACTCATCCACCACAGCGAAGATGCAGTAGCCTATTGTGAGCCAAACGAGCGATACCGAAACAATCTTCACGCGCAGAGGTATGGCACGATGTTCGCGGAAGTTGCGTATATACTCCCCAAAGACCTTGTGGTTGAGCAGCCATTCATAGAGTGCCGGCGAGGCCTTCAGCCACACCGCTGCCGAGAGTAGCAGAAAGGGGGTTGTAGGTAGCAATGGGAGAAACATTCCCGTTACACCCAATGCCAAAGATATGCAACCTACGACAATCAAAAATATTCTCATAATGGGGCAAAAGTACAAATTTATTTGTATATTTGTGGAGTAAATGCGACAAATAAGCTAAAAATAGAACGATATGGAGAAGATTGGTATCGCTTGCGACCACGCAGGTTACGACTTGAAGGAGTTTTTGACAGGTTACCTCTCGGCAAAGGGCTTCGAGGTGTTCGACTACGGTTGTCACTCGGAGGAGAGTTGCGACTATCCCGACTTTGCCCACCCGTTGGCCGAAGGGCTCGAGAGTGGCGAGTTTCCACGCGCTATCGGCATCTGCGGCTCGGGCGAGGGTATGGCCATTACGCTCAACAAACACGCCAAGGTTCGTGCCTCGCTCTGCTGGTTGCCCGAGATAGCCCATATGACACGACTTCACAACGATAGTAATGTGCTGGTTCTTCCGGCGCGCTTTATCTCGAACGAGGAGGCTGTAGCAATCCTCGACGAGTGGCTTAACACCGAGTTTGAGGGTGGTCGTCACGAACGCCGCATTGCAAAGATAACAGGGAACAGATAACAGATGAAAGATGACAGATGAAAGATGACAGATAACAGATGAAAGATAACAGAGAGCAGATAACAGAGAGCAGATAACAGATAACAGATAACAGATAACAGATAACAGAGAACAGAGAACAGAGAGCTTAAGAATCTCCCTAAATTCCCTAAATTCTCTAAATTCCCTAACCTCTCAAACCTCTCAAACCTCTCTAAAAGTAAGGGTTGGCACTTGGCCAACCCTCTCTTGTTACTCAATCTTTGTGTCCACCGGTCCGGCGTAGATGCCGAGATAGACCTTTCGGGCCGTCTTGAGGTCGAGTCCATACTCCATAAATCGCGCCTCGGCATAGGCCATACGCCCCTTGAACTTCTTGACTGCCGCAGGGGTGTAGTGGTCGGCATACTGTTTGCTACGATGCAGGATGTCGTGTGCTATATAGTTGGTATCGTGCAACTTATAGTTCTTGTATATGCGTCTGTCGATAATATCCTTCAACATCTTGTAGGCCTCGGCTTTCGGCAACTTGCCGCACTCCTCAATCTCCTCGCGGGTGATAGGCTCGCAGATGCTGATGTTGACATCGCCCTTCGGCATACGGATACCATAGAGGATGGAGTTTACATCCTCGTTTTTGCCCTTTTGGTATGTTCCACCCATAAGGTTTACGGTTGTCTCTATCGCCTTTTTAATGTCGCACGGCTCGTACTGATAGGATATGGCAATCGGTGCGATGCCGAACTCGCTGAAACTCTCGACGAAATCGCTCGGACCACTGAGGCTCAACATCTTGAGTACGCCTTGGTCGGTGGCATCTATACCATCCTTTGTGCGGCCGTTACGCTGCGAAATCCACATAGACTTGCCCTGCGAGATATACCAACGGATGTATTCGGCAAGGTGTTGTGAGTTTTGCAGGAACTCGCGTGGCGAAATCTCGTCGGTCTTGCGGATAACACGTACTGCGCGGTTGATGCGGCAGATGTCGATGATAAACTGCGAACGCAAAAGGTTGTCGCCCAGTGTTGTAGCTGTTGTTGCGTAGCCGTGAGTGAAGAGGGCATACTGCAACAGAAGCGAGTCGAGGGTGATGTCGCGGTGGTTCGAGATATAGAGGTAACCCTTGTTTTTGTCTATCTGCTCGATACCCGAAGATGTGAAATTTTCGATTGTGGAATCGATGATGCGTTTGATGATGCTGAGCATCACTCGCTCCTGCATCTGATCTACGGTTTTGCAGGTGCGTACCACCTCTGCGATGCGCTCCATATTGGCCTCGGGGAAGGCGAAATTTACTGCAGGGACAAAGAATGGGTCATTTACAATTCGCTCCAGCGCGGCAGGAATCTCGTCGTCGTTGTAGGGGCGAATATCGCTATATAAGTCTTCGTTCATAATGTTCGATTATGTGCGTAAGTTTTTACAAAGATAAGCAAAATTTCCCGAACGAGCAAATTTTTTATTGGGGAGTGGTGCGACGTGAGGTGTGCTATGCTATGCAATTTATTCCTAAATCCCTTGGATGCCCTCACGGCTCACTGCTCCTATCTCCTCCGCCGATAATAATTTTTAGTTTTTAACTTTTAATTTCTAATTAAATTTACTACCTTTGTCGCGCTATGTTAAGGAAACATTTTAATTCGCTACTTACCTGCTTGCTCCTCGCCCTTGCGATGGTGCCTTCAACCCTCTTTGCGCAGGGTGGTGCTACCGTTACGGTTAGCGGAGTTGTTACCTCGGCCGAGGACAAACAACCGCTTATAGGAGTGGCTGTCGTTACCGAGAAGATGCAAGGCGTGACGACGGCACTTGATGGAACCTACTCCATTAAGGTTGAGGCGGGTACAAAATTGTCATTTTCGTATTTGGGCTTCCGTTCGGTGGATTGGGTGGTGCCCGTTGGAGAGAGTGCTGTAACTTACAACCTGGTTATGCAGAGCGAGACCGAAACTATTGAGGATGTGGTGGTCATCGCCTATGGCGTGCGTAAGAAGGGTACCGTTGCCGGTTCGGTTGCCTCTGTCGAGATGGAGAATATCACCGACACCCCTACGGCGGCCTTCGACCAAGCCCTTCAGGGACAGGTGGCCGGACTCTCGGTTATGTCCTCCACGGGAGAGCCAAGTGCTTCGGCTCAGCTCATTATTCGCGGTGTGAACTCCATCAACTCGGGTACGGCTCCGCTATATATCTTGGATGGTGTACCTATCGAGAGCAGCGATTTCAACGCCATAAACCCTGCCGATATCGAGTCGATGTCGGTGTTGAAGGATGCAGCTTCAACCTCTATCTATGGTGCGCGTGCGGCCAATGGCGTGGTGGTTATTACGACCAAGCGCGGAGCAAAGGCTGAGCGACCACGTATCGACTACCGTATGCAACTCGGATTCTCGCAGATTGCAGGCGATAATTGGGATTTGATGAATACCGAGCAGCGTATCCAATACGAGAAGGAGGTCGGCTTGACCGAGGGTAAGGATTACGACCTTCTTCGCAAGACCGATATCCGTTGGCTCGACGAGGTCTATAAGAGGGCAGCACTGTTGCAGAGCTACGAGCTCTCCATCTCGGGTGCCGACGACAAAACCTCCTACTACGTCTCGGGTGGCTACTACAATCAGGAGGGTACGGCTCTCGGTTCGGGCTTTGCCCGTTTCTCGTTCCGTGCCAATCTGGAGCGCAAGGCGGCAAAGTGGCTCAAACTCGGAACCAACACAATGTTCAACTACCAGCAGATTCAGCAGGCCGATGAGGGTGCCTATACACTCGTAACACCTATTTCGGCTGCTCGATTTATGCTGCCATACTACTCCCCATACAGAGCCGATGGCTCCATAGCATCCATCAATGACGGCTCTTGGAAGGGTATCAAGGAGAACCCTCTCGAGTGGATTAAGAATAATCCGGTAAACTTCAAAAAGTATAAGTTGCTCTCGACATTCTTCGCCGAGGCTACCCCTATCAAGGGCTTGACACTTCGCTCGCAGTTGGCTGTCGATTACTCGCACACTACGGGCTTCGGAGTCTCCTATCCGAGCTATCTGCCAAATCAGGGACAGGGCTCGGCTTCGCGCTCCTCGACCGATGGCGGCTCGCTGACAGTTACCAATACTATCAACTACCGCTTCTCGAAGGGTACAAAGCACAATTTCAACTTCCTTGTTGGTCAGGAGGGTATCTCCTACCACTACGAGGCCTTCAGCCTCTTGGCACAGGGACAGAATAACGACCTGCTTACCAATGTATCGTCGGGAACACGCGTCACATCGTGGAGCGACACCACCGATTCGGACTATGGTTTCTTGTCCTTCTTCGGTCGTGCCGAATACAACTACGACAACCGCTACTTTGCCGAGGTGGCTCTCCGTGCCGATGGCTCTTCGCGCTTCGGTAAGAATAATCGTTGGGCAGGATTCTGGTCTTTGGGCTTTATGTGGAGCCTACGCGATGAGGCATTTATGGAGTCGTCGCGCAGATGGCTTACCCATGCACAAATTTCGCTCTCGACAGGTACGTCGGGTAACTCCTCGATTCCTAACTACGAGCATTTGGCCCTTGTCGGCGGAGGTATGGACTATGCAGGCGATGCAGGTATGGTGTTGTTGCAACCCGGTAACGAGTCGCTCAGCTGGGAGAAACCGTGGACATCGAACTTGGCCTTCCACTTCGGCTTCTGGCACCGTCTGACCGTAGATGTCGAACTCTACTACAAGCGCACAACCGATATGTTGATGCAGGTGCCACTGCCATACTCCACTTCGGGCTTCGGCTACAAGTGGGATAATGTGGGCGCAATGGTGAATAAGGGTGTCGAGGTAAATCTCAACGGCACGCTCATCCAGGCCAAGGATTTCTTGTGGACCGTGAATGCCAACTTCTCCTACAACAACAACCGCATTACCGAACTCTACAACGGAGTGCAGGAGTATGAGTTGTCGAACACCAACACCAAACTCGTAGTCGGTCATCCGCTTGGAGAGTTCTACATCAACCGCTATGCAGGAGTAAATCCTGCCAATGGCGATGCGTTGTGGTACACCAAGGATGGTGAGATTACCAACAAATTGCGCGATGAGGATAAGGTGCTTGTCGGAAAGAGCTACTTTGCCCCTTGGCAGGGAGGTTTTGGCACAGCCTTGTCGTGGAAGGGTATAGCCCTGAGTGCGCAGTTTGCGTGGGTTGCCGACCGCTGGATGATAAATAACGACCGCTACTTCGACGAGTCGAATGGTCGCTTTATGTCCTATAACCAGTCGGCGCGTCTGCTCAACCGTTGGAAGAAGCCGGGTGACATCACCGATATCCCTCGCCACGGCGTATATACCGAGTTCGACAGTCGTCTATTGGAGGATGCTTCGTTCCTGCGAATGAAAAATATTATGCTCTCCTACTCTTTCCCTCAGTCGTTGCTGAAGAAGAGTCGCGTATTCCAGGGGTTGCGAGTATATGCGCAGGTGCAGAATCCGTTTACCTTCACAAAGTTCTCGGGCTTGGACCCTGAAGGTTCCTCCAACATCTACGCAGCTCAGTATCCTATGGCGCGTCAATATACATTTGGTCTCGACATAACATTCTAAACGGCTATGAAAATGAAGAGTATGAAAAATATTATAAAGGTGGTTTTCATTGCGGTTTTGACCCTCTCGGTTGCAACCTCGTGCTTGGAGAAGTATCCGGGTTCGGCCATTCAGACCGAGAAGTCTATGAAGACCTATGATGATGCGGTGCAGATAAATACGGGTATCTACGCAATGCTGAAGAGCTCGAGTCTCTATACCGGATATCTTACCCTCCTGCCCGATATCCAGACCGACTTGGTCTATGCTGTGGATGGCTATAGCAACCAATTCGGCTCATTCTGGTTGTGGCAGATTCGTTCCACTACGGCGGAGTGCGAGAGTGTCTATGCTTCGCTCTACAGCGTCATATCCAACTGTAACTTCTTCCTCGAGAATATCGACGAGGTAAAGGCCAATACCACCGATGATGCCAAGCTATCCGACCTCGACTACTTTACGGGTGAGGTCTATGCAATGCGCGCTTTGGCCTATTCGGAGCTTATCAAACTCTACTGCAAGGCCTACCACCCTGCAACGGCAAAAGAGGAGCTCGGTGTGGTACTGCGCAAGGGCTACTCCAAGAAGGAGGAGGCTGTTCGCGCCTCGTTGTACGACTCCTATCAGTTGGTGCTGAGCGACTTGGAGAGAGCCGAAGAGCTGCTCGACGAGGAGTACGACAACTATAGTGCAATCTATACCACAAAGGCGATGGTCGAGGCATTGCACGCCCGCGTAGCTCTCTATATGCAGGATTGGGAGGCGGCAATCGAATACTCGACACGCCTTATCGAGAATAGCAAGTTCGCCCTCTCGTCGGCAAATACAATATATACGGGTTCGCAGAGCTTCTTCAAGTATATGTGGACCAACGATGTTGCAACCGAGGTTATTTGGCGTATCTATCTTACGCCCGAGTCCTACGGAGGTATCCTCGGCTCGCCATTCCTTGGCTTCAACAACGACAGAATCTACTACTATCCCGACTATGTGCTGGCACAGTGGGTGCTCAACGCCTACGAGGCGAAAGATTTGCGCTACGATGCCTATTTCCGCACCATTCAGACGGGACATTCGCATAAGCTCACTTGGCCTCTGCTTGTGAAATACGAGGGCAACGAGAGCTTTATCAACACTATATATACCTACGAGATTTCGATGCCTAAGCCGTTCCGCTTGGCAGAACAGTATCTGATTCGTGCCGAGGCCTACTGCCGTCAGGCAACACCGAACTACTCGGCAGCATCGAAGGATTTGGTTACACTGCGTCAGAGTCGTTTTGCCTCGGGTTCGGGTGCTGTATCGCTCAATGCCGATAATTGGATAGACCATATTGCCAATGAGCGCGTGCGCGACCTCTTGATGGAGGGACACCGCCTGCAGGATTTGAAGCGTTGGGGAGACCTCTACAACGAGGGTAAGGGCTTCGAGCGTACTCCGCAGACCAGCTCACTCGAGGAGGGTAGTGCGATGAAGATTTCGGCCGATAACCCAATGTTTGTGTGGCCTATCCCTCGCCACGAGGTTGAGGCTCCGGGTTCGCGCGTAGAGCAGAATGAAGGCTACTAAAAGAGATTGATGACTATGAAGAGAGTACTATATACATTTTTGGTGATTGCTGCTGCTACGGGATTCGTCTCGTGTAAGGAGGAGTATGTCACCTACCAGGGGGCGGAGTATGTGATGTTCTCCGATACCCTCTCTACAAATATGGTTACGGCCGAGGGAAAGCCCTTCAAGGTGGCAGTATCTTCGACCGTAGCACGCGACTACAATCGCACCTTTGCCGTGGAGATTATCGACAAGGGTAGCAATGCTATCGAGGGCTACCACTATCGCCTCGCATCGAATACTATCACCATCCCTGCGGGAAAGGTGGCAACCGAGGTTGAGGTCTATGGTCTCTACGACAATATCGAGCCTACCGACTCGCTTGGATTTACCCTGCAGTTGGTGATGCGTGACGAACTGAAGTGGGATTTGTACCCTCAGTCGCATCGCACGAAGGTTGTGATGTACAAGTCGTGTCCGTTCGATATCAACGAGTGGGGTGGCACCGAGGCCAAGCCTAAGTATTGCCTGCTCACCTCGCTCTTGCTCTACAACTATCCGGGTACGAATACCTCATTCAGCCGTTTGGTAAAGTGCTACAAGCATAAGAGTATGGAGAACACAATCGTAATGGACGACCTCTTCTACGACGGTTACGATGTGTTGCTCACATTCGATACGGCAGACCCTGCAAAGCCTATGCTGAAGATGCAAAACGACCAGGTTATCGGTGACGAGTGGTCAGTATTCGGCTACCAATATGGCGACGGCAAGATTTTGGCAGTGCACAGCCCTATGGCAGACCAACCTTCAACTTTCAACTCGTGTCAGAAGTTTGCGCAGTTGTGGGTGTTGATGTATGTTAAGGACTTCTCGACCACAATTGGCTATATGGGCTACTTCTACAACATCCTCGAGTGGGTGTCGGAGGAGGAGGCCGAGGAGATGATGCGTGAGGGCGTATAAGAGAGACTTTAATGCGAAAAAAAATATAAAAAAAGAGAGAATATGAAAAAGTTATTTGCAATTTTAAGTGTTGTTGCGGTGTTGTTTTCATCGTGCGAGAATGGTGGCGATAATGTGCCGCAGAAACCCAATTTTCCTGAACTTCAGCAGTTTGAGGCTGAGGCAGGAGGCTCCTACGAACTGACCTTTACGGCCGAGAAGGCGTGGAGTGTAACTCTTCCTGCTGCTTCACAGAGCTTCGCCTACCTCA
This sequence comes from Alistipes sp., assembly GCA_045541235.1. GTDB lineage: Bacteria > Bacteroidota > Bacteroidia > Bacteroidales > Rikenellaceae > Alistipes. Next base: position 25,276 of record JAZQIS010000077.1, read on the forward strand.
CCTATGAGGGTGTTACCGAGTCGTCGCACTCGGGCACTGCCGGCGAGCATACCATCACTGTAAATGTTCGTGAGACGGCCATAAGCTACGCCAAGGATATCCTTATCAGCGTAGATATGACAATGGTAGGCTTTACCGAAACCATTGCCAACTACACCATTGCCCGTACCGAAATTCCTGTGAATGTCATCGGCGCACCAAATGCCGGCTCGGAGGGTGTGGTAAAGTCGGTATTTGGCCAAGGCGGACACCCCGAGGATGGCCCGTTTGTCTCTGCTCCACATAAATATAGCCTCCGTCACTACAGCGGCAGCGATGCAAAGTATGCAGAGTTCTATGTTGAGCACGACCTCGATGAGAGCTCCTACAACTATGTTGTATATGTGAAGAATGAGGAGGGTAACTTTGTTGCTGTAAGTGCCACTCCGGACTCGGAGGGCAAACTCGAGTCGTGGGTAGAGTTTGTAAGTTTCGGTCGCAAGCACGAGAAGTTCCGCCTCTATATGAACTACAGCAAGGGTATCAAAACTCCCGAGGTTGGCTATGAGGCTTATGTGAACTTGGAGGATGAATATGGCGATGCGGTTGTTTCGGTATATCACGTATATAATCCGGACGAGGAGATTGTTGTCAATACCTCGTTGGAGCTTGCAAATGCAGAGTTGGCAGCCGAGAAGGGTATCACAATTATAGGCTCGGGCTTGAGCTACACTCTGACATTCCCTACCGAAGAGTCCTTTGCCAAAGATTATAAGGCTGCAGCGTTGAAATTTACCGGCTATACCGAGATATATGGTGGTTTTGGTAGCGGTACACAAAACCTCGTGTTCAGCCACGACGAGGCTACCGACAGCTACTATGTACACCTCGCCGAAGAGGCGACAACAGCCACCTTGCCGCGTACCGAGATACTCAATATCAGTGCAATAGGTAGTGGTATGGACAGCTATGTCGTAAACCTTGTATTCGATTGGGTTCCGGATAATACCGCCGAGATTCCGGATGAGTACTCGGCCGAGTTCGCCAATTCCGAGGGTGCTACAGCCCTTGGTGCAACTCTCGAGCAGCTCGATCCTACCTCTGCGGACTTCGATGCGGAGTGGAAAGTCGATTTGCAGTACCGTCTTACCTACAAGTCAAGAGCGTTGTTCAACGATCCGGCATCGTTGGCGTTGAATATTCCGGGCCTTCAGTTTGGTGCGGTGTCGAATATCCACAATAGCAGCAACGAGGGCTCCTACTCCTACTCCGATGCGTTGGAGTTTGCGCGAGATAGTCAGACCGGTTTCGCCATCCTCAGGGTTAAGGAGGGTGTAGATAGTAGCGCAATACCTAATGGCTCGTGCGCTTTGATATGCTCGAATGCCAACGGCACAACCTTTATGCGAATCCTCTTTGTTTTGGATGCAGAGCCTATCAGCGATGTTACCTTCAACGTAGCGATAGCTCCACAGTTGGAGCAGAAGGTAAATATCCCTGCCGTTACGTCGGTTACACGTGCCATCAGCGATGCTACAAAGGCGACTCGTTTGCAGTATGCGGTTTATGATGAGTATGGAAATCTCATCTCCAATCGTATGGATACCAATACGGTAATCAATATCTCGGCCGATGTAACGCTCTCTCTTACGGTTGGTAATCGCTATTCGGTAATCTTCTGGGCCTCGGCTCCCGATGCGCCATATACGGTAGATTTCGAGAGTAAGAGCGTGAGTGTGGACTACACAAATGTTCTCTGCAACGACGACAGCCGCGATGCATTTTACGCATATCACGAGTTTACGGCAGCGGAGTCGGCTATGATTATGGTCTCGCTCCGTCGTCCATTCGCGCAGATAAATGTCGGTGTGGCCGAGGGTATTTCCGGTGTGGAGAATATTACCAAGTCGATGATTAAGACAACGGCACAAAGCAAGTTGGACCTTGTTAGCGGCGAGGCTACAGAGCCTGTCGAGGTGGAGTTTGGCTACGCCCAAATCCCTGCCGCAGAGCAGTTTCCGGTCAATGGATATAAGTATGTGGCTATGACCTACGTGCTTGCAAACACAGGAAGCAGTTATCCGGAGGTTACCTACGGATATACCGATGGCACAAACCCTGTAACCGCTACAATGCCTGCTGTCTTTGTACGACGAAATATGCAGACAAATCTTTATGTCGAGTAGAGCAGGGATGTAACTGCCTGAAAGTGAAAAAGTAAGAAACAATAGTACGATACAGAATGAAATTATTGAGAATAAATATATTTGTAGCTCTGTTTGCCGTTCTCGGTCTGCAAGCGTGTACGCAGGCGGATGTGGCCGATTTGCGTGAGAGAGACTACGGATATGTTCAATTCAGATTGTATAAAACCGCATCCTATTCACCATCGGAGGCCTCGCGTGCAGTGCTGGTCGAGGAGTTGGACTATCTTGCCGAGGCTTGCAAAATAGAGGTGAATCTCTACGATAAGAATCGTCGCCAATTCCGTCAGAGTCTGATTCTCTCGGCTGCAAATAAGGATTTGGCAGAGTATGGATTGCGTAGCGACAAGCTGAAACTCTTGGCCGGAGACTACGAGTTGGGCGAGATTGTCCTCTTCGATGCCAACGACCAAGTGAAGTATAGACGAGTACCCGAGTCGGACTTGACTTTCAGCGTTGTAGAGGGTGGTTTGACCCAGCACGATGTAACAATCGATGTGAAGCCTCGCGGAAGCGTTAAATTTACCCTTGTCAAAGAGTTCGTCAAGACAAGAGGCGAGATAACGCGCCAATACACCTTCGACGAGATTAAGAGCGTTGATATAACACTCCGTCGTGTTGCCGAGAATGGCAATTTGATTGGCACGCCTATCGAGCTGACAAAACTCCCTACTACCTTCTCGCAGCACTTCGACGAGGAGAATCTCCAAAGCGATAAAGAGGGGTGGAAGACCTCGAGCATACTCTGCGACACACTGCTTTCGCTCGAAGCCGACAAGTATCGTGTGGTGGCCTACAAGACATACGCGCAAACAAAGGGCAATTCGCTCCTCGAGTACAACACCTCGCCTTCGCTCTCGGAGTTTACGGTGGTGGATAACAAGTGTACGGAGACGAAGGTTAAGGTAGCCCTATACGAGGCAGACGCCTATATTAAGGATAACTACGCCCTCTACGAGATTTGGAAGTCGCTCGATGGCGAACATTGGTCGTACGATGGCGAGAACTACCAGCGTGGCACAAATTGGGACTTCAACAAGGATGTCGATTTGTGGTGCGAGCAGCCGGGAGTACAGGTCCATTCTAATGGTCGTGTGGCACGTATCGACTTGAGTGGTTTTGGTGTTCGTGGCGAGTTGTCGCCGGCCATTGGCCAACTCTCCGAGTTAGCCGAATTATATATAGGTACGCACAACGATACAAACGTAACGTACGACCCATCACTCGACTTTACACGCCCGTTGGCCGAACGTCAGCGCAACCGCTTCGATGATCAGCGCAAATATCTCCACTCGATTCATCAGCCGGTGCAGATGTCGGAGCCTTGTGCTCGTGCATTGATGGAGCGTGGTTTGACCTCGCCTGCGATGTCGCTCTATGCGAAAAACTACAACGAGAGCGATATCATCGACCGTGCGACGGGCCGTCAGAAGCAGATTGTCAAGCACGATATGAACCACGGAACGCTCGTGAATGGTCTGACAAAGCTGCCTGACGAGATTGGTAATCTGAAGAAACTCAACACTCTCTATCTTGCCAATGGAAAACTCACAAAACTGCCCGATACAGTAGCGGATTTGGAGAGTTTGACCGATTTGGAGATATACAACTGTCCGATGATGACGGAGTTCCCTATGGTAATTACCAAGTTGCCTGCATTGCAGTCGGTAAATATCTCGAACAACAGACAGTGGTCAAGTGAGGAGATGAACAAGGGCTTTACGGCTCTGGCTCGTGGTGCTTCGCGAAAGACTATCGAGATATTGTATGCCCGTGAGAACAATCTCACCTCTCTCACCAAGGAGATGTTTGGCAAGGGTGCATCCGACGACGATGGGGGCTTGGAGGCTATCGGACTCTTGGATTTGGCCTTCAACAAGATATCCTATGTGGAGGGCCTTGGTAAGGATGTGGCCTTCACTCAGCTCTATCTCGACAACAACGAGATTACATCGTTGCCGCGTGCTGCCGATGGCTATTTCTGTGGCTACGACGATGTGGAGACCTTCTCGGTGAACTATAACAAGCTGACCAAAATCCCTAATATCTTCAATGCAAACAGTCTCGAGACTATGGCCTCGGTAAGTTTTGCCGGTAACCAAATTACGGGTTGCGAGGATGAGGAGAGTGGCAAATATAATGGTATCAAGGTACAGACCTTGACGCTTTCGATGAATCCGATGACGAAGTATCCGAAGGCCTTTGCCGATTCTAACTCGTTGTTCGAGTATATCATCCTGAGTGCTTGTCAAATCGAGGAGATTCCCGAAGGCTCATTCTCACATAAGAATGCTGTCAATCACTTCTCGTTTGACCTATCCTACAACCGTTTGAAGAAGCTGCCGAAGGATTGGCACGCAGGCAATATGCCATACCTCTACGGCGTGGATTTGTCTTTCAACAGTTTTGAAGAGTTCCCTTGGGCTCCACTCGATGCCGAGAGTTTGACCGTGTTGGCTGTGCGTAGCCAGCGCAATGAGAAGGGAGAACGCTGTCTGCGCGCATGGCCTCAGGGCATCTATCAGCATAGGGGTTTGCGAGGCTTGTACCTCGGCTCTAACGACCTGCGTACGGTGGATGACACAATCTCTACATTGTGCTACTACCTCGACATCAGCGACAATCCTAATATCGTATTCGATGCTTCGGATATCTGCTACGCTTGGCAGGCGGGAGCCTATATTCTATACTACGATAAGTCACAGCGAATTTTGAACTGCGAGGCAATGTTGGAGTAAAGGTGGAGGAGAGAGTATGAAGATGAGATACAATATATATATAATAGCCTTGGCACTTATTGGTGCTACGGCTTGTGTGAAGGATAGAGTTGTGGAGTTCGATTCAGACCGCAACACTATCGAGGTGGAGGCTACGGGAGGTGTGGAGAAGATTCGCATCTCGTCGAGCGATGAGTGGGTTGCATCGGTAGGTATGCAGTCAAACGGAGAGCCAAATCCGTGGATTACCGTCTCGCCTGCAAATGGTCGAGGCTCGGTTACCTGTGATTTTGTTATTGACTCGGCTCTTACCGTGAATCCTCGTTCGGCTGTGGTTACAATCCAGAATATTGCCACCAACGAGGTACAACGCATCAAGGTAAATCAGAAGGGTTACGACTATCGTGTCGAGGTCGATAAGAGTGAGGCGAATATCAAGCGATATGCCGAATACGGAAAGCGATTTTTCGATGTGGTGGTGCGCTCCAACTTCGATTTCAAGGTTGTGATTCCCGATAGCGAGAAGAATTGGCTGTCGTGCGAGTCTTTCAAACTCGATTTGAATCGAGGAGTACGTCCGCGAGAGGTGAAACTACGCTTTAATTGGAAGATTAACAACCAGGCCAGAGAGCGTCTTGCCGATGTTAGGTTTGTCCCTGTCGAGGAGATAGAGGTTGCCAAGAGCGATATGCTGAGCGTACGACAGGAGGCTGCCGAGCCAATTATCCCCGATACTCGTGCAGGCGACTCGTTGTCACTGCTAAATATCGCCAATACTATGCAGTGTTGGACCATTTGGGACTCCTCGACATCAATGGATACGTGGAATGGTATAACATTGTGGGAGCCTCGCATGGAGGGGTGTACTCCCGAGAAGGTCGGTCGTGTGAAGAGAGTAGAGATATTTCTCTGCAACTCGTTCGAGGGTCTGCCATACGAGATTCAGTATCTTACGGCTGCTGACGAGATTTATATCTTCTCGAACGAGAACTCTATGCTTAAGAGTATCAATATTGGCGAGCATATATGCAAACTGACAAATCTCAAAAGACTCACTGTCGGAGCTTTCGGTTTGGTCGAGTTGCCCGAGGAGTTTACCAATCTCAAGAACCTGGAGTACCTCGATCTCGGCTCAAACAACTTCCAGAGGGTGCCGTCGATATTGACAAAGGCGAACTTCCCTAAGTTGCGCGCCCTCGTACTTAACGCACAGCAGCGTCATGCAGTGTCGGACTTGAGTAATACGACTCACGATATGGAGAAGATTGGAGGTCTGATTGGAGAGGAGAAGTTTCCGGAGCATCTGCTCAAATGGGGCTTGGATACTCTGGTTCTGAGTGTGAACTATCTTCACGGCGAACTTCCAACCTTCGAGAACGACCCCGATGTTCCGCGTTGGACAGAGGCGGAGGTTATAGCTGCCGACACGCTCCCACGCGAACTGATAGGTACCCCGAAGGTTATGCCTACGACAAAAACCTTCCGTATCAACGGAAATCGTCTTACGGGCAAGGTGCCGCAGTGGCTGATGATGCACCCTGCACTCGATTGGTGGATTCCGTTCAGCTTGGTATTCCCACAGGAGGGCTATACTACCGAGGGCGTGAAAGCGGGATTTGAGGATGCACCGGCTTCGCTTGTGGATTACTATAACAAATGGTATCCTAACAAGAAGTTGGCAAATTCGATTGAGGAGGATACCACTCCCGACGATGAAGGAATCTTAACGAAGTAAGAGAGAAGATGAAGATGAGATATAATAGAATTGTAACCCTTTTACTCTTGGCACTCTTTGCCCTCTCCTCGTGTGTGAAAGAGGAGGTCAGAGAGGTTGTGCAGAGACCTTCGCAGGGCGAGGCCTATGCTACGGGAGAGATTTTTGTGAAGTTTACCCCCGAGGTGGCTGCTCTGCTCGAGGAGTCGGGTGTCGTTCGCTCGGATGCTACCCGTAGTGGTGTGAGCACTATTGACGAGGTACTCGATATTGTTGGCGGATTTGAAATTTCGCGTGTATTCCCGATTGACCCACGTCACGAGGAGCGTACCGTGCGAGACGGCTTGAACTGCTGGTATATTGTGCGTTACGGCAACGACTATACGGTGGAGGAGGTGTCGCGACGCTTTTCGATGCTTGGTGAGGTGCAGAAGGTGGATGTAAATCGCACCATCAAACGTGCCAACACCCGCAAGGCTACGCCTATTACAAAGGAGGCTTTGGCTAAGATGTCGAAGGCTACACGTGCTACGACTGCACCATTTAACGATGCCTTGTTTGCACATCAGTGGAACCTCGTAAATGATGGTTCACTCTTTACAAAGGATGGTCATGTCAAGAGCCTTGCCGGAGCCGATGTTCAGGTTGCAGATGCGTGGCAGAGAGCTACAGGTGACAATTCGGTAGTTGTGGCGGTACTCGATGAGGGTATCTATGTCAAGCACGAGGATTTGGCAGCCAATATTTGGGTTAATAGCGACGAGGATGGCTCGCTCGAGGAGGATAGGGATAACAACGGTTACAAGGGCGATAAGAATGGCTATAACTTTGTCCACAATATGGGCAAGATTACTTGGAATGACTATTACGATTCGGGACACGGAACCCATGTTGCAGGAACTATTGCCGCTATCAACAACAATAGCATCGGAGTAAGTTCGATTGCAGGAGGCGATGGAACACCAAATAGTGGTGTGAAGATTATGGTGTGCCAAATCTTTTCGGGAAATATCTCTACGGGCTTGTACAATGTGGTGCGAGCAATGAAGTATGCTGCCGACAATGGCGCGGTGGTGTTGCAGTGCAGCTGGGGCTATGTTTCGGGTGTAGCCAACGAGTATGACTGGGGAGAAGCAGGTTTTGCCTCGGAGGAGGAGTGGATAGCAGGCTCTCCAATCGAGAAGGAGGCTTTGGACTACTTTATCAACAATGCAGGCTCGCCTAATGGCGTTGTCGAGGGAGGTGTGGCTGTCTTTGCCGCAGGAAACGAGTGTGCTGCAATGGCCGGCTACCCTGGTGCTGCAGATTATTGCGTCTCGGTAGCTGCAACATCGGCCGACTTTACCCCTGCCACATATACCAACTATGGTCCCGGTACGACAATTTCGGCTCCCGGTGGCGACCAAGATTACTACTTCAACTACTACAACGAGGCTACAGAGGCTTATGGCGATGTCGGATGTATCCTTTCGACCTTGCCAGAGCATATCAGTGAGTCGGGCTATGGTTATATGGAGGGTACTTCGATGGCGTGTCCTCACGTCTCGGCTGTGGTGGCACTCGGACTATCCTATGCTACAAAGTTGCGCAAACACTTCAAGGCAGAGGAGATTCGTGAACTGCTATATGAGGCGCAGAATGTTACCCCAATAGACAGCTATATGACGGGCTACAAGGAGTATCGCCGTTATGTGGCAGATATAGGCATTATTCAGCCTATGCAGATGCCTCTCGCTCCGTTTAAGGGGCAGATGGGCTCGGGACAGGTCAATGCTGCGAAGTTCCTTGCCGCTATTGCGGGCGAGGATGTGGGTGTGCAGATGCACTTCCCAAATCTGACCATTAAGGTCGGCGGTGCAGTAGCCGTTGCTCCTGCGCTCTACTTTATCGGAGGCGAGAACTTGACATATACGGTCACAATAGAGGATAGCTCGGTTGCTACTTGCCAGACAAGTGATAATAAACTCTTGTTCAATGGCTTGAAGAGTGGCACAACGGAAGCCTGTGTTGAGGCAAGCAATGGCGAGAAACAGACCTTCGTAATCACCGTGCGCAAGTCGGACGGCTGGTTATAGAAGATAATGGCAACTCTATGAGGTACCTTATTTGTGCGTTGGTGTTAGGAGTGTCGCAGATGTTGTCTGCCCAGATTCGCATTATTCCGCAGGATAAGGTGCGCGAAGCGGCAAATCCGAATGTTGCCTCCTCCTCGTTGCGATTTGTTGAGAATGAGGTCGATTTCGGCACAATAGGGGAGATGTCGGGTGTGTGGCAGGGTAGTGCCAAGTTGGTGAATATTGGCACCGAAAGTGTTGCTTTGACGCAAATTAAGACCACTTGTGGATGTTTGAAGGTGGAGGTGCCAAAGAGGGTACTTGCGCCAAAGGAGACTGTGGTGGCGACTTTGAAATATTATCCTCGCGGACACGCAGGACGGGTTTCACAGAGGGTGCTTGTCTATACAAATAGTTCAAGCAATGCCCCCTCGGCAATATTGCAGTTGAGAGGATTTGTCTCCGCCTCGGCAGATAGAAGCGATGACTATCCCTACACGCGCGGTGTGTTGCGACTTCGTCAGGAGCGACTCATTTTTAAGGGAGGAAAGTGCGGTGTGTTGCGAGTGGCCTGTATGAATGGTGGCTCAACGACGTTGCGACTCGCGGTGGATAGCCTTCTTACCTCGAAGGGGCTGCGAGCGAGGTTCGAGCCGTCGGTGTTGGCACCGAGAAGCGAGGGCGATATGGTTGTGGAGTATAATCCCGCTGCAAAGGGGCAGGGGTTGAAGGTGCTGAGACTCTATATTAAGGGGTTGAATTTGCCTCCTCGCCAGAGCTGTATCGAGGTGGTTGTAGAGAATTAATAGACTAAAATATAAGTATGAAGAGATTTTTGGGATTTGCAATGGTGTTTGTTGCTGCGTTGGTACTCTCCTCGTGTGAGAAGGAGGGTGGTGTGAGCAATGAGTACCTCGATGTTACACCGAACAATATATCGGGCGTGTGGAGAGTTGAGAGTTTTGACAATGGCGTTGAGCTTAACGAAAATACCTACCGATATATCGAGTTCAAGCGCAAGGATAAGAGTTTTGTAAGCTACGATAACCTCGGCTCTATGGAGGTGCAGAAGCGTTCGGGCCGATTCGATATCACCACCGATGGCGCGGCCGTTATTCGAGGACAATACAACTTTGGCCAGGGCGATTGGGAACATAGCTATTATGTGCGCGACTTGACCAAGGAGCGTATGGTTTGGGTGGCAATAGACGATGAAAGCCTTGTGACGGTCTATGTACGTGCGGAGTTGCCCGATTGGATTCCCGTTGAGGAGGAGAATTAATTATTAACAACTTAAATAAAACCACTATGAAAAAGTTATTTACACTATGTTTGACGCTGTGTATTGCATTTGCTGCACAGGCTGTCGAAATCCTCTATGGCCCTTATGTTCAGGCTGTAACAGAGGATTCTGCCTACATTGTTTGGGTTACCGACAAGGCCTCGTACGGATGGGTTAAGCTAAAGGGTGAGGGCGAGAAGAAGCCTGCTACCTATATCGAAAGCAACCTTGGTTTGCGCTACAATCGTCGTGTTCACCGTGTGCCTGTCAAGAATCTGAGGGCGGGAACTCTCTACCAATATGAGGTCTTTTCGCAGCAGGAGGAGAAGGGTGGAAAATTCTCCGATCCTATCTCTAAGGCGACAGCTCCTAATGGCAAACCTCTCTCGTTCCGCACCAACGACCGCAACAAGGAGGATATATCATTCTTGATGCTTACCGATATTCACTACAATAGCTACACCGAGGGATTGTTCGAGAGCCTTATCACTCCGGAGCGTCTTGTGGGTAAGGATTTCGTGGTTTTCAATGGCGATATGGTTACCACAATGTCGAGCGAGAAGAGTCACCACGACCGTCTTTTTACCACTATTCACAATACCATGTCCGACAATCAGAAGTTCTTCTACTTTGTTCGTGGTAACCACGAGTCGCGCGGTAACTTTGCGCAGAAGTTTGTGGATTACTACCCATCTTGGACAGGTATGCCTTACTACTCGTTCCGTCACGGACCTGTATATTTCATTGTAATTGACGGTGGCGAGGATAAGCCGGATAGCGATATCGAGTACTATGGTACTGCTGCTTTCGACCTCTATCGTCAGCAGGAGGGCGAGTGGTTGCAGACCGTTTTGGAGAGCGAGGAGTTCAAGACAGCTCCATACAAGATTATCCTCTCGCATATTCCGTTGAACGACAACTCTTGGCACGGTGGCCGCCACGCGTGGAAGCACCTCTGCCAGCGTTGCGAGGATAAGGGCATCAACCTTATGATTTCGGGCCATACACACCGCTATTCGTATCGCGAAATTGGCCTTCACAACCGCACTTTCCCTACACTTGTGTTTGCTCCGAAGCAGTATCTCGACATCACTGCAAACAAGGAGAAATTGACAATTCTTGTGAAGAATCAGGAGGGAAAGGTTTCCAAGACATTTACCTACAAACCCGGAAAGTAGGGTGTTGGATATCAAACAGATATATTGGGGTAGTGCGAAGATGCATTATCCCAATATTTTTTTTGCAACTGAATTTCTGTTGATGAAAAGTGCCTGTTCATTGAAAAAATTTTCATTTCATATGCGATAAATATATATTTGCAACCGTTTATTGGAATTGTATTTATACAATTAAGTTGATTAGCAGAGAAATTAAATATTCAAAATCAAAAAATATGATGAAAAAAATTTATGAAAAGCCGCTTGTAGAGACCTATGAGGTTATGAGCGAGCGCGGTTTTGTCCAGAGCGACTTTAACTCTGGTTTTATTGTACCTGGAGGTAGTGATAATGGTGGCGAGGACGAATGGGTTTAATGTTGCCGAGTGTTGAACTAAAAAACAAGAGAGAAGAGATGAAAAAGATTTTCGCATATATTTTTGCACTTGCAGCATTTGCAAGTTGCTCGACAGAGATTAACGATGTCAATACCCCTTCCGCTACACTTACTGCACCAATGGAGATTGCTGTTAGCGAGAGCCGTGCTTTCGATAGCGATTTGAATTGGGGCTGGGAGTCGTCGGATGTTATTGCTGCTTATCAGAACGCAGGTAACAAGAGTGTAAATGAGCTCAAGCTCAATGCCAACGGAAACTTCTACAACGAGGCTTTCGAGTATGCTACCGAGGAGAGTGCAGCGTTCCACTTTGTATATCCTGCAGCGCAGTTGGGCGCAGACTATTCGCTCACTGTTGCACAGACAGGTGCTTGGACTCCGGTCCTCTATGGTACAGTTGAGGCTGCAACCGTAGCAAATCTCGGTACCGTTGAGATGAACTACCTCTCGTCGGCTTTCGAGCTTCGCTTCTGGGAGGCAGGTCGTGCTACTCGCAAGAGTATCGTAAAGGCAACCCTTACTTCGGCAAGCGACTTTGTTCCGACTTGGAATGTAAATGGCGACTTGACCTACACTCAGAGCCTTTCGGGCAAGGAGTTGTCGCTCGAGCCTAATGGCGATACTGCAATCTTCAACCTTGGTGAGGGCGACTTCACTTTCAACCTGACATTGGTTGATGCCGAGGGTGAGAGCTTGACTTATGAGCTTCCATCGAAGAACTTTGTTGCCGGCAAGCGCACAATCCTCAATGTTGAGTGGTTCGAGGGCTCGGCTTCGGTAAATACTTGGTACGAGGATTATCGTAACAATGGTAACTCTGCTCTCGAGGGCGGTGTAATCTATGTAACCGCAGAGGGTGGCGACGCCGTAGTAACCGTTAATGGAACCGAGATGAATGTTGTTGATGGCAAGATTTCGGGACTCGCTTCGGGAACTTACAATGTTGTTGTAAAGGTTGAAGGACACGAGTTGGTAAATCGTTCGGTTGTTGTTACCTCGATTCCTACACTGAGCGCAAATGTACGTACTTCGTATTCGAGCAACAATACTGTCTCCAAAACTAATAGTATCAATGGTAGCGAGATTCAGGCAAACGATGTATCGTTGAGCGACTCGTATGTAGCAGCCAACCTCGTCGATGGCAAGAAGTATCAGTTTGTTTATGGAGGTAATACCTACAACGGCACACTTGGTGCAAATGGTGTTGTAACCGCGACTTGGGGAGCGTATAATTGCTATGCTCAGGTTGAGCTCGAAAATGGTTATGTTGTTAAGTCCACATCATATACAGTGCAGGTGACAGGTATCCCATACTCTTACGATTTCTACAATGGTGGTGTAAATGAGAACAATATTAAGGCTGCCGGTTGGACCTTGAACGGAGATTATAGAACAGATGTATCGCATCAGCTCTGCTTGGGTCACAGCGGAACGAAGAAGGGATATGCAGTGTCGCCTAAGTTCTACATTTCTGGCGACATCAATACAACTACAACCCTCACCCATAAATTCTATCAGTTGACAGGTAGCTGTACAGCCTATGTTGGAGCAGTTTCGAGCACTACCGGTAAGGTTCAAACCAACAAATATTCCGGATTTAACACCACGGCTACTGGTGAAACGTCGGGACTCACAACTCACAAGGGAGATGACACGAATGTTGTGTTGAGCACGTCGAATCCTTATATGTGTGTATCGGCAGAGCCTAAGGCAGGTCTCTTTGGTGGTCTTACTCAGAGCTACTACTACTTGCATAAGATTCTTATCGAGTACAGATAGTATCCGAGTTATAAACTCTTATAGCCCTCGCAACTTTGGTTGCGGGGGCGTTTTGTTTCTCACCGAATTTAATAATTTGATTATCAGTATATTACACCGCGAAATATGCAATAAATATTCGTAAAGTGAATATTGATATGGGAGCGTAAAACTCCCATTTTTGCGCTATATTCAGCTATTTGGGGAGCTAAATTATCTTTTCGTTAGAGGAAACTGCCGATTCGTTGAAAAAATTTCGTTTGGCAATTTATAAAATATACATTTGCCCGTACCCCTATTGGTTAGGTTATGGGGTCAAAACCACAAATTAATATTTATTTATGTTTACGAAGCAGATGAATGAAGAATACATTGCACCATCGATGACGATGGTGAATGTAGCTTGCGAGGCCGGTTTTAAGGCTTCGACAGGCAATGTGACCTATGTCGGTGGAGCCGACGATGGTTGGTATGCGCTCTAACGATGGAAAGGAGAGGATTGATGATGAGGAAATGGTCTATTTTGTCCCTTTTTATCGTAGCTTCTATGGCTTTCCAAAGCTGTACAAGCGAACCACGTAAGGCGACCGGAACGGGAGGTTCCGCTGTTGCTATGGCAGAGGCCGAGCAGGAGGATTTCATTGAGTATATGAGGCAGCGCGCTAATTGCGGAGAGTTGTTTCGTTCAATTATGGAGTCCTTCGAGGAGACCTGTGAGATTTTTGATGACTACTTGGGCACCGATGATGTCTATATGACAATGTCCTTCTCGGGCCTTAGAGAGCAACTATCTTCGGTAAGTTTAACGAGTGATGGTGGATTAGACACCTATTAACACACAAATTAAGAGAGAATTAGAGTATGAAGAGAATATTTTTATCGGTTTTGACACTTGCGGCATTTGTTGCTTGTCAGAACGATTTTGAGAGTGATTTGGATATGCCGCAGGGTGGTGGAGATGCCACAGCTGCCGGTGCACACAAAATTTATGCCGAGGTGGGTATTGGCGAGGCCGATACAAAGGCAACCTATGGCAGCGACTTTAGTGCGTTGTGGGAGGAGAACGACCAACTTGCCCTGTTGCAGGAGCACGCAAACTACGATACGACCTTCGGTACGGTCAATAAGTTGAATATCGTGGAGGGCTATGGAACAGGCTATGCCCGTTTCAATGGCGAGATTACAGTGGATGCCACTGCACCCCGTATCTACCACGTTGCCTACCCTGCATCGGCAGTCTCGTTCTCGACAACAAGCGAGTTGTCGCTGGTTGGTAGCGTTACATACGAGAATAGTTCGTCTATTGCAGGATATCAGCTCAAAGCACACGGTACTTACAATTATACATACAATTCGACTTTGAATATCACTGTTCCTACAACCCAGAATGGTAAGTGGGAGCCATATATGTACGCTTCGACCTCGGAGGCTGTCTCCGCAGATGCTATCGGTGCAAAGACTTTGAATACTTTGACCGGAGCTATCGCTATTCGTGCCTATGAGGCCGATGGCAAAACACCTAAGCAGCTAAAGAGCGTAACCATAACCTCGAGTGACGCGGCTATTGCGGGCTCATTCTCGGGTACTGCGCAGAGTAATGGCTCGTTGGGAGAGGTTGTAGGCGATGAGACGGCTTGGCATACAGCATTCGAGCAGACGAGTGCGCAGAATAAGGCTCTTGCAAGCCTCGAATCGAAGGTTAAGACGATGGCCCCTGCCACA
>JAZQIS010000078.1:0-21291 GCA_045541235.1 Alistipes sp.
ATTTTCAACTACTCACTACTCTTCAGAGTAGGCATCGCGCTTCATCTTCCACATAGGGACAAAGATTGCAGCACCGATAATTGCCATTATGACCATTGCTACGAATACTCCGTTCCATCCAAACTTAGAGTCGGCGATAACACCGAATCCCCATCCCGAAACGAGTACGCTGACATAACTTACAAAGCCGATAATGCCAAGGGCTGTTGCCGAGCCCTTGCGTGTGGCGTGATTCGACGAGATGACACCGATAAGGGCCTGTGGGCCATAGATGAATGCTCCTGCCAATGCCAATACGAAGAGAAGTACCACAGGGCCTGCTCCGGCCTTCTGCAATACGATAAATCCGATAACGGATATCAAGGTTCCAATCATACAGATAAGGCAGGTACGTGCCGAGCGACCATTGAACAACTTATCACTTGCCCAGCCTGCGATAAGCATACCTATTACGCCGAATATCTCGAATACAAAGACTGTGATACCGGCCCACTCGGCATTCATTCCGCAATGTTCACGTAGGAATGTAGGACCCCAATCAAGTACGGCAAAGCGGATTACATATACGAAGAAATCGGCAACCGCCAACGCCCATATAACGGGGTTCTTCCATACGTGTTTGCGGATAAATGCTGACAATTCGGCCGATGTCTCGGTGCTCTCCACCTTTTCGTTTGCCTCGGTGAGCTCGGGGAGGCCTACACTCTTTGGAGTGTCGCGGAGAATTGTTGCGGTGATGAATACTCCGATGGCTGCAATAATGCCGGGGATTATAAACATCCACTTCCAAGCACCATAATTCTGTGCTGCCGAAACTACTGCAGGGTCGGTAACCTCCTTGCCGAGGTTTGTCGCTATGGAGCTAACAACCTCTGCATTACCCGACATATCGCTACCCATCATACCCATAATGAATATTCCGCAGAGGCAAGCTATGCCTGCGCCAATCGAGTGCGAGGTGTTCCAGATAGACATCTTTGTAGCCAACTCCGCTGCGGGAACCCAGCGAGGAAGCAGACGGCTGCACGGCGGAAATCCGCAGCCTTGGAAGAGTTGGTTGAGAATATAGAATACCGAGATTAGCAATACCAATTTACTTACGAAATCGGCAGTCGAACCCTCGGCTACACCTGTCAATTTGGTGATGATAATTGTACCAAAACCTATTCCAAAGGCGGTGATAGTGCTACCAATCAGGCCGATGACCATATGCCAACGACCATTTACGCGGTCTGCTAATATGCCGTTGACGAGCTTCGATAATCCGTAGAGGAATCCACCCAACGAGAGGATGATACCAAGGCTCGCTTTGGTGATGCCGTACTCGGCTGTCAAACCCGGCATAGCGAACGAGAAGTTCTTGCGAATGAGGTAGAAGAAGATATATCCTACCATCGTTCCGATAATGGTTCGCCACTGCCAATACTTGAATTTTTTCTGTTGTTCAGGTGTCATAGTTTTATAGCGTTTGTCTTAATTTTCAGCGTAAAATTCTGCAAATATAGTAAAAAAGTGCAGATAGTCCCAAGTAGGGTAGTTTACTTGCCTTTGAAGTAGGTCTCCTCGAGTCCCATCTTCGTCGAGATCTTGTTGGAGAACTTCGCAAAACATATCTGAGTCATTCTGCGATATCCGTCTTGAATATTCTCCACTCCGTTAATGTCGTTCTCGGGCTCTCCCTTATCCTTGAACTCAAAGGTGGTCTTAGAACCGGGGATGGTATATCTCGCTTTGAATGAGACATCGATTCCCAAGAGGTGTGCTTTAGGTATATTATTCTCTGTATATGTCCATATATGAGGAACTCCGCCTCCGAACTCCTGATTACTTATGGTATATTCAAAGGTCAATTTAGGAGAGCCGGAATGAGCCTTGCCTTTGACGGTCTCGACAGAGATAAACTCCTTCGAGAACATCTTTCCAAAACTAGACTCAACGCCGTTTGAGAGGATTTCGGCCAACGCATTCTGATCTCCTTTGCTGAAATTATCTCTAAGAGAGATGATGTTTTTGGCGGTGAATGGAAGAGTCGAATTTTTGTAGGCCATATTGCAGAACCCCTTTATATCCGAATCGTACTCCGAGTAGTCCTTCAACAAGATATTAGAGGTGTTATGAAGGTAGACGGTGTGGATTCTGTTGTCTCTCATATAATTTAGCATCTCCTCAACATAGGCTACAGCATCCCGAGCGACACCTTTTTTATCTCTTTTCTTGTATTTTTCAATCTCTTCGTCCCAAAGAGCGTTATACTTATTCTCCAACTCTATTGCGTGTTCTCCCGAAGGGAACTTTTCGAGATAAGAGGCTATCAACCTTACCGGAAGCTCGGTGTTTGAGATTTCGTCATACAAAACCTCCTCATAGTATCGTCCGTTGGGATACTCCTCATAATAGTTCGACCATACGGCATCCTCGATAGCGCTCTTGTATGCGCGGTACTCCTTGCAGAATGGTAGGTTGTAAACTATGATACCCAACACAATTACAGCCGCGACAGATAGCGTTATGATTCTATTCCTGCGCCTCTTTTTAGCCTCTTCGGCGAGTCGGGCCTGCTCGATGCCATAGAAATCGGTCTCCTCCACAATTCTGTCAAAATTTCTATTCTGAAGGTAAACGAGGCGCGCCTCCTGAATACCGCGTGCCTCAATGGCTTTGTGACTCTCTTCGGAGATGGTTATGCCGTTCTGCTCCTCCTCATCGGCCCTCTGTTTTATGGTTGCAATTAGTTGGCGTATGATTGCCTGATCGCGCTCCGAGGCCACAGTCATAACCTCTGTCAACAGAGTTAGGAGGGTGATATTTTGAGTTGTATCAATCTTTACTCCGCGATTGGCTGCTACATTGAAGAGCATTCCGATTAATCTACCTTGCCATAGTGGCGATAAAAATTTCTTGTCCATAGTAGTGTTTGTTAGTTAACCTTTTCAAAGAGAAGAACTGCCAAGTCGTACTGTCCGAGTGTTACCTTCTTGCCGTCCGGCGAGACCTTGCCGTTTCCGAGTGTTTGGCTCTCCACATAGCGGTAGCCCGGAACCGAAATGTCGGTTGTAAGAACTCCCTTGTTGAACTCGTTTGTTGCAGCTACAACCATTCGCTTCTCTCCAAAGAAGGCCTTTGCCTGCACCTTCTTGTTCGAGTTGTCGAAGCCTAATACATCGCGGAAGCGACCAAACATAAAGCAATCCTTATAACGCTCACGAATAGCGTTTACGGCGGCGAGATATGCCTGATAACGAGGAGTTTCGTCAATCAAACCACGACAGCGGTAAATTTCAATATCATTGCACAAACCCTTCAGCAGAGTCATATTTACACGACGCTCAACATCGATATCGTCGCGTTGGTTGCGATTCGAGAACTTAATCTCCGGGAAGGTGTAGCGCATCAACTCGGTGAAATCCTGCTTGCCATAGAGGATTCCATTCGACATGGTGAAATCTACATAGTGCGATGAGTAATCGACGATATGCTCTGAGCCGATACCGAACTCGCTACCGTACTTCTTGCGCGCGTAGTCACGCAGAATCTTCATCGTCTGTCCCTTGTCATAAACGAGACGGGTGTCGGGTACAGGGAACTCGCGCGAGGTGTCCCAAGGCACCTTCTTACTATAAGCCTTGCCCATCTGGTCGAAGAATGCGGCACTTCCGCCAACCGAAGCTGCTCTATCGACCAACCCCTTGAGCAACTCGCGCCACTCAGGGAAGCGAGTATCGGCAATCACGAAGGTCTGAGCCATATATTGCGACAGCCACGAGCCCATACCCGAGAAGCGGTACTCGTCGGCAATCTCCGAACCCGATGGGCTCTTGTAGCAAACCTTCGAGCCCATACCACTCTTGTAGAAGCGGCTGTTGCGGTCGATAAGGTGTCCGTTGAAATATACCGCGAGGTGCTTGCCATCGGTGCAGAATTTTTTAATCTCCTTTGTCATAGCCTTGTCACCACCTTGCGAATCATCCTCGGTATAGTTCGGGTAGGCGTTGTCGAAGCCCTCCTTCCACCAACCAAAGAAGAGTACAGTGTTTGAATCCACGCTCTCGGCAGCACTCTTAACGCGGCCATTGAGGTCGCTGTATTTGAGTAGGTAGTCGCCATATTGGTGTTTGAAGATAATTCGTTGCCACGACTTCATCTCCTGCACCCACTTCGGCTGAGGAATACGGTCCCACCATGTAGCATCCACCCAAGCACGATATTTATCGGCTGCCTTATGCCAAGTGCCGTTGTAAGGGGCGAGAATATTGGTGTCGTTTGACCAACTCTCGCCATAGAAACAGTGTGGATATTTGAAGAGACCAAATTCCGGCTGTGTGAAGTCGCCGTTTTTGTCGGGATAGACGCGCATTCCGTGCCAAGTATCCTGAATGAGTGGGTCGTGGCTACCGATATACAAGCCCTCCTTCTCTCCGGCCAAAAGAAAGAAATTCATCGAGGCATTACCTCCGTAGTGGAGGTCGCGCTGACGGAAGTGCTGGTGGGGTCCCATATATGGCGTAGCCATTGCCTTTGAAAGGATATGCTTTACGGGGTCGGCATAGTAGCGGCCGCCACTGTGCGACATAATCAAGGCGTGGTCCTTTGGTAGTTGAGTGTTGTGGATAAGCGGATAGTGCAACTCGCGGATTACCGAGTGCTCCACATTATTCTTTACTGCCGATGCAAAGCGCACCTCGTCGCCCTTCAGAGTTATGGTGAGAGTAAGAGGCATATCCAACTTCTTGCCATCAATATCGGTCAGCTTCTTGTAGGAGATTACAATCGCCTCTCCGTTGCGTGTCACCGAGGCTTTCTGCTCTTCGGGCAGAATTTGAATCTCGCGCTCCTCGTGAGTGTCGTAGAACATACGCCACAGATAGCCTCCCGAGGCGTAGTTGTGGCCGGTTTTGAGGTTTGTGAGCTTTGCTAAGTTGCCATTCTTATCGACTTCAACCTCGACAAATTCGTTTTTCAGTTGGACGTTTGCCCACGCTGTGATATGCGCTGTGCTAAACAGTAGCGCGACAAACAATAGCTTAAATCGGTTCATAGGTTAGGTAATATTTTATTGTTTTGTTTATAGTGTTTCCCGAGTGCATATATAAGACAAAGGTATGGAAAAATGTTGTAATATCCAACCGCAATGAATAAAAGATGAAAATTATTTGAAAATTTGCTCTATTTGCAATAATTTTGTACGTACATTCGTTTTTAAGTGCGAACAAAAACACAAATTATGAGAAAAAACACTATTGTATTGGTAGCAGTATGCTTCGTCTCGGCACTCATTGGTGCGGGCGTTGCATCGTATGCAGTTGTTGGCAGCGCACCGGCTGCAACAACTATAGAGTATGTAGATAGAGACGGAGATTCCGTACCGGTAGCAACAGCGCATTTTGCCTCGTTGGAACAACAGAATACCAACTATCCCGACCTAACCTTCGCAGCCGAGAATGCTGTTAAGGCGGTTGTTAATATCGAGGCAATTACCGAGGTGGAGGTGCGTCAGCAGGGTATGATGCCATATAACCCGTTCTTCGAGTTCTTCGGTTTTCCACAGCCACAGCAGGGCCACGGACAGTCTCAAAAGCGCGAGCAGCGTTCGGGAGGTTCGGGTGTTATTATCTCCTCGGATGGTTATATCGTAACCAACAACCACGTTGTGGATGGCACTACGAAGTTGCGTGTAAAACTCAATGACGGACGCGTGTTCGATGCAAAGATTGTTGGTAAGGATCCAACCACCGATATTGCCCTTATCAAGGTGGATCAGAAGGGTTTGCCTGTTTTGGAGTTTGGTTCGTCGGACGATTTGCGTCTTGGCGAATGGGTGTTGGCTATTGGTTCGCCATTCGACCTCCAATCGACTATTACAGCAGGTATCGTAAGTGCAAAGGCGCGTCAGTTGGATGTTATACCTAACGAGTTCCGTATCGAGTCGTTTATCCAGACCGATGCTGCCGTAAATCCGGGTAATTCGGGAGGTGCGTTGGTAAATATGCGCGGCCAACTTGTTGGTATCAATACCGTTATCAAGTCCTCGACAGGAAGCTATATCGGCTACTCGTTTGCCGTGCCGGAGAGTATCGTACGTAAGGTTGTGAACGACCTTCGTGAGTATGGTGTGGTGCAGCGAGCTCTGCTCGGAATATCCTACCGCTATATCGATCAGGACTTCATCGACCAACTTGGTGCCGAGACCGGTATCAAAGAGGTAGGAGGTGTCTATGTTGCAGGTGTTGTCGAGGGTGGCTCGGCATCGGAAGTAGGTCTCCGCAAGGGCGACATTATTACCGATGTTGATGGTGTCAAGATTACCTCTCCAACTACTCTTACCGAGCAGATTAGCAAGCATCGCCCTAACGATAAAATATCGTTGGTGGTAAAAAGAGACGGTAAAGTGAAACATTTTGAGGTTGTTCTTCGTAATAAAGCAGGTAAAGCTGAATTACTCTCCAAAAACTCTGTAGATGTTGTTGAGGTTTTGGGTGGTCGCTTTGCCGATATCGATGAGCGTGCAGCAAAGAAACTCGACATAAAGGGTGGAGTGCAGGTGCAGTCGGTGAAGAGTGGAGGCCTATTGGCGAAAGCGCGTGTGCGTGAGGGGTTTGTAATTACCCATATCAACGATAAGTTGGTGCGCTCCGTAGCAGATTTGAGCCGCTTGACCGATAAGGTGCGTTCGATTGATGGAGTCTATCCTGATGGTAGAGCCGCGAGCTATGTCATCGTGGAGTAAAAATCGTTCTGATGAGCTCTTTTTGCACGAGTGCGTCGGTCGCCAAACTCCTTACATAGGCCACTATGCTGCGGATTTGTCGCCCGGCATCGCACAAAAATAGTCTCATCATCGACGATTTAGGGTTTTAGACGAGAAAACATATAACGAAGAAACAAATATGCGTCAATTAAAGATTACGAAGTCCATCACCAATCGTGAGAGCGCATCTCTTGATAAGTACTTGCAGGAGATTGGTAAAGAGGAGCTTATTACTGTAGAAGAGGAGGTAGAACTCGCCCAACGAATCCGTAAGGGAGACCAGGAGGCTTTGGAAAAACTGACAAAGGCAAATCTCCGATTTGTGGTGTCGGTAGCCAAGCAGTATCAGAATCAGGGATTGAGCCTTCCGGACCTTATAAATGAGGGAAATCTTGGTTTGATTAAGGCGGCAGAGAAGTTCGACGAAACGCGCGGTTTTAAGTTTATCTCCTACGCTGTATGGTGGATTCGTCAATCAATCTTGCAGGCATTGGCAGAACAGTCGCGTATTGTGCGCCTTCCTCTCAATCAGGTAGGATCGCTCAACAAGATTAACAAGGCTTTTGCACGTTTCGAGCAGGAGCACGAGCGCACCCCTTCGCCTGAGGAGTTGGCTGCAGAGTTGGAGCTGCCGCGCGAGAAGGTTACCGATACCTTGCGTGTTGCAGGTCGTCATATCTCGGTAGATGCGCCGTTTGCAGATGGTGAGGATAACTCGTTGCTTGATGTGCTTGTTAATCCCGATTCGCCAAATGCCGACCGAGGACTTATCAATGAGTCTCTTGCTACCGAGGTGGACCGAGCTCTCGAGACCCTTACCGAGCGTGAGCGCGACATTATCCGTTACTTCTTTGGTATCGGATGTGCCGAGATGACTCTCGAGGAGATAGGCGAGAAGTTTGATCTTACACGCGAGCGCGTACGTCAAATTAAGGAGAAGGCAATTCGTCGTTTGCGCCACTCGTCGCGCAGTAAGTTGCTCAAATCCTATTTGGGTTAATACATAAAAAACAACACCACAAGAACCTGCTTAACTTATTATATGTTAGGCAGGTTCGATTTGTTGTGCGGTAGTAGAACAGGGCGTTTCGCTACATATAAGGAGGGCTCCATTGGCGGTGGAGTACAAGGGGAACAGAGGAATGGAACTTCGTTTAATTTTGTCGATGATTCTAAACTTTTCTACCTCCAAATTCTCCTGTCGTCCATCTCCTGAATCTCCCCAAATGCAAAAAAGGCGTGGTGAAATAAACTTCACCGCGCTTTTCTTTTGTAGTTAGCGGAATTATAGCTACTTTTGTAGCTAATTAGGGTATTTATCCGAAAAATTGTCGAAAATGAAGAGAGTGATTCTTTCCGGAGGTGGTACCGGAGGCCATATCTACCCTGCAGTTTCTGTTGCCGAGGCGTTGAAAAGACGCTTGGGAGAGGATGTCGAAATCCTCTTTGTAGGTGCTGAGGGTAAGATGGAGATGACGTTAATCCCAAATTTGGGTTACAATATCAAGGGGGTGAATGTTGTGGGTTTGCAGCGTCGCCTTGCATGGAAGAACTTGGCATTGCCGTACTACTTGTTGCGCAGTCTGCATCAGGCACGACGCATTATCAAGGAGTTTAAGCCCGATATTGTTGTCGGATTTGGCGGATATGCAAGTGCGCCGATAGTATTTATGGCGCAGCGTATGCGTATTCCGACAATTATCCAGGAGCAGAACTCCTATGCCGGATTGGTTAATAAGTTGGTTGGAGGTCGCGCCAAGAGCATCTGTGTAGCCTACGATGGAATGGATAAGTTTTTCGAGAAGGAGAAGATTGTCTATACAGGCAATCCGTTGCGCAGTGCTTTCGGTGAGGGGCAGGTTGATCGCGAAGCGGCATTTGCTCATTATGGATTGAAGGAGGGCTTGCCTACGATGATGATTGTTGGAGGTTCGCTTGGCACCCGTACCCTGAACAATATGATGAAGTCGTGGATTGTAACTCTTGGCGGTGAGGCTCCGGTGCAGGTGATATGGCAGACGGGTCGCTACTACGAGGACGAGATGCGCAAATTCTTCGTAAACTACCCGACAAAAAACGTCTCTCTTGTGCCATTTATCGACCGTATGGACTACGCCTACGAGATTGCCGATGTGGTTATCTCGCGAAGTGGTGCTTGTACCGTGTCGGAGTTGTGTTTGGCCAAGAAGCCTACACTCTTTGTCCCTTCTCCAAATGTTGCGGAGGACCACCAAACCAAGAATGCTATGGCGTTGGTCGATAAGGGGGCTGCAAAGATGGTCAAGGATAGCGAGGCGGCGGATTGTGGTATTGCCACAGCGTTGAAGATGGTTGCAGATAAGGCCTTGCTTGCAAAGCTGTCGGAGAATATCGGCAAGTTGGCAAAACCCGATGCTGCGGACCGTGTTGTAGATGAGATTTTGAAATGGATGAAGTAATGGAGATGACAAAAGATAGAGTATATTTTCTCGGAATAGGAGGAATAGGAATGAGTGCATTGGCGCGCTACTTCCTCCACGAAGGCTGGCAGGTTGCCGGGTACGATCGTACTGCCACCGACCTAACCCGCCGTTTGGAGGCTGAGGGTGCGGCTATCCACTATGAGGATAGTGTAGAGTTGATTCCGACCCCCTTCCTCGATGTGGAACGCACGGTGGTAATATATACTCCGGCAATCCCTGCCGACCATAGTGAGCAGGCGATGTTCCGAGAGCGTGGCTTCGAGATTAAGAAGCGTTCGCAGGTGCTCGGACTCCTCTCGCAAGGCAAGTATGTGATGGCCGTATCGGGTACGCACGGCAAGACCTCAACCTCGACTTTGACGGCGTGGCTTAACTATGCTGTGTCGGGTGAAGGTTCGGCGTTTTTGGGCGGTATATCCAAGAATTTCTCTTCAAATTTGGTGCTTGGCGAGGGCGATCGCTTTGTAGTTGAGGCAGATGAGTTCGATCGCTCCTTCCTGCAGCTCTATCCCGATGCTGCGGTAGTTACCTCGGCGGATGCTGACCACCTCGATATCTATGGTACTCACGAGAGAGTCAAGGAGGCCTTTTCGCAGTTTATCTCCCAAATCAAGGAGGGTGGTGTGCTGATTATCAAAAAAGGGGTGGATGTTGCCATTACAAATGATAGAATAGCAACCTATCGCTACTCCTATAATGAGGAGTGCGACTTCTATGCCAAGAGTGTCGAGTTGTTGGAGGGCGGATATTATCGCTATGATATAGTAACTCCGACGGGTGTTATTGAGGGCTGTACCCTCGGCATCCCGGGGTGGGTAAATATCGAAAATTCGATAGCTGCAGTAGCTTTGCTGTGGTCGGTCGAGCGTGATATCAAGGACCACGATGCGTTGCGCACGGCGCTCAGAGAGTTTTCGGGCGTAAAGCGTCGTTTTGAGTTCTACGTGAATAGGCCGAAGGGTGTCTATATGGACGATTATGCACATCATCCGCGCGAGTTGGCAGCTACTATTACCTCGGTAAAGCAGATGTTCCCTGCACGAAAGGTTACGGCAATCTTCCAACCCCACCTCTACACCCGTACTCGCGATTTGTACGAGGAGTTTGCAGAGGCTCTGAATGAGGCCGATGAGGTAGTTCTGTTGCCGATATATCCGGCTCGCGAACTCCCTATCGAGGGCGTCTCGACAGAGATGATTGCAAACCTTGTAACCAAGCCTTGTTGTATTGTCGAGCGAGAGGAGTTGGCTCAGAGAATTGGCGAGATGGATACCGATGTGGTGGTGTCGTTTGGCGCGGGAAATATTGATGCTTGTTGCGAGGCTCTCGCCAAGATGGTGGAGCAAAAGTCGTAGAGTAAGAGGATTATGTGGCGTAAGATAGGTAATATATTTGCAGTTTTGTTGGGATGCGGTGTTATTATCGCCTACATCTGCTATGCCTCCTATCTTGCCAAAGGCGATCGCAAAGATTGCAGGGTGAAGGAGTTGCACATCTCGATAGCCAACGATTCGGAGTTACACAAATTCGCATCCGAGGAGTATATACGTGAGCAACTCAAAGAGAGTAATATTGCCATCGAGGATTGCCGGATTGATAGTGTCGATGCGGTGGGGATATCCGAGTTCCTTGTGCAGAATGGATTTGTGGCGAGTGCAAATACATATGTTACCTATTCGGGTAATGTCTATGTAGAGCTTACGCAGCATCGTCCATTGTTACGCCTTATGAGTGGAGGTATGAACCACTATGTTACCAAGGAGGGGATTGTATTCCATTCTCCACAGAAAGGGTCATACTACGCTCCTGTAGTTACAGGAGCCTACAAACCGCTTTTTCCGCCAACCTACGAGGGGCGAATAGATGCCTACTATGAGTTGCTCTATGCCGATGAGGATTTGAAGATGGCGGAGCTAAACAAGGAGATAGGCTCTGTTATGCGCGAACGCAAGAAGAGTAATGCGCAGAAATCGGAGTATAAGAAGGATTGTAAACGCGGTATTTTTGAGTCGAAGAGCCGTTTCGAGCAGCGTAAGGTGGGATTGGAGCTTAAAATTAAGGGCTGCGAGCAGGAAATCGCCACTTTCGATGTCAAAATTGCGCAACTCGAAGAACAAAAGAGACTTATCAACAAACGTAAAAAAAAGTTACAGAAAAGTTATGATGATTTTATGAATCTCATTAACTTTGTATCGTTGGTTGAGGAGAGTGAATTTTGGAGTTCGGAGGTGGTGCAGTTTGTGACAAACACGACCTCCTTGGGCGAGATAGATATTACACTCATACCGCGTAGCGGTAATTTCGTTATAGAGTTCGGAACTTTGGCCGAGCAAAAGACTAAATTGACGAGATTGAACAACTTCTACAATAGTTGTTTTTCGCATGTTGAAGAGCAACAATATAAGCGAATTGATGTCAGATACGATAAACAGGTGATATGCACTAAATAAGATATGGAGAAGAAGGAGTACATAGTTGGAGTAGATATTGGCTCATCGAGTGTGGTTATGTCGGTGGGACAGCGTAACGATAACGGCGAGATATCCGTTATTGGCGTAGAGGTTCAAGATATTGAAGATAGCGTCAAGAATGGCGATATTATCAATTATGTCGATCTTGGCAAGGCCATTGGTAGAGCCAAGGCGGCATTGGAGGAGGAGCTCGGACTCGTTCTTAATACGGCCTATGTAGGTGTGTCGGGAAAGTCGGTGTTCTGTGTGCGCTACGAGGACTATGTTGATATCATCAATGCAACGAGTTGTGTGACTGAGCTTGAGATGCGTGAGTTGCGTTCGCGTATCGATATGGTGGTTCCCGGAGGTGGCGACGAAATTATTAGCCGTATTCCGCTTAGATACCGTATGGATGACCGTCAGGATGTCAAGAACCCTATCGGTGCATATGGTCGCAAACTCTCGGCAACCTATCTTTTTGTCTTGGCAGGCAAGCAGCTGATAGATCTTGTGGATCGTGCCATGCACGGTGCAGAGATGTCGGTTGCGGGCTTGTGTGTAAATCCTACGCTCCTTCCACAACTCCTGTTGAATGCAAATGAACTCGAAGAGGGTGCAATGATTGTCGATCTCGGAAGCGATGTTACCGATATCGCCATTGTGAATGAGGGTAAGCTATGGTATTTCTCCTCGTTGCCTATAGGTGCTTCGAGCATCAACAACGATCTGCATGAATTTTTGCGTATCCCAAAGAAAGATATCGATCAACTCAAGCGTAAGTATGGCTCTGCCATAGCTGAGAATGTGGATGAGAATGTCTCGATTCCCGTTAAGATGTCGGGTCGTGCGAAGAAGCAGATTCTTCAGCGCAACATTGCCGAAATTACCGAGGCGCGTTTGAAGGATATTATCGAGTTTGTTGCTCGCGAGTTGAAGGCATCGAAATTCTCGGCAAAGGTTCCTTGCGGAGTGGTCCTCACGGGAGGCTCGGCATATTTGGCAAATATCGAGGAGCTGTTTGCTCGCGAGTTGCGGATGGAGGTTCGCTTGGCGAATGTCCTCTATGGCATCGACAGCGATTCGCAGGAGAGAGTATTGGCATTGCCTCAGGCCGTGTCAATGGGTTTATTGCTCTATGGTGGGCAGCAGGTAGCCAGTGGCAAGAATATCAAGAGACCACACTCTCCGGTACAGCCAACCCCTACACCGGTGCCGACTCCAACCCCAACCCCCGTGCCGACTCCGGTACCGGTCCCAGCACCTGTACCTGTGCCAACGCCAACTCCGACACCTGTGCCGACCCCAACCCCAACTCCAGCACCGGTGCCAACGCCAACCCAACCACAGCCTGTAACTACGAATAGTGGGCCTACCGATGTGGTAAATCCGGGTAAGGATGACGGCTCTTCCACAAAGCCTCTGCCTCCTATCGATAACGACAATACGAATGGAAATGGAGGCAAGAGCAATAATGGAGGCAAGAGCAATAACGGAGGCAAAGGTGGTAATAAGAAGGGCCTTTTCTCGGGTATTCGCAAGTGGATTGATGATGTATTTAACGACGATTATATATAGGCCAGAATAAGGAGGTAGTCTATGTCAAAAAATGAAAATCACAGCATATTGAACGATCTTGTTTCAATGAAGAGCCAACCGTCGAGAATTATGGCGATGGGTGTTGGCGGTGCCGGTGGCAATGCCATCGAGCATATGTGGGAGATGCAGATTGAGGGTGTAAACCTTGCTGCCTGCAATACCGACCAATCCGACCTCGACAAGTTGCATATTGCGCCGGAGAATCGTATTCTTCTTGGCGACGATGGCCTTGGCGCAGGAAATACTTGGGAGCGAGGTGCAGAGTGTGCAATGATGTCGTTGGACAAGGTTCGCGACCTGTTTACTGCTCGTGGTACAAGGATGCTCTTCTTGGCGGCAGGAATGGGAGCAGGTACGGGCACGGGCGCATCTCCTGTTATTGCCGAGTTGGCACACGAGATGGGTATCCTTACCGTAGCTATTGTCACCACACCTCCAAAGAACGAGGGCCCTATTCGTACAGAGCAGGCCGCATTGGGCGTAGAGAGGTTGCGCAAGCACGTCGATGCAATGATTATATTGAGCAATGATGCCATCAGCGAGCTCTATGGTCATCTGCCAGCAAGCACGGGCTTCGACCGAGCAAATGACGTTGTTGCCTTTGCTGCAAAGGGAATTGCCGAGATTATCACTCACAAGTCCAACCTTGTACACGTCGATTTTGCCGATGTATGCAAGGTTATGCGTGGTAGTGGTAGTGCCATTATGGGTGTAGCCACCGAGACGGGCGAAGATCGTGCCGATAAGGTCGTTGATAAGGTGTTGAACTCGCCACTCTTCGGGGATGTCTCGATTTGTGGTTCGCGAAACGTATTGATTAACATCTCGGTATCGAGGTCGGATGGTTTGACGCTGAACGAGGCGCACCGTGTGCGCGACCGTGTGCAGCACTATGCCAAGTTCGAGAATGATGAGGGCAAAGAGGTGCTTACCAATATTATTTGGGGTATGAGTATCAAGCCTAACCTTGCCGAGGACGAGATGGAGGTTGTTATTGTCGCTACGGGATTTAACGGCGAGATGCCAAAGATTGATATAAAGAATGTGGAGCAGAAGCCTACTCCTGTTTCCCCTGTAGTTGAGAAGAAGGGAGAAGGTGGGGGAGCACCTGCACCAACACCACAGACACCTCCGGCTCCGAAGTTCCGTCCTGCACCATCGCCTATTACTCGTCCATCGCGCAACTTTGCCGAGATAGAGGAGTGTAAGCGTGTGCCGTCCTATCTGAAGCATGGTATTCAACTGACTACGGCTGTCAAAGCTCACCCTATTGCAGGAGCCGATAAAGAGCCGACTCAGGAGGGCGAAGATATGCAAATGCCGGCACTATTCTAAATATATAGTGAATGGGTATGATTGAGTTTATAGGTTGTCCTCCGGAGGTTATAATGTTGTTGGTTGTAACGGCATTGCTGTTGCTCTTTTCGGGAATGATGTCGGCCTCGGAGGTTGCATTTTTCTCGCTTCAGCCATCCGATTTGCGCGCTATCAAACAGCGTAATTCGATGTCGTCGGAGAGCGTATTGAAACTCCTTAAGAATAGCGATTCGTTGCTTGCTACAATCCTTGTAGTCAATAATTTGGTGAATATTGCTATTGTAATATGCTCGTCGAAGATTGTGCATACGATGTTGCGCTTTCACAATAGCACCGTAGAGTTCCTCTTTACGAGTGTGTTGGTAACATTTTTGTTGCTGCTCTTTGGAGAGATTATGCCAAAAATCGTGGCGCAGACTGCAAATGTGAAGTTCGCCTTGGGCTTTGCTCAGCCTCTCTCCGTACTCCGTTGGATATTCTATCCATTCTCCTATATTCTCATCAATACGAGTGGTCGTGTAGGTCGAATGGCTATGCAGAACAACGATAATATCTCGATTGAGGAGTTGGCCGATGCGGTGGATATGACCACCGAGCCCGAGAGTGAGGAGCAGAAGATTCTATCGGGAATTGTGGATATAGCTTCGCGAGAGGTCGAGGATATTATGCGCCCTCGAATCGACATCAAGGCAGTGGAACAGACTATGACCTTTACCGAGGTAAAGGCTGTAATTACCGAAACGGGACATTCGCGTTTGCCTGTCTATGACGAGGATTTGGACCATATCAAGGGTGTTTTGTTTGTAAAGGATCTGCTCGAACATATCTCCAAGGGCGACGAGTTCGGCTGGCAGCGACTTATTCGTCAGCCATACTTTGTACCTATGCACAAGAGGGTAAATTCGTTGCTTGAGGATTTCCAAAGACAGCGATTCCATATGGCTATTGTAGTCGATGAGTATGGTGCGACGCAGGGCCTTATCTCCTTGGAGGATATCTTGGAAGAGGTTGTGGGCGAGATTTCGGACGAGAGCGATGTCGATGAGTCGTTCTATCGTCGCCTCAACGACAATACCTATATCTTTGAGGGTAAGACACATATTGTGGATGTGACACGTGTTCTCGACCTCGAGGATGATGTTTTTGAGGATGTGCAGGGGCGTGCCGAAACTCTTGCCGGCCTAATGCTCGAGATAAATCGCAACTTTCTAAAGAAGGGTGACGAGGTGTCGGCACACGGCATACGTTTTATTGTCGATGCACTCGAGGGGCATCGTATAGATAAGATTAAAATTATCGTCAAGAGTAATGAGTAGCCGCCTCTTTATCGAGAATATTGACACCGAGGAGGCTCTGTTACGGATATCACACACAGAGGATATAGCAGTTGCGCGGGGTTTTTCAAATGCAAATCGCAGATGTGAAACCCTTGCTTGGCGTGCTATTGTGCGACGGGAACTCGGCGAAGGCGTTACAATCTCCTACGACGAATATGGTGCACCTCAGGTTGATGTAGATGGTAAGTTTATCAGCGTGTCGCATAGTCGCGGTGTTGTCGCGGTATTGATTGCAGATGGAGAGTGCGCTGTCGATATAGAGCATGCAGAACGCGATTTCGGTAGGGTAGCGGAGCGATATCTCTCGCCTACAGAGGTCAAAATTGCCGAGCAGTACAACCTCTATGCCGAGATGTGGTGTGCAAAGGAGGCCCTGTATAAACTCTACAAAAAGGGTAGCGTGGACCTTGTTAAAGACCTTGTTATCGCAGAGTATCGTAAGGAAAAGAGTAGTTTTGTGGCGACAATTTTTTGTGGCGAGCCTATAGAGATAGAGATTCGCAGAGAGGGCCCACTCGCCATTGCCAAAATAGGCTAATCAATTAGAAATCTTCGAGCAATAAACTCGGCAGTGCGGATAATGTTATCTTTGGCTGTTGAGGGCTTCATGGCCTCCTCGAGTGACATTCCCTCGGGCGTTACTGCCTCTATTGCAGCAAAGTCACTATTGTGCAACTCCTCGCACCAATCTATGCTGCCACCTATAGCTATTGTTGGAATATTTTGTCGCTTGGCGGCCGCAAGGACTCCACTTGGAGCCTTTCCCATAAGTGTTTGGTAGTCAATTCGTCCCTCGCCCGTGATGATAAGGTCGCACCCTCTGATTTTGTCGTCGAAACCTATCGCCTCGAGGACCATATCGATTCCGCGTACCAATCGGGAATTCAATAGAGCCTTCGCCCCTCCTCCGAGACCGCCTGCCGCACCTGCCCCCTGCAACTCACCAATTTTTGAGCCGTTATACTCCTCTACTATACGAGCAAAGTTGCGCAATCCTTGGTCGAGTTGCTCGACCATTGCCCTGTTCGCACCTTTTTGAGGAGCAAAAATATAAGCCGCGCCCTCAGCCCCGTATAGCGGATTTGTAACATCGCACGCAACAATAAACTCACATTCGGACAGCTCTTTGAGGATGCAGCTATCATCTATCGTAGCAATCTCTTGTAGTGCTCCGCCACCTCCTCGAAGTTCCTCCCTATGGCAATCTAAGAATCTGAATCCAAGTGCGCGTAGTGCCCCCATTCCTGCATCGCTTGTGGCACTGCCACCAATGCCTAACAGGAATCTGCGGCAGCCTCGCTTTATGGCATCCTGTATTATCTCTCCTGTGCCAAATGTTGAGGTTTGCAGAGGGTTATACTCCTCGGGCGATAGGAGAGCAAGACCACTTGCCGAGGCCATCTCTACGACGGCCGTTTTTCCACCTTCGATAATGCCGTATCGTGCCGGAACAGGCCGATGTAGAGGGTCGCATACCTCAATATCTACATAGTGGCCATTAAGACTCTCTGTAAGAGCCGCTACTGTACCTTCGCCACCATCTGCAATCTCCACCTTGATAATGTCGCAATCGGCCACAATACGTCGTACCCCCTGCTCAAAAGCCGTCTCAATCTCGCACGAGGAGAGTGAGCCTTTGAAAGAATCGATAGCAAGAGCAATTTTTTTCATACCCGATACAGTACAATGTGTAGTGCAAAAGTAATAAAATTGCAGAATAAAAAAAGAATATCGCAATAGATTTTGTATCTTTGCCGTCGCTATGAGCAAAACAGCAACACAATCACTCGGTACAGATAGCATAGGTAAGTTGCTATTCAATTATGCCACTCCGGCAATAATTGCAATGGCATCTTCCTCGTTGTACCACCTTATCGACAGTGCCTTCGTGGGACACGGTGTTGGTGGAGCCGCTATCGCCGGTATGGCTATTACAATGCCGATTATGAATATCGGTTCGGCCTTTGGTGCTATGGTGGGAGTGGGAGCTGCTGCGCGTATCTCGTTGCGCTTGGGAGAGGGAAACAAGGCTGCGGCCGAGAAGACCCTCTGTAATGCGGTGCTCCTCAATTTCGTTATCGGACTTACGATAATGGTGTTGATGCTCACCTTCTTGGACGAGATTCTGCTACTCTTTAGCGGTGGTCGTGCTTCGGAGGAGACCCTCGAGTATGCCCGACAATTTATGCGAATAATCCTCTACGGAAATATCACGCAGCACCTCTACCTTGGTATGAACGAGATGATTCGTGCTTCGGGTAATCCGCGTAAGTCGATGGCTATAATGCTTACCTCCGTAGCGATAAATCTTGTACTGAATCCACTCTTCATCTTCCAATTTGGCTGGGGTATTAAGGGTTCTGCTATGGCAACAGTAATTTCGCAGTTCGTCTCTTGCATTATTGCATTTTCGCACTTCTGTTCCAAGAGTTCATTCCTGCGATTCAAGCGCGAGTCATTTCGCTTCGATATACGAATAGTCGGTAATATCCTCTCTATTGGCCTTGCTCCATTTTTGATGAATATCTGCGCTTCGTTGGTCGCAGCGTTTGTCAATACGGCAATGCTGAGCTACGGAGGTACGGGCGTTCACGATATCGTAACACGCGAGCAGGGTGCGGGCGACCTCTATGTCGGAGCTTATGGCATCGTCAATCGCATCGCCCTACTCTTTATAATGCTTATACAGGGCCTTAATCAGGGAATGCAGCCTATTGTCGGATACAACTACGGTGCAAAAAATTATGACCGTGTCCGCAAAGCTGTCTTTATGACTATAGGCTGCGGAATGGCTATTGGAACACTCGGATTTATCCTCGGAGAGACCATACCCGAGTTTATCGCCCGCGCATTTGTCGATTCATCCAAGGGTGGCAACGAGCAACTTATGGTCGAGGCCGCTTCGCAAGGTATGCGCCTTATCCTTATAATGTTCCCTCTTGTGGGATTCCAGGTTGTTGCCGGAGGATTCTTCCAATATATCGGCAAAGCACCTCTTGCAATATTCGTGTCGCTCACCCGCCAACTTCTATTCCTACTCCCTCTCCTCTGGCTTCTTCCACGCCATTTCGGAGCCTATGGAGTATGGATATCAATGCCTATAGCCGATAGCTTCTCTATTGTTTTGGCGTTTGGGTTGTTTATATGGCAAGTTCGCAAGTTAAAATCGTACTGATTGGCTCTTTTTGTACGAATGCGTCGGTCGCCAAAATGCTCACATAGGCCTACTATGCTCCGCTTTCCTCGCCTTTCATCGACAAAAATGACCTATAATATCTGCAATATCCTACAATAAATGCGCCCCTCGAATCCGAGGAGCGCAGTTTGAATATTGTTTCTATGCTTTCGATTAGAAAGTCTCAGAACCTGGTGCGAATGTTACATCCTCGTATGTGCAAGCAGGATTAATACCATCTGCGAGTGGCAAGAACGATGTGTTGCCCTTAACATCAATGGTCATATTGTTGTACTTGAAGTTTGTCGAACTCAAAGTTACACTGTACAAATCGTGACCGCTTGTGTTCTTGTTGTTCTTGAATACAACATTGTCGGCCCAGCTGTTGCCGTTACCCCAAGTCCAAACCGCAGCGAGGGTACCTCCGCTATAGTAGTTGGCAAACTCGCAGTTTGTGATGTTGAACAAGGTACGCGAACGGATAGCGTAGAAGTCACCGGTAAACTTACAGTTGTTTACGGTAAGCACTTTGTTGGCCGCGTGTGCGCCGTAGTTGATGCCGCAAACAGCCTTATCAAAGCTCGACTCAAACTCGCAATTCTCGAAAGTAACGCCAGCCGTGTAAATCACTACGATTGCTGGATACTTGTACGTATTACCTGAGAACGAGTTCTTGACCTTAGAATCTGTGTCGTTGATAGCAAACTTAACACCCTCGAATACGGATCCATCGCCATAGCCCGAGATATTTACACGGCCCTTGATGGTAGCAGTGCCATTCGAGAAGATTCTAACCTTGCGGTTAAGCTTGATAGTACCCTCGATAACTGCATTGTCGCTGAGCTTGATGTTGTGAAGGTTCTCGTTTGCGATAGCTGCATTCAAGTCTCCTGCATCGGCAACCTCCATATAGGTGTAGTTTACTGTTACACCAGGGAACTCTGCAAGACCCTTTATAGGGTAGTGTCCATCGCCGTTAGGGCCACCTCCAAAGAGCTGATTGAACGGAATGCATACATAGTGCGACTCGCCTGCAGGGTGGTTGCACTGAGTGTGGTCAACGCCGGTAACATAATCAGAGGACTCTACACGGGCCCAACCACGGTTCCAGTAACCCTGGCAGTAGTGGTAGTTCATCCAATCGCCATAGTTTACGGTTACATTCTTACAAGTAACATTAGTTGCAGTTGCAGTAACAACTGTTTGGTAAACTCCTTGAGTGGTGTTAGTGTTACCGATAATCATTCCGGCAGTGCGGTAGATCCACCACTTGTAGTTTGAAGTTACATCGTTGATAACATCGAGTACGCAAGAGATAGTACAATCCTCGATAACAATGTTGGCTGACGAGCTTACACCACCGGCAATACCACCAACATTCTGTCCGTGAGAATCCCACAAAGTTCCAACTGCTGTTGTAGGTGCCAAGTTGATGCCCTTGAAAGTACAATCGCCGCTGGCCCAACCTACAACGCCGCCGGTGTACCAGTTGTAGCCGGCAATCTTGGTGTCGCTAATCTCGATATTCTCGAAAGTTGTGTTGTGTGCATATCCTGCAACAGCACCTGTAATTACGGTGTACGAACCGAAGGTCTCATTGCGAATATCAACATTCTTGATAGTAGCCTCTTCTACTAACGAGAACAATCCCCAACCCTCTTTGCTGCCGTAAACTGTACCATCCCAGCAATCATCGCCTGTGTGGTGAGCACCATAAATCACGTGGTTTTGACCATCGAAAGTACCACTAAATGCAGCATCGGTGCGATTATCTCCGATTGGGTCCCAGTTGCGCAACGACAGATCGACATCGGTATCCAACTTAATAGTCTTGCCCTCGAAGGTGTTACCCTCATCTACGAGCTTTGCGAGACCTGCCAACTGCTCTACAGTATTGAGTGTAAACTCGGTAATAGGGTTGCCGTTGGTGTCAGTCTCTGCATACCAAGTTGTGTCGGCATCGCCCTGCCACTGCTTGTACTCCTGATTGTACTCATCCTCGAACTCAGGGATAATCTCAACCTTGATGTTGCCCTGCTCTGTGAGGAGCGAACCAACGAGGTTAGTACGCCAGTTACGACGTGCAGGAGCCTGTGGTACAGAGAGAACGATGTCCTCCTGACCTGCCAACGAAACTGTCATCTCGCACTTCGAGAGCGACAAATCCTTCGAAGCATCGGCAGCAACATTTGGATTTGGCCACAAG
>JAZQIS010000079.1:0-12042 GCA_045541235.1 Alistipes sp.
TGCGCAGGCTTTTCCTCCTTCTTGCAAGGCATAGTCTGCAAGCAGCCTCTGCTCTTGCTTCGTGCGTCGGTTCCGTTTTCAGTTTTCAGTTTTCCGTTTTACAACATACAAACGCTCTCCTGCCGTTGCGTATTGTTTAACTTCCTCTTCGGAAAGTCGCTTTTCGTACTCAATCTCCTCCACTTCGAAGCCACATTCGCGGAGGCGGTCGGCATAGTCACGTCCGTAGATGCGTCGGTGGTCGTATTGCCCAAAGATACGCGCACGCTCCTCGGGCGAGGTTATTGTATCATCCTCGAAGGTCTTTTCGCGGTTGAGGTCTTGCGGAACAAGCACCACGCCCCAACCCTCAGGGCGAAGTATGCGGTGTAGTTCTCGCAGAGCCTTGCGGTCATCCTCCACGTGTTCGAGGATATGGTTGCAAATCACCACATCTATACTCTCATCTTCGAGTGGAATATCTTGAATATCAAAGTGCAACTTTGCCAATGGGCTCTCCAAATCGGCCGTGATGTAGTTCTCGGCGTGCTCTTTGCCGTAGTGTCGCTCAAATTGTCGTTTTAGAGCCACCTCGGGGGCGATATGGAGCAGGGTAGGGTAGC
Organism: Alistipes sp.; assembly: GCA_045541235.1. GTDB lineage: Bacteria > Bacteroidota > Bacteroidia > Bacteroidales > Rikenellaceae > Alistipes. Next base: position 603 of record JAZQIS010000079.1, read on the forward strand.
AATCGAGCAGAGCCGTCTCGCGCTCGATATATAGCCATAGGAGCCTATGTCGCTCCAACCCAAGGCATCGCGGACAGAGCGCATCGTGTCGTGAGACTCCGTAGCCGTACGGCAAAAATTCGCGTACCTCCTTGCCACAGATTGGGCATTTGCGCCCTCTGCCGGCATACCACACACCGAGCAGCGGCACGCCCCATCCTGCAACCCTCTGCAGGAGTGTGCGTGGCAGATGGTTTAGCGACCACTTGACTATTTTTTGAATTGCCCCCATTGTCTTTTTAATTGCTTTTCCGAACACCTACCCTTATCACGGCGCAACATAATTAAGGGTTTGTAACGGCAAGTAACGGCAAGTAAAGAAGCGCGCACATTACTAACCTTTAATAGCCCTTACCGGCCCTTACCGGCCGTTATAAATTGCGCAAACTACTATTCGAGAACCTTGTTTACCTCGTTTTCCGCTTTGCGCAGTTTCTCGCGGCAGAGAGCAATCAACTCCGTTGCTCTTGCCACTCGCTCCGAGAGGGTGTCAATGCTATTCTGCTCCTCTCTCAAAGACTTTAATATCTTCTCAATCTCCGCTATCGCCTCTTTGTAAGTCATATATTTGGCTTTTCTCTTTAATTACCCAAAATCGTTCTGATTGGCTCTTTCTGCACTGCTCTTCGGATAACGAAATGCTCACATAGGCTTACTATGCTGCGCTTTCGTTCCCTCGTTTAGCACAAAAATAGCCTAATCATTTACGATTTCCACTCTATGGATTTTTAGTTTTCCGTTTTCCGTTTTCCGTTTTTCAACGACTTTGGCATTGACCACTCCGTCCGCCAAAGCGATTTCGATACCATCTCCAATACCTACATCTTCAACGCTTTGCAACGCCTTACCCTCCTTGCGGGCTATGGCGTAGCCGAGGCGGAATATGCGCTCGGGGGCAAAGTTTGCAACCAATGTTGCAATACCCTCCAATCGTTGTGCCTCGCTCTGTAATATTCGCTCCGACAGATGGCGCACATCGGCCGAAAACTGCTCAAGGCGAAGTGCCGCTGCATGTGTAGATTGTCGGCAAATATCGCGCAACGAGATGGCACAATACTCCAACGCTCCGTCAAAATCGGCGGCCCTTTGGTCTATCCACGCCGCCACTGCCGTAGGGGTTTTGAGGGGTGTATTGGCAACCATATCGGTAACACTTGTATCCTTGTCGTGTCCTATTCCCGTAAGTACGGGGAGTGGAAATTGTGTTATGGCAAAGGCGAGCAGATAGGAGTTGTAGCACTCCAAATCGCTTGTCGAGCCGCCACCACGAATTATAGCCACGGCATCGAACTCCTCGCTTCGCTCTGCTACGGTGTAGAGTGCTGCCACGATGCTCTCGTCGCACCTCTCGCCCTGCATTGTAGCCTCGAAGAGTTCGGTCTCTATGCGGTAGGCACTCCGTTCCAACTCCTTCATAAAGTCGCGGTAGCCCGCAGCCGTAGCACTCGAGATTACCGCTACGCGCTGCACCACCAGCGGCATCGGCACCGAGCGATTCGTGTCCCATACGCCCTCCTTTTGGAGTTGCTCTATGGTCTGCTGTCGGCGACGTTCCATATCGCCTATGGTGTGCAGGGCATCAATCTGCTGAATCTGCAACGACATACCATATACGGCGTGGTGCTGTACGGATGCTTTGAAGAGAATCTTCATACCCTTGGCAAGGCGTTGCCCCGTTTCGTGCTCGAAGCGACCTATGGTGCTCATAACCTGCGAACGCCAAATTGTAGCCCTCGCTTGCGCCTCGGTAGCCCCTGTCTTTTCGTTCTTCTCGATAAGTTCGATGTAGCAGTGCCCCGAAGCGTTGATTTTAATATCGGCAACCTCCGCACTCACCCAGACCGGCAACGGCAACGCATCCGCCAGAGCGATGGATATTCGCCCCTGCAGTTGCGATAGAGTTATGTGTGCTACGGTTGTCAAGTTAAAATTTTATTAAATCGTCATTCCGAAGGAGCAAAGCGACTGTGGGAATCTCCCTTATATTTTATTAAACTAACCAAGGGAGATTGCCACGGCTTGGTGCAAGCCTCGCAATGACATTTTATTTATAATTCATCCAGCAAGTCCTTCCACGAAGGATTATTGCTACTTATTAAATCGTCTTTGCGTTTGCGTGACCAACTTTTAATCTGCTTTTCTCTTGCAATGGCTTCTGCCATACTTCCAAACTCCTCAAAATGCAATAATTGAGTGAGATTATATCTTGCAGAGAATCCTCCAAATTGGCGGTTGCGATGTTGCGCCATTCGCTGTACTATATCAGATGTAACCCCCACATATATAGTAGAATGCGATTGGTTAGAAATGATGTACACGCAAGGTTTTTTCATTCTTCATTCTTAATTCTTAATTTTCCGTTTATCGTATCACGATATACGGCTCTTTTGGCATAGCTTTGCCACGAGGGAGTTGTATGCGCAGAACATAGTCGCTATCGACCGCTTTGCCCTGCTTGGTGGCGGGTTGCCACGCAGGCAGCGACTGCAACACCTTCAACACTCGTTTGCGGAGTTGTCGGTCGGTGGATTCGAGCTCTGTGCCGAGTCGGAACGAGCCATCCGCGCCAATAGTGTAGCGAGCCACATACCGCGCCACACCATAGTTTTCGGGCCACACAACACGCTCCGAGACGTAGTCGGCAAGGGCCTTCTCCCCCATAAATTGTGCCTCCTTGTCGTAGCACAGGGTAACGATGATAACACCATTGTTCGCCCTCTCGCCATACTTTGCCACCGTCTCATCGTTGGCTTCGAGGTGGTCGATATGCTCGATATTCTCCTCCGGGATATGCTTCACACTCTCCATCTCCACACCATTTACGATATAGAGAGGCGTTTGCGTCTGCGCTACGGCAGATGCAAAATGCAGAATGCAGAATGCAAAATGCAGAATGCAAAATGCAGAATGCAGAATTAAAAATCTTCTCAATTTTTAGTTTTCCGTTTTAATCCCACTTCGTGGGCTTTTCCTCCTTCTTGCAAGGCATAGTCTGCAAGCAACCTCTGCTCTTGCTTCGTGCGTCGGTTCCGTTTTCCATTCCAAGCGTAAACCGAAAAACTAAAAGTTTTCCGTTTTCCGTTATCCCAACTCCTGCTCCTTTAGTCGCTCCGCATTCTCGGCAACGATAAGGTGGTCGATGCAGTCCTGAATGTCGCCATCCATAAATGCCGACAAGTTGTAAATCGTATAGTTGATGCGGTGGTCGGTAATTCGTCCCTGCGGATAGTTGTAGGTACGAATCTTTGCCGAACGGTCGCCTGTCGAGACGAGGGTCTTACGCTTTGAGGCAATCTCGTCGAGGTACTTCTGGTACTCGAGGTTGAAGATTCGGGTACGCAACTCCTCGAAGGCCTTCTCGGTATTCTTAATCTGCGACTTTTGGTCCTGACACTGCACCACGATACCTGTAGGGATGTGGGTGAGTCGGATGGCCGAGTAGGTGGTATTCACCGACTGACCTCCAGGGCCCGAAGCGCAGAATATATCCTTGCGAATATCGTTCCACGACACCTCTACATCGAACTCGTCTGCCTCGGGCAGGACGGCCACCGAAGCTGCCGAGGTGTGGACACGACCCTGAGTCTCGGTCTGTGGCACACGCTGTACGCGATGTACTCCCGACTCATACTTCAAGGTGCCATATACGCTGTCGCCCGTAACTTTCAGGATAACCTCCTTGTAGCCACCGACAACACCCTCCGAGAAGGATGTTACCTCGTAACGCCAACCCTTCGACTCGATATACTTGGTGTACATACGGAACAAATCGCCCGCAAAGAGTGCAGCCTCGTCGCCACCCGTACCACCACGAATTTCGAGCACGGCGTTTTTGCCATCCTGCGGGTCCTTCGGTATAAGGAGAATCTTTATCTCCTCCTCCATCTGCTCGATTGCGGGCTCGAGTTCGGCAATCTCCATACGTGCCATCTCGCGGAACTCCTCATCCTTCTCATTTGCGAGGATATCCTTTGCATCGGCCAACGCCTGTATCGCCTTACGGAACTTCTCGGAGGTCTCGATAATAGGCTCCAACTCCTTGTATTCCTTGTTGTACTGAACAAATGACTTGACATCCGAAATCACCTCGGGGTCGGTGAGCTTCTGCCCCAACTCCTCGTATTTAATCTTCAGACCATCAAGTCGCATTAAAATTGAACTATCTGCCATAAAGGTATGTTTTATAAAAAAATTTAGTAAAATCGTATTTTTTCGGTAGCTGGAAGCCCTACTATTTCAGCTCCTTCAACCAGCGTAGCAACAGATGTTGCCACTCCTTTTGGTAGGAGAACTTGTCGTAGTTGCCCCAGCCGTGGCCACCCTCAGGAAAGACATACATCGCAGCCTTAACACCGTGATAGCGCAATGCAGCATAATATAGGGCAGCTCCTGCCGCAGGTACAGTGGTGTCGTCGTCGCTCAACAAGAGTATTGTTGGCGGTGTCTGCTCACTTGCGATTTTGTCCATGGCCCACTCGTTGGCCTCGGCTTCGGTGTGCTTCTTGCCAAGTAGGTTGCGGAACGAGCCTCTATGGGTGTTGAAATCGCCTACTGTCAATACAGGGTAGAACAAAATCGAGAAGTTTGGTCTATCCTCAACGGCAGGGATATTCGATGCGCTCGCTGCAAGGTGTCCTCCTGCCGAGAAGCCCATAACGCCCACCTTAGCAGGGTCGAGATTCCACTTCTTTGCCTTTTTGCGAACAATGCGGATAGCCTCCACAACATCCTCGAGGGGCACCTCCTTGTGGGCATTTGGCAAGCGGTACTCGAGAACTACACCCGTAATACCGTTCTTGGCCAACCACTGCGCCATAAGGTAGCCCTCCTGGTCCATCGAGAGCTTTGCATAGCCACCACCCGGGCAGATAACCACGGATTGTCCCGTAGCCTTCTCCTTGTCGGCGTGGTAGATGTACATAATAGCCTCGGTGGTATTCACAAGGCGGTATGGTTTGGAGTCGTAGGCCTCTCCCTCAAGCCCGTTCGAGTGGGGGGCCTTTTGGTTATCCCAAATCACAATTTTTTCGTCTTCGTAGTATGGAGTACGACTCTTCTCCTGCGCCTCTGCCGAGAGAGCCATTGTGCCTAAAATAGCCATAGTTATGAGTAATTTTTTCATATCGTTTTCTCTTTTTTATTCTTTTATTCTGCGTTAAGCCACTTCAACCACCTCTCTACGTGGTGTTGCCAATCCTTTTCGTAGCGGAAGCCCTCACGGCAAACCCATCCGTGACCACCCTCGGGGTAGATGTGCATCGAGGCCTTCACCCCGTAGTGCTTGAGGGCGTTGTAGTAGAGGATGGAGTTGATAGGTGGCACTCCTGCATCGTCGTTGCTGTGGAACAAGAGTGTCGGAGGTGTGGTTGTCGTTACGCGGTTATTCAACGAGTAGTACTCACGCATATAAGGTGCGTGTTTTTTGCCGAGCAGACGGAGGAACGTCCCTTGGTGTGTCATACAACTCTCAGCCGATATTACGGGGTAGAAGAGAATTGTAAATGCCGGTTTCTTCGCATCGTCCGTAAAGGTCGAAGTGTAGGCAGCGAGGTGACCACCAGCCGACGAACCTGCGATACCCACCTTTGCAGGGTCGATACCGAGCCTCTTGGCACTCTTGCGAAGGTATGCCAAAGCGGCTTGTGCATCCTCGAGAGGTACCTCCTTGTGTCCGTAGTTTGGCAAGCGGTACTTAACCACGAGGGCTGTTACACCGATACTCTTGAAGTATTCGGCCAACTTAAAACCCTCTCTCTCGATAGCTATTCCGCTATATCCACCACCCGGAAGAATAACAACGGCTTGCCCTGTTGCCGTAGCCTTCTCGGCCTGATATAGATAGAATACCGTCAAAGAGGTGTTTCTGAATGAGCCCTTGTCGGTATAGATTTCATCTGCGGTCTCTTCGTTTGAATGGGGAGCCTTCGAATTATCCCAATGCTTGATAATCTTATCGGCATAACAAGGTATGTCAATTATGGCTCTCTGTGCCGAGGCGGAGAGGGCAAATAGAATAGCAAGTGCGAAAGTTAAACTTCGTTTCATCTCTGTTATTTGTTAGAGTTAAGCCACTCCAACCATAGTTTCAACTGCATCTTCCACTGCTTGTCGTAGCGGAAATCCTCGCGGCAAACCCATCCGTGACCACCCTCGGGGTAGATGTGCATCGATGCCTTCACGCCGTAGTGCTTGAGAGCGTTGTAGTAGAGGATGGAGTTGATTGGTGGCACTGTGCGGTCGTTGTTGCTGAGCAGCAAGAGTGTCGGAGGCGTAGTAGGTGTTACGCGGTTATTCAACGAGTAGTACTCACGCATATAAGGTGCGTGTTTTTGGCCGAGCAGACGAAGGAACGTGTTTTGGTGAGTCATACAGCTCTCTGCCGAGATTACAGGGTAGAACAACACTGTAAATGCCGGTTTCTCTGCATCGGCCGTAAAGGTCGAGGTGTAGGCAGCAAGATGGCCGCCAGCCGACGAACCTGCGATACCCACCTTTGCAGGGTCGATACCGAGTTTCTTGGCATTCTTGCGAAGGTATGCCAAAGCGGCTTGTGCATCCTCGAGAGGTACCTCCTTGTGTCCGTAGTTTGGCAAGCGGTACTTAACCACGAGGGCCGTTACGCCGATGCTCTTGAAGTACTCTGCCAAAGCAAAGCCCTCCCTTGTGATGCAGACTGCACCATAACCGCCACCGGGGAGAATCACTACAGATTGTCCTGTGGCCTTGTCGGCCTCCGCCTTGTAGAGATAGAATACGGTTTGCGAGGTCTGACGGAGATATCCGTTCTTGTCGCGAAGTTCGTCGCGAGTCTCCTCGTTCGAGTGTGGAGCCTTCGAGTTGTCCCAATACTTGATGGTCTTATCTGCGTTGCATGGGAGCTCTACGTATGTTTTTTGTGCTGAAACCGACATTGCCGATGCTGCAATGAAGGTCAATGCTATAAAAAGTCGTCTCATAGTAGTATAGTATGTTTTTGTTGTTATTCGATAATATTAAGCCATTTCAACCAATCAATAATTGCCGGTAGGCACTCATCCGTATGTTTTTTGATGCTGTGGCCACCAAACGGATAGATGTGCATCGAGGCCTTTACGCCATTATTAACCAAAGCCTCATAGTACTTCGTTGAACTTGTAGATTGAACGGTAGGATCGTCGTAGCAAAGCAGCAACAACGATGGTGAAGTGGTAGGTGTAACCATTGTGTGTGTCGATAACTTGAGAGCGTCGTTATAGGTGTAGTCCTTGCCTAAAAGTTGGAAAAGACCTTTACTCTCTGCCAACGATGTGCTATTGGTCAAATCAATCCACGCATAGAGCAAGAGCGCAAATGCCGGCTTCTCTCCGTCAGGCATTGAGTTCGATACCCACGATGAGAGGTGACCTCCTGCCGACGAGCCTCCTACACCCACCTTTGCGGGGTTGATGCCGAGGTCGGTACGAGTGCGGAGATAGCGAACTGCCCCCTCTGCATCTTCGATTGTAGCCTCGTAGTGGCCAAAGTTCGGAAGGCGGTACTTTACTATCGCTGCAGTAATACCCTGTGATGCATACCAACGAGCCAACCAAACTGAGAGGTTCAAGCTCGTATAGCCGCCACCAGGGAACATAGCTATCGCCGCACCGGTATTCTTCTCAGGCGCAGCCTTGAAGATATACAACTCGCACGAAGAGGATTGACGAATAGAGGTCTTGTTCTTGTTGCGCCAAATCTCATCACGAGTCTCATAGTTAGAGTGTTTTGCGGTTTTGTTATCCCACAAGCGCACAATCTCGTCTGCACCCTCATACGACACGGTCTTTTGTGCCATTGCCGAGAAGGTTGCTCCAACCATTACGGCAAGTAGAATAAAAAATTTCTTCATAGTAGCAGTTATTTTTTGATGTTATACAATCCGAGCCAATTCAGCCAATCGAGGATGGCTGGACGATACTCTGCGGTGTGTTTGCTCAAGCTATGACCGCCATATGGATAGATGTGCATCGAGGCCTTCACACCATTGCGAATCAACGCCTCGTAATATAGTGTCGAACTGTACGAAAGTACCACACTGTCATCGTCACAGAGGAGCAATAGCGTTGGTGGAGTTGTTGGGGTTACCATATTCTGCACCGACATATCGATTGCATCCTGGAAGCAGTAGCCCTTGCCGAGTAGCGCATTGTTGGCCCTCGAGCCTGTGTAGAACTCTACGCGCGACATCGAGCCATAAAGTGGAATTGCAAATGCCGGCTTCTCGCCATCGGGCATCGCACACGATACCCACGCTGTGATGTGGCCTCCTGCCGAGGAGCCCGTTACGCCCACCTTTGCAGGGTCGATGCCGAGGTCTGTGCGGGAACGAAGGTAGCGCACTGCCCCCATAGCATCCTCGAGAGTAGCCTCCTTATGGCCGTTTGGCAGACGATACTTTACCACTGCGGCAGTGATACCCACCGAAGCATACCATTTAGCCAACGACGAACTGTTTCCAACACCCGTGAATCCTCCTCCGGGGAAGATGGCGACTGCCACGCCCGAATTTTTCTCGGGAGCAGCCTTGTAGATGTAGAGTTCGCACGATGAGGTTTGTCTGACGCTGGCGTTCTTTTTGCGCCAAATCTCATCTCGGGTTTCGTGATTTGAGTACTTGGCTGTGGAGTTATCCCACAGGCGCACTGTCTCATCTCCCCCCGTGAACGATAGGGTCTTTTGTGCCGAAGCCCCGCAGGCAAATGCGAGAGCAAGAGCAAAAGTTAAGATTCGTTTCATAATAGAGGTTATTTTACAATGTTGATAATCTTGCCGGGAACGACAATAATCTTCTTCGGAGCTGCCCCCTCCAACCACTTCTGGGCCTCCTCCTTTGTTACGATATCGGCTTGGATATCGGCCGGAGAGGTGGCGAGAGGATACTCCTGCTTGAAGCGGAGCTTACCGTTAATCATTACAGGGTACTCGAAGGCACTTTCCACCAAGTACTTCTCCTCGCATACAGGGTACGAAGCATCGCAAACGCTATCCTCGTGTCCCAACATCGACCACAACTGCTCGGTGATGTGTGGAGCAAACGGAGCAAGCAACACTGTGAGTGGCTCCAAAATCTCGCGCTTGTGACACTCGCCCAACTCGTTGATGCAGATCATAAATGCTGCTACCGAGGTGTTGAACGAGAAGTTTTCGATATCTTCGCGTACCTTCTTGATGGTCTTGTGCAGAGTCTTGAGATCCTTGTCGGTAGCCTTCTCCTCGGTTACCGCCCACTCGCCGGTGCGGGTATGGAACAATCTCCAATAGCGACGTAGGAACTTATGAACGCCGTCGATACCGTTTGTGTCCCATGGCTTCGACTGCTCCAATGGGCCAAGGAACATCTCGTACATACGGAGGGTGTCGGCGCCATACTGCTCGACGATATAGTCGGGATTTACGACATTGAACATCGACTTGGACATCTTCTCTACCGCCCAGCCGCAGATATACTGTCCATTTTCGAGGATAAACTCCGCATTGGCAAACTCTGGTCGCCAAGCTCGGAAGGCATCAAGGTCGAGGATGTCGTTCTTTACGATATTCACATCGACGTGAATCTCCTGTGTCTCGTACTCCTTGCGGAGGTTGAGCGATACGAACTTGTTTGTGCCAACCACACGATATACGAAGTTTGAACGGCCCTGAATCATACCCTGATTTACGAGTTTGCGGAATGGCTCACTCTCGCAAACATAGCCCAAGTCGTAGAGGAACATATTCCAGAAGCGCGAGTACATAAGGTGTCCCGTAGCGTGCTCGATACCTCCGATGTAGAGATCGACATTGCGCCAATATTCGTTTGCCTCCTTCGATACGAGAGCCTCCGAATTGCGAGGGTCCATATAGCGGAGGTAGTAGGCCGAAGAGCCCGCAAAACCCGGCATTGTCGAGAGTTCGTACTCCCAACCCTCAACACGCGCCAACGGTGGCTCGCCCTGCTCGGTAGGACCGAAGTTCTCGATTGGAGGCAGGGTGAGTGGCAACTCACTCTCCTCGAGTGGAAGAGCCACATCGCCGTTATAGCGGATTGGGAATGGCTCGCCCCAATAGCGTTGGCGCGAGAATATAGCATCGCGAAGGCGATAGTTTACAAGTCGCTTGCCAAGGCCACGCTTCTCAACCTCCTCGAACATCTCCACAATAGCAACCTTAACATCCTTGCCATTGAGGAAGTCGGAGTTGATAAGGCAACCCTCCTTTGCATCATAGGACGACTCCTCGAGGTTTCCACCCTCGACTACAGGCACGATATCCAAGCCGAAGTGGCGTGCGAAGGCGTAGTCGCGCGAGTCGTGGGCCGGAACGGCCATAATAGCACCTGTGCCATAGCCTGCCAACACATAGTCCGAAGCGTAAATCGGAATACGCTTGCCGGTGAATGGATTTACTGCGTAGGAGCCGGTAAATACTCCACTCACGCGCTTTGTTTCGGCGATACGTTCACGCTCGCTACGCTTTTTGGTCTGCTCGATATATGCCTCTACAGCCTCCTTCTGCTCGGCGGTGGTCATATCCGAAATCCACTCGTGCTCGGGAGCCACAACCATAAATGTCACACCAAAGATGGTGTCGGGACGTGTGGTAAAAATCTCAAGCTTGCGGGTTGAGCCATCGGCCATCTCGGCATCGAAGAACACCTGCGCACCCTCCGAGCGTCCAATCCAGTTGCGCTGAATCTCCTTCAAAGAGTCGCTCCATTCGAGCGAGTCAAGGCCGTCAAGCATACGCTGTGCATAGGCTGTAACGCGCAACAGCCACTGCTTCATTCGTTTCTGCTCTACAGGGTGTCCTCCACGTACCGACAAACCATCCTTCACCTCGTCGTTGGCGAGTACGGTACCGAGAGCCGGACACCAATTTACCATTGTGTCGGCACGGAAAGCAAGACGATAGTTTTGCAAAACCTGCTCCTTCTCCGCCTCGCTCTTGGCTCTCCACTCCTCGGCGGTGAAGGAGAGTTCTGTGGTGCAAGCAGCATCAACACCCTCGGTGCCCTGCTTCTCGAAGTGTGCTACGAGGTCGCTGATAGGCTCTGCCTTTGCGGTGGCGTTGTTATAGTAGTGGGCAAACATCTTCAAGAAGGCCCACTGTGTCCATTTGTAATACTCGGGCTCACATGTGCGTACCTCGCGACTCCAGTCGTACGAGAAGCCGATTTTATCCAACTGCTCACGGTAGCGGGCTATGTTCTGCTCGGTGGTTACGGCAGGGTGCTGACCTGTCTGAATAGCATACTGCTCTGCAGGCAATCCGAAGGCATCGTAACCCATTGGGTGCAACACGTTGTAGCCGCACAAACGCTTGTAGCGAGAGTAGATATCCGAGGCGATATATCCGAGTGGGTGTCCTACGTGCAAACCTGCTCCCGATGGGTATGGGAACATATCCA
>JAZQIS010000080.1:0-16631 GCA_045541235.1 Alistipes sp.
TGCCGGGTATCGTTTTCGATACCTATGTGTACAGGAGGGCTGTTACCTTGTCTGCCGGGTATCGTTTTCGATACCCGAGACCGTGTAGTATCATTTGCATTGCCGATTCTCTCTACTGCTGGGTATTGTTTTCGATACCTACAATTGGAAAACTCTTAATACTGCTATGTGCCCCTTATAGTCGGGTATCGTTTTCGATACCCAAGACTGTGCCGTGGCATTTACATAACCCTCTCCTCGCTATTGTCGGGTATCGAAAACGATACCTATGCGCAGGTGAATTACAATAATCGTGTCTCGGAGAGTTCTCTACCGAGTTTCTGTATAAAATTCTCTATATTAACGATTCGGTCTACTGAAGGTCGCTTTGAGCCATTTATGTAGTTGCGGAATAGGGTTTCGTTTATGCCCATAGCCTTTGCAACTTGCCCTGCATTCAGTTCAGGAAAACGCTCAAATAACCACCTAACAGGATTTTCTTTCTTGAAAAATTCTTCGCTTGTCATGGATTGTATAGTATTATATCACAAAAGTATCCCAAAAATCTGATATTTCCAACTGTTGGGTATTGTTTTCGATACCCTGTTGTGAAAAATAGTGTATAACAGTGGGTAGCTATCGTTTTCGATACCCGGCAGTTGGAGGAGGGTGTTTTTGCTTTTTATGCGCACAATCTTTTGTGGAACAAAAATAAGTTTTTAACTTTGCGATTGGTTAAACTGGAAATAAAATTTTGCCAATGGCTGGATAATAGACAATAGAGACATATAGAGATAAAAAAGCGTTAATTCTTATTTTGGGAAATTGAAACTTCGACACTTTCAAAATTGCGCCCGTGGAATAGAGTTTGACGCTCACATCGTAAGTTGGTGTGGGCTTTATTCCGTATATTTGGGTGCACAGGTAGTCGAAGACCTCAATTTCCAATAGACGAATTTAGTCCGCACTCTTTTTGTCTTAAAATTTAATGATACAGATTGTTAAATTAAGAGATAAGATTTAATTACGATGTTTGTAATGTGTTTGGTTAGTTTTGCGAGTTGTTTTATAAGCGCATTTGTTTGTCTGCAATAGACCATTTTGCGAATAAAAAGAAAAGAGCAATGAATTAATTCATTGCCCCTAATTCTATATTCTGCATTTTCAATTTTTAATTGTGGAAGTTTTCAAAGAATTTCCACAGCACTACGCCACCCGAAACCGAGACATTGAGCGAGTGTTTTGTGCCGAGTTGAGGTATCTCGATTGCCGAGTCGCAAACATCGACCACCTCCTGCGCTACGCCCTCCACTTCGTTGCCGAAAACAAGGGCATATTTCTCACCCGCAACGGGCTCGAATCTGTCCAACATCACCGACTCCGCAATCTGCTCGATGGCGACAATGGTATATCCCTCACTTTTAAGTTGTTGCACACACTCGACAGTAGTTGGGAAGTGTGCCCATTCGACCGAAAATTCAGCACCCAACGAGCTCTTGTGAATCTCGCGCGAAGGGGGTGTTGCGGTAATGCCGCAGAGGGCTATTTTTTCGACCGCAAAAGCATCGCCCGTGCGGAAAAATGCACCCACATTTTGGGCCGAACGGACATTGTCCAAAACCACCACTACGGGCATCTTCTCCATCTTGCGAAACTCCTCGACCGAAGGGCGACCAAGCTCGGCGTTAGTTGTCTTTTTCATAATTTTTTGTTTTGCGAACTCTGAGCGTTGTCACGGCGCAACTATTCTGGGGGTTACTAGGGGCGGGCGCTCCGCCCTTACTGGGGGCGCTCACTCCGTTCGCTTACTGGGGTGCGCTGAAAGTTTACTCTTGTCTAAATTTTTCGCACAAAAGTAATCATTATTTCAAAAATTTTCACTATTTTTGACCGATTTATGCGCGCGTACTTGCGAAATGGTTAGAAAGAGTATCATACTTATCGTGGCTTTGGTGTTGTCATTCAGTGCATTAGCACAGGATGAGCGACTCTATTTGGATACCTCCTTCGACTTCGATTTCGACAATACAGAGTATTCGGGCAGCGGTCTCGGTGCTTCCGAAACGCTCTTCGGCATCTCGCTTGCGCCCGTGTTGCGCTTCGAGTGGAACAAAAAACACTCGCTGGGTGCAGGAGTCAATATGCAGAAGATGTTTGGCTCGGTGCGTTTCCTCGACGATATAGACCTTGTGGCATACTACCAATTCCGCAACGAGAATTATGGTGCGGTGGCCGGTTTGTTCCGCCGCGAGAAGATGATTGGTCGCTACTCGGAGGCCTTTTTTAGCAATGCGTGGCTGGCTGACAATCGTTTGGTGCAGGGTTTGGCTCTGCAATATAGCGACAAGATTGGTTTTGCCGAGTTGGCGGTAGATTGGAACGGAATGTACTCCGCCCAAACGCGCGAACAGTTCCGTATCCTCTTTTCGGGCGAGGGGCGATTTGCAAAGGTGATGTATGCCGGAGCTTCGGCAGCGATGCAACACTTTGCCAATCGTGCCGATTTTCAGTATAATGTGGTGGATAATATCACAATAAACCCATATATCGGAGTCGATTTCAACGCCTTTTTCGATTTTGATATCCGCCTCGGCTACTTGCAGTCGTTGCAGCGCGACAGGCTTGCGGGGGGGGGCTGGGAGATTCCTATGGGTGGCGAGTTGTTCTTCCGAATGAGTCGCTGGGGAGTATTTATCTCGAACAACCTCTATGTCGGTAAAAACCTTCAACCACTCTACAACTCGGTGGGCAAGGAGGGGACAATATATGGCGCGAATCTCTACGCCTCGGACCCATTCTACGGTACTCCGAATGGAATATACAACCGCACGGGAATCGGCTACGAGCAGACCTTTTGGAAGGAGCGCATAAAGGTCAAGGCGGAATTTGCATTGAAGACAGATGGCAAGAGGTTATACAATCAGCAGATTATTTCGCTGGCGGTAAACCTTGCCCCAAAACTATATGATAAAGCAAACAAAAGAACAAAATAAAAAGTGAGAATTATGGCTAATGAGAATGTTGAAGTCAAGGAGAAGTCTTTGAACTTCCTTGAGGAGATTATCGAGGAGTCGATTGCTAACGGATTGTCGCACGTCCAGACGCGATTCCCACCGGAGCCAAATGGCTACCTTCATATCGGACACGCAAAGAGTATCTGCATCAACTTCGGTTTGGCAAAGAAGTATGGCGGAAAATGCAACCTTCGTTTTGACGATACCAACCCTGTAAAGGAGGATACCGAGTATGTAGATTCCATCAAGCGCGATATCAAATGGCTTGGCTTTGATTGGGCTATCGAGCGTTACGCATCGGACTACTTTGACCAGCTCTATGAGTGGGCTATAGTCCTTATCAAGAAGGGCTTGGCGTATGTTGATGATCAGACACAGGAGGAGATTCGCCAAAATCGTGGTACTGTTTCCGAACCCGGAAAGCCATCGCCTTGGCGCGACCGTTCGGTAGAGGAGAACCTCGATTTGTTCGAGCGTATGCGTGCAGGCGAGTTTGCCGATGGCGAGAAGGTTTTGCGTGCAAAGATTGATATGGCGCACCCTAATATGCTCTTCCGCGACCCTATTATGTATCGCATCTTGCACACCGAGCACCACCGTACGGGTAACAAGTGGTGCATCTACCCGATGTACGACTATGCTCACGGACAGAGCGACTCGATTGAGAACATCACCCACTCGATTTGTACTTTGGAGTTTGATGTTCACCGTCCGTTGTACGATTGGTTTATCGAGGCGTTGGAGATATATCCGTCGCACCAGTACGAGTTTGCTCGTCTGAACCTGACCTATACAATGATGTCGAAGCGTAACCTTCTGCAGCTCGTTCAGGCCGGTGCGGTTATGGGTTGGGATGACCCTCGAATGCCGACTATTTGCGCATTGCGCCGTAAGGGTTACACCCCTGCATCGGTGCGTGCATTTGCCGAGATGGTGGGTGTTGCCAAGCGTGATAATGTAATCGACCTCGGCAAGATGGAGTTCTGTGTTCGTGAGGATTTGAACAAGGTTGCGGAGCGTCGTATGGCTGTTCTCAACCCACTCAAGGTGGTAATCACAAATTGGGAGGATGGTAAGGTCGAGATGCGTAAGGCCGTAAATAATCCGGAAAATGAGGCGGCAGGTATGCGCGAGGTGCCATTCTCGAAGGTTCTCTACATCGAGCGTGACGACTTTATGGAGAATCCTCCAAAGAAATATTTCCGTCTTTCGCCAGGAAACGAGGTGCGTTTGCGCTACTCTTACCTTATCAAGTGCGAGGAGGTTATCAAGGATGAGGAGGGCAATGTTGTTGAGTTGCGTTGTACCTACGACCCTATGTCGGGCGAAGGCTCGTCGAGCGACGGCCGTCGTGTAAAGGGTGTTATCCATTGGGTTTCGGCAGAGCACGCTGTCGAGGCAGAGATTCGTCTGTTCAACCCGTTGTTCAAGACCGAGGACCCATACGACACTTCGGCAGGTCAGACCTCTTGGCAGGATAACCTCAATCCGGAGTCGATGGTCGTTACAAAGGGATACTTGGAGCCTGCATTGAAGGATGCTCCAATCGGCACAACGTATCAGTTTGAGCGCGTAGGTTACTTCTGCCCTGATACCGACTCTACAGCCGAGCACCTTGTATTCAACCGCACGGTAACATTGAAGGATTCGTGGGCGAAGATTAACAAATAGTGAGTAGTGAGTAGAGAGTAGTGAGTAGTTGAAAAATAATTCCGATTCTTAATTCTCCACTCTTAATTCTCAATTATGAAGATGAGGTTTCGTACCGAAATATCGCTTACGCCGCTTGCAGAGGGGATAGACCATAGCGCAAAAATCTTTGCGCTTGGCTCCTGCTTTGCAGAACGTGTGTCGGAACGACTTCTGAGGGCGAAACTCTCGGTTACGACAAACCCTTTCGGGGTTCTGTTCAACCCCCTCTCCATAGCCGCTGCAATAGAGCGATTGGTCGATACAAGAGCCTATGCCGTGTGCGACATACACGAGGGAAGAGAGACTTTTTTCTCCTTTGATGCCCACTCTTCGCTCGATGGTAGAACACAAACAGAGGTATTTGCAAATCTGAATAGAGCAGTGACGCAAGGCTCGAAGTCTCTGCGCGATGCCGATTGGGTAATTTTGACCTTCGGTACAGCGTGGGTTTACGAACGTGAGGGCAAGGTGGTGGCAAATTGCCATAAGCAACCGGCTTCGGAGTTCGAGCGCAGACGATTGTCGGTAGAGGAGATTGTCGGACGCTTTGGAGGGTTGCTCGAGGGTGCTTTGCGTGATAAAAGGGTTATCCTTACAGTTAGTCCGGTACGCCATTTGGGCGATGGCTTGCAGGAGAATAGTGTGAGCAAGGCAATACTTCGTCTGGCGGTGGAGGAGTTGGTGGCAAAGTATGAAAATGCGTGCTACTTTCCATCGTTCGAGATTTTGATGGATGATTTGCGCGACTATCGCTACTATGGCGAGGATTTGGCGCACCCGTCGAAGATGGCGGTGGATTACGTTTGGGAGCGATTTTGTGAATTTGCCCTGTCGCAATCTACACGCGAACTTTTGCCACGAATCGAACAGATTGTTGCTGCGGCCGAGCATCGTCCTTTTAACCCTGAAAGTGAGGCGCACGCCATATTCTGTCGTAAGATGATGGCTAAAGCGGCAGAGTTGCCACAGGTTGATTTTACGCTCGAGGAGAGTGTCTTTAAGAAGTGCTTATGAGATTGAAATTCAAGTATATTGCATTTGTTGTTGCGCTGCTTGCGCTGACTACATCGACGGCAAAACCACGACTTGTGGTGAATGTTGTTGTGAGTGGTATGCGTCAAACCGACCTCACTCGCTATGAGGCAAACTTTAGCCAAGGTGGATTCCGAAGACTATTGTCCGAGGGGGTGGAGTTCTCGGAGTGTTATGCCGACTATGCGCCAACAACTTCTGTGGCGGGATTGGCAACGCTTGCTACAGGAGCTTCGCCTGCAACACACGGCATCTTCTCTTCTGTGCGATTTGACCGTACTCTCAACAAGAAGGAGCTTTTGTGCTATCAGCCAAAACCTGAGCTGAAGGGGGTGGTTATAAAGGACGTAGAGGTTGAGAGAACATTGCAGCCCTTTATCGCCCCAACGCTATCGGAGGCGGTGTTGAACTCCTCGCCACGAAATAGAGTTGTGACAATTGCCCATAAACCCCTCTCGGCGATGATTCTGGCAGGTCGCAAAGGTGAGTGTTTTTGGCTGAATAAGGAGGGAAAATGGATGTCGGCAGATTGCTATATGGAGGAGTTGCCAAGTTGGGTGCGCAACTGCAACAACGACGATATGAATCGTGTTTATGCAACGGACAAGTGGTATGGACGATATACGCGAGATCGCTATCGCAATACCCGAGCTACCGATATTACCCTCTATGAGAAGAGTGGTACAAAGCGTTCACGCTCAAATCGCAAGCTCTCAAGTAGTTGGGTTGCAGATATGGTGACTATGCCGTCAGGAAATCTTGCAATTTTCGAGTTTGCCAAGCGTGCCGTAGAGTCTATGCTGCCTCTACACGTCGAGGATGAGTGCAAGATGATAAATATCTGCCTCGATGTACCACGAATTGTGGCTGAGAAGTATGGTTCCGACTCCATTGAGTACGAGGATATGCTCTATTCGCTTGATGCCTCCTTGGAGGAGTTTTTGACTTTCCTGTACGCACAACTCAAGTCGCGCGAAGATGTAGTTGTGGTTTTGACTTCGGATGGAGGAATGAGTCCTACGCAGAGCGATAACAGCGACAGGATGAGATTCAATGCGCGACAGTTCGAGGTTATTATAAATGCCTTTCTGAGTGCGCGATATGGTCAGGATGCGTGGGTGCTGGGTTACGCTGACGGCTCGTTGTATCTCAATCACGATGTGATATATAAGCACAAGTTGAGTGTTGAGGAGGTCCAGAATGAGACGGCTACTTTTGCGTTGCAGTATCGCGGTGTCGCAACTGCTGTTACGGCAACGGCAATGCGTTCGGCGCAGTTCTTGAGAGGAACGACCGCCCTCTTGCAGAATGGTTATAATCCTCGACGTTCGGGCGATGTGTTGTTGGCTTTTGAGGTGGAGCGTATCGAGCTCGACCCAAAGCGCGTGGCGATGTCGGGCTCGGTCTATAACTATGACCGTCATATTCCCTTTATCGTCAGCGGAGGCGGAGTGATACCTCAGAAGGTTGCTTCGCGCGTGAAGAATGAGCAAATTGCACCTACATTGGCAGCATTTATGGGGGTAGAACGCCCTCAGTGTGCCGATGTCGAGGTTTTGAATTTTGAGAGTAAAAAGTAGTAGAAATATTATGGCTGATATAGTTCAAGAGGAGATTATCGAGGAGTTCTCGATGTTTGACGATTGGTTGGATAAATACGACTATCTCATCTCGCTCAGCGATTCATTGCCCGTAATAGCTCCCGAACATAAGACAGATGAGTATATTATTGAAGGGTGCCAATCGCGAGTGTGGGTTGATGCAAAATTGGAGGATGGAAAGGTCTTCTACTCGGCAGATAGTGACGCTATAATAATCAAGGGCTTGTTGGCGTTGTTGATTAGGGCTATGGGTGGCCGCACTCCGCAGGAGGTGGTGGATACCGACCTCTACTTCATAGATGCGATAGGCTTGAAGGAGAATCTTTCGCCAACGCGCGGAAATGGCTTGGTGGCAACCATCAAGCAGATGCGTCTCTACGCTCTCGCCCTATTGAAAAAGAATTGATAACGAAATAGATTTATACAGAATACCTTAAATTGTCAATTATCAATTGTCAATTATCAATTTGAATATGATGACTCCCGAAGAGATACTACGAGTTGAAAAAGATATTGTTCTGACACTTAAAAATGTCTATGATCCGGAGATTCCGGTCAATATATACGATTTGGGCTTGATTTACGAGATAGATTTCGACCCTTCGGGTGAGGCAAATATCCGTATGACTCTAACTGCTCCGAACTGTCCTATGGCCGATATGTTGGTCGAAGATGTGAATACGCAGGTGGCAAAGGTCAAGGGAGTAGAGAAGGTAAATGTAATCCTTGTTTTTGAGCCTGCGTGGGATAAGTCGATGATGAGTGAAGAGGCTCTGCTTGAGCTCAATTTGTTGTAGTAAGACTATATTTAGGGCCTGTCAGATGTCGGCAAGAAACGATATAATGGTTGCATCCCAACGTAACTGCGCACGGGAGTTGCTTGAACTCGAAAACTCCTATCGTCGCGAGGTGATGGCACAACTTTGCTTTGATAGAATAGCACAGAAACAGGAGTTTTTGGTCGATAAATTTCACGATACGGAGAGTTGGAACGAAACGGCCTATTTTATGTTGCTGCGTTCGTTGGATATAAAGGCCAATAGGGGTTCGTATGAACGCCTCGCAAGAGTTCTTCCCTATCGAATCCTTGGCAAAGTAACCTACAATCGTCGTTCGGTCGAAGCGATGTTGCTTGGCTGTGCGGGGCTGCTTACTCCACTCGCTTCAATGTGCGCCGACAATAAGGATATAGCCGAATTGCACTCTCTTTTCGAGTACGATTCGCATAAATTTGGCCTCGAGAAGATGTCTGTCAGCGATTGGCAACTCGTGGGTATTCGTGGAGATAATCACCCTATTGTCAGATTGTTGCAGTTGGCAAGCCTGCTGTCCGGGCACGAGTATCTCATCAGTGATATTTTGGCGTGTCAAACACGTAGCGATGTCGAGCGATTCTTTTGCGATATGCCGATACCGAAGTGGGCTACACGATTTCTCTCTGATGATAGCCGTAGTGGTGCTATCACACGCACGAAGGCGCATATGCTCGGTATAAATGTGGTGGCGCAACTTCAGATTTTCTATTCAGAATATACTATGCGCCGCGATTTGGACTCTCGCGGCATAGAACTCTTGGAGCAACTTCCGGCCGAGGACAACCTCTTTGTCGGTCGTTGGAACAAGCTCGGAATCAAGGCCGAAAACGCCCTCGAATCGCAAGCCTTATTACAACTATCAAAGGAGTATTGCAGCAATTTACGCTGTGATAGATGTCTATTCCGACGCTTTGCCGATGCAAAGTAGCACTCTTCCATAAAATACATTTGTATTTTCCATATAATTTTTGTATCTTTGGGGCGTTTATAACGTATAATTGTGAAATAAATAACACATCAACTGAATATGGGAGCATTAACAAGCATAATTAAGTTTTTGTTTGGCAGTAAGGCCGACAAGGATCGTAAGGAGGTTATGCCTTACGTCGAGAAGATTAAGGCGATATACCCCTCGATTGAGGCGTTATCGAACGATGAGTTGCGTGAACATAGTGCAGCTCTTCGTAAGCGCATTGCCGATTTCATAGCCGAGGATGAGGCTCATATCGTTGCTCAAAAGGCAAAGTTGGAGGATGCAAGTATCTCGTTGAACGACAAGGAGAAGATTTCGAAGGATGTTGATCAGACCGTGAAGCGTATCGACGAGAAGATCGAGCAGATTCTCGACGAGATTCTTCCCGAGGCATTTGCCATCATGAAGGATACTGCCCGCCGCTTTACGCAGAATGAGCAGGTGGTGGTTACGGCCAACAGCTTCGACCGCAATCTTGCGGCCGTGAAGGATTTTGTCAATATTGATGGCGATAAGGCTATCTACGAGACGCATTGGATGGCCGGAGGAAATGATATCAAGTGGGATATGATTCACTACGATGTTCAGCTCTTCGGTGGAGTGGTGCTGCATAAGGGTAAGATTGCCGAGATGGCTACGGGAGAGGGTAAGACACTCGTGGCTACTCTGCCTGTATTCCTCAATGCGTTGGCCGGCAAGGGTGTTCATATGGTAACGGTAAACGACTACCTTGCAAAACGTGATGCCGAGTGGATGGGACCTATGTATCAGTTCCACGGATTGTCGGTTGATTGTATCGATGCACACCAGCCAAACTCGGAGGCTCGTCGCAACGCATATCTTGCAGATATTACCTTCGGAACAAACAATGAGTACGGTTTCGACTATCTGCGCGATAATATGGCATCTTCTCCATCGGATTTGGTGCAGCGCAAGCACCACTTTGCCATTGTCGATGAGGTCGATTCGGTCTTGATTGACGATGCGCGTACTCCGCTTATCATTTCGGGTCCGGTGCCAAAGGGCGACGATCAGCTTTTCGAGGAGTATCGCCCGGCGATAGAGTTCCTCTATGGTTTGCAGCGCGATTTTGTAACGAATCTCGTTGCCGAGGCGCGCAAGTTGGCTGCCGATGGCAAGATGGAGGAGTGCGGTCTGCTGACCTATCGTGCATATAAGGGACTTCCAAAGTATAAGCCTCTGATTAAGTTCCTCTCGGAGCAGGGTATCAAGGTTCAGATGCAGAAGACCGAGAATATCTATATGGCAGACAACAACCGTCGTATGCCTGAGGTTACCGATGAGTTGTTCTTTGTTATCGACGAGAAGTTGAACTCGATAGAACTTACCGACAAGGGCCATGAGGCGTTGTCGAAACGTGTTGGCGAGGAGGGATTCTTTGTCCTGCCAGATGTTGGTGCCGAGATTGCCGAATTGGAGCAGCAGGAGCTCTCGCTCGAGGAAAAGGCACAGAAGAAAGATGAACTCTTGAATGATTACTCTATTCGCTCCGAGAGAGTGCATACCGTAAATCAGCTGCTTAAGGCCTACGCGATGTTCGAGAAGGATGTCGAGTATGTTGTGATGGACAACAAGGTGAAGATTGTCGATGAGCAGACGGGTCGTATCTTGGATGGTCGTCGCTACTCGGATGGTCTGCACCAGGCTATCGAGGCCAAGGAGCGTGTGAAGGTCGAGGCTGCAACGCAGACCTTTGCAACCATCACCTTGCAGAACTACTTCCGTATGTATCACAAGTTGGGCGGTATGACAGGTACTGCCGAGACCGAGGCATCGGAGTTCTGGAATATCTACAAGTTGGATGTAGTGGTAATTCCTACCAACCGTCCAATTTTGCGTGATGACCGCGATGATATTATCTATAAGACCAAGCGCGAGAAGTACAATGCCGTAATTGCGGAGGTTGTAGAGCTCGTTAAAGCGGGCCGACCTGTATTGGTGGGTACCACTTCGGTCGAGATTTCGGAGTTGCTCAGCCGTATGTTGAAGATGAAGGGCATCAAACACAATGTCCTCAATGCTAAACATCACGCACAGGAGGCGCAGGTTGTTGCCGAGGCTGGTCGTCCCGGACAGGTTACCATTGCTACCAATATGGCAGGTCGTGGTACCGATATCAAATTGACCGAGGAGGTGAAGGCCGCAGGAGGTCTTGCTATCATCGGAACGGAGCGTCACGAGAGCC
This sequence comes from Alistipes sp., assembly GCA_045541235.1. GTDB lineage: Bacteria > Bacteroidota > Bacteroidia > Bacteroidales > Rikenellaceae > Alistipes. The sequence continues at coordinate 11,313 of JAZQIS010000080.1, forward strand.
GTCGTGTGGATCGTCAGTTGCGTGGTCGAAGCGGTCGTCAGGGAGATCCGGGTTCGTCGCAGTTCTTCGTGTCGTTCGAGGATGATTTGATGCGTCTCTTTGGTTCGGAGCGTATCGCTGCAATGATGGACAGAATGGGCATCCAGGAGGGTGAGTCTATTCAGGCAGGAATGATGTCGAGCGCAGTTGAGCGCGCACAAAAGAAGGTCGAGGAGAATAACTTCGGTATCCGTAAGCGATTGTTGGAGTATGACGATGTGATGAACTCGCAGCGTGAGGTTATCTATACCCGTCGTCGCAATGCTCTCTATGGTGAGCGTATCGAGATAGACCTCAACAACATAATGTACGACTTTACCGAGTCGTTCCTCAACGAACACGAGGACTATCCGTTCGAGGAGTTCTCGTTCGAGTTGATTCGTGAGGTAGGCTTGCAGCCATCTTTTGATGAGGCCAAATACAAGAAGGCGCGTCGCGAGGAGTTGGTTGAGTTGATTGTGGCAGATTTACAGGCGTTGGTTGCCCGTCGTGCTAAGGCGGTAGCTGATACCGTACGTCCTGTTATGACCAAGATTTACGAGGAGCGTAAGAATAACTTGGCTGATAGCAAGATGTACTTCCCTCTTACAAATGGTCACCTCGGCTACAATGTTCCTGTCGAGTTGCAGCGTTGCAAGGATAGCGACGGAGCTGAAATTTATCGCGTATTCTCGAAGGTTGTGATGTTTACAACTATCGACGATGCTTGGCGTGAGCACTTGCGCGAGATGGATGAGTTGCGTCACAGCGTACAGAATGCGTCGTACGAGCAGAAGGACCCGCTGTTGATTTATAAGTTCGAGTCGTTTGGCCTCTTCGAGAAGATGTTGCAGAAGGTAAACCGCGATGTTGTTTCTATCCTCTGCAAGTCGTATATTCCTGTGCAACAGCAAAATCAGGAGTCGTTGAAGCGCAACCGCCAGGATAGAGCCAAGGTCGATGTAAACAAGTTGCAGGCATCGCGTATGGCGGCAGCAGCTGCTGCTGGCTCGGGCGAGCGAAGCATTACTGCACCTGTGCAGGTGGAGAAGAAGATTGGCCGAAATGAGCCATGCCCTTGTGGTAGCGGAAAGAAGTATAAGCACTGTCACGGCAGATAGTAAAGGTTGTAGCTATGGGGGCATACGCAGAGGAGAAACAGCGAAAACTCGATATTCGCTACCTGAAGATGGCACGTATTTGGGCCGAAAACTCATATTGTGTGCGCAGGCAGGTGGGTGCGCTTATCGTGAAGGATAAGATGATTATCTCGGATGGCTACAATGGCACTCCTTCGGGATTTGAGAATATCTGTGAGAACGATATGGGTACAACAAAGCCATACGTTTTGCACGCCGAGGCGAATGCCATTACAAAGGTGGCTAAGTCGGCAAACAACTGCGATGGTGGTACGCTCTACGTTACAACGTCGCCTTGTATGGAGTGCTCGAAGCTGATTATTCAGGCGGGTATCAAGCGTGTGGTGTTCTCGGAGAAGTACCACAATACCGAGGGTTTGGATATCCTCTCGAAGGTGGGTGTTGAGTTGGTCCATCTGCCGATTGAAGAGTAGTAGAAGATATAGTTGTTGGCATTAGTGGAAAAGCAAAAGCTAATGGCCAATGACTAATAGCTAATGGCAAACAAATTTTTACAAACATATTTACAAACTAATTAAAACACAAAATTATGAGCTTCTTAACAAATGAGAAATTGACCATCGTCGGCGCAGCCGGTATGATTGGTTCGAACATGGCACAGTGCGCTATGATGATGAAGTTGTCGTCGAACATTTGCCTCTACGACCCATTTGCTCCTGCATTGGAGGGTGTAGCAGAGGAGTTGTTCCACTGCGGTTTTGACGGTATCAACCTCACCTTTACCTCGGATATCAAGGAGGCATTGACCGATGCTAAGTATGTAGTATCGTCGGGTGGTGCAGCACGTAAGGCCGGTATGACCCGTGAGGATTTGTTGAAGGGCAACGCAGAGATTGCTGCAGAGTTCGGTAAGAACATCAAGCAGTACTGTCCGGATGTAAAGCACATTGTTGTTATCTTCAACCCTGCCGACATCACAGGTCTTATCACTTTGATCTATGCAGGTGTTAAGCCATCGCAGGTTACTACTCTTGCAGCTCTCGACTCTACTCGTCTTCGCAGCGAGTTGGCTAAGTATTTGAAGGTTTCGGCAGACAAAGTTGTAAATCCTCGTACTTATGGTGGTCACGGCGAGCAGATGGCTGTATTTGCTTCGACTACAACCGTAGATGGTACTCCTCTTACCGACATCATTGGCACAGAGCGTATGCCACAGGCTGATTGGGATGCACTTCGTCAGCGCGTAATTCAGGGTGGTAAGAACATCATCGACCTCCGTGGCCGTTCGTCGTTCCAGAGCCCATCGCTCGTTTCGATTCAGATGATTGCTGCCGCTATGGGTGGCGAGCCATTCCGTTGGCCTGCAGGTTGCTATGTAAACAATGGCGAGTTCAACAATATCATGATGGCTATGGAGACCAAACTCGACGCTAATGGTGTTGAGGTTCTCCCTGTTCACGGTACCGAGGAGGAGCACGCAACTCTCGTAGAGTCGTACAAGCACCTCTGCGCACTTCGCGACGAGGTTATCGCAATGGGTGTTATTCCGGCGGTAGAGGATTGGCATAAGTTGAATGAGAATTTGTAAAAATTGTTTTTATAGGGTGTTTTCTGCGTTACGCTCGCTTTGCAAATGCTCACATACGCTTAGTATGCTCCGCTTTGCAAAACTTCGCAAGCCTTGAAAACCCTCCTCTAAAAATCAATTTGAAATGTTGGAAAGGCGGTCTAAATGACCGCCTTTCTTTTGCGATACACCACATCTCACGACTTCTGGCAAGAAATAAAGCACAAAACTGCAAAAAAAACTAAATGGTTGCCAATAGGTCGAGTCTCTTGTCGTGTGGCTCGGTGGGGATGCTTTCGACTACTTGGCAGGGGTAACACACTCCGATCGTATGAGCGCGAAATCCTTTGCGTGAGAGATACTTATCGTAAAACCCTTTGCCACGACCAAGACGTGCCCCTTCGCGCGTAAAAGCAACTCCGGGTACAATCATTACATCTATCTCGCTTGGCTCAATAGCTACGGTTGCCGTAGGCTCCATAATATTGAAAGCTCCTCTCTGCAGCCCCTCCGATATGTCGTAGAACTCCATCTCGTCGCCCTCGATGCGGGGAAGTACTACGCGCTTATGGTGTGACAATCTCTCGATGATAAACTCGGTTTGAGGCTCGTCGTCGAGCGAGGCGAAGAGTGCCACCACAGAGGCCTCCTTTACTTGTGGCAAGGATTCAATATAGTCGAAAATATCCGCCGAAAAGAGCCTTTTATCCTCGTGTGAGAGTTTAGCAAGCTCCTCTCTTACGGCACGGCGTAGTGCGCGTTTGTCGGTTAAAGTCATAAAAACCTCGTTTTGATGCTAAATTTTGAGAAAAATCATTGTTATTTCACAAACAATTCGTATCTTTGTAATTAGGTATGCGTGCGTATGCGCGCGAACTGCACCAAAAACAGAGAGTAAACTGAAAGCGAAATTTTCATAAAACGTTTCACAAAAATACACAAATCTTAAATTTAATTAAAATTATGGGCTGTTTTTTAACTAATTCATCTCTCGGAAGAAAGTTGGTGATGAGCATCTCGGGATGTTTCCTCGTGCTTTTCATTCTCTTCCACATGTCAATGAACATCGCCGCAATCTTTTCGGCTGATGCTTACAACTGGATTTGCAGAATGTTGGGTGCTAATTGGTACGCTTTGGTAGGTACTGCTGTCTTGGCACTCGGAGTGTTGGTTCACTTCGCCTACGCTTTCTGGCTCACATGGCAGAATCGTAAGGCTCGTGGTAATGTGCGCTATGCAGTAACCGTTACCGAGAAGGGCGTAAGCTGGGCTTCGAAGAATATGCTCCTCTTGGGCGTAATCGTAATCCTCGGTCTTTTGCTCCACCTTTCGCACTTCTGGGCAAAGATGCAGTTGGTAGAACTTCTTGAGGGTCACGGAGCAAAAAATGATCTTGGTTTCCTTGCAAGTGACGGTGCAGCTCTTATTCAGTACACCTTCTCGCAGTGGTACAATGTTGTTTTGTACCTCGTATGGTTCGCAGCTTTGTGGTTCCACCTCACTCACGGCGTATGGTCGATGTTGCAGACTGTAGGTTGGGCTAACGACAAGTGGTATCCACGCTTGAAGTGCCTTTCTGGTATCGTTGCAACCCTTATCTTTGCCGGTTTTGCAGTTGTTGTGGTATGGTTCTACCTCCAGAGCGCTTGTCCTTGCATGCAATAATTGAGTATAAACAATAAACTATATAGATAAATATGGCTTTCAAATTAGATTCCAAAATTCCTGCTGGTGAGTTGGCTCAAAAGTGGAGCAACCACAAGGCGGCTATCAAGGTTGTTAGCCCTGCTAACAAGCGTAAGTTGGATATTATCGTTGTAGGTACCGGTCTCGGTGGTGCGAGTGCAGCTGCTTCGCTCGGAGAGTTGGGTTACAACGTAAAGGTATTCTGCATTCAGGACTCGCCACGTCGTGCTCACTCTATTGCGGCACAGGGTGGTATCAATGCTGCAAAGAACTATCAGAATGATAACGACTCGGTTTACCGACTTTTCTACGATACAATCAAGGGTGGAGATTACCGTGCTCGTGAGGCTAACGTTTATCGTTTGGCCGAGGTTTCAAACCTCATTATCGACCAGTGCGTAGCTCAGGGTGTTCCTTTCGCTCGTGAGTATGGCGGCTTGTTGGCAAACCGTTCGTTCGGTGGTGCGCAGGTATCGCGTACATTCTATGCTCGTGGTCAGACCGGTCAGCAGCTCTTGCTCGGAGCTTATGCTGCATTGAACAAGGAGATTGCAGCAGGTTCGGTTAAGTCATATACTCGTCACGAGATGCTCGATATCGTTATTGAGGATGGCGAGGCACGCGGTATTATCGCTCGTAACCTGGTTACAGGTGAGATTGAGCGTCACGGTGCTCACGCAGTAGTTATCGCAACCGGTGGTTATGGTAACGTATTCTTCCTCTCAACTAACGCTATGGCGTCAAACGGTTCAGCTGCATTCCAGTGCTACCGTAAGGGCGCAGGTTTCGCAAACCCTTGCTTTACTCAGATTCACCCCACTTGTATTCCAATTCACGGAACACAGCAGTCGAAGCTTACATTGATGTCAGAGTCATTGCGTAACGACGGTCGTATCTGGGTTCCAAAGAAGATGGAGGATGTAGAGGCTATCCGCAAGGGTACTAAGC
>JAZQIS010000081.1:0-6938 GCA_045541235.1 Alistipes sp.
TACTTTACGCGGTGTGGGGTGGTATCCATACCCTGCGCCTTCTTCCACTCCTCATACTCCGAATATGAGCCCTCGTAGAACACAACCTTCGAGTCGCCCTCGAACGAGAGGATATGGGTGGCAATACGGTCCAAGAACCAACGGTCGTGCGAGATAACCACAGCGCAACCTGCGAAGTGCTCCAAGCCCTCCTCCAATGCACGAAGGGTGTTTACGTCGATATCGTTGGTAGGCTCATCGAACAAAATTACGTTGCCCTCCTCCTTGAGTGCCAAAGCAAGGTGCAAGCGGTTACGCTCACCACCCGACAAAACACCACACTTCTTCTCCTGGTCGGCTCCCGTAAAGTTGAATCGAGCCACATAGGCACGAGCCGGCACCTGACGATTGCCCAACTGCACCCATTCGCTATTTTGCGAGATTACTTCATAGACGGTTTTTTCAGGGTCTATCGACTTGTGTTGCTGATCCACATAGGCAAGTTTTACGGTCTGTCCTACGGTGAAAGTACCGCTTGTAGGCTCCTCTAAGCCCATTATCATACGGAACAGAGTGGTCTTACCTGTTCCGTTCGGACCGATAACACCCACAATACCTGCCGGTGGCAACTTGAAGTCCAAACCCTCGTATAGAACGCGGTCGCCAAAGGCCTTCGATACACCGTGTGCCTCGATAACAACATCGCCCAAGCGAGGTCCGTTCGGGATGTAGATTTCGAGCTTCTCCTCCTTCTGCTTTGTATCCTCGTTGAGCATCTTGTCGTATGCCGAAAGACGCGCCTTGCTCTTTGCACGACGGCCTGAAGGGTTCATGTTTACCCACTCCAACTCGCGCTCCAAGGTCTTACGACGCTTCGACTCCTGCTTCTCCTCCATAGCCATACGCTTGGTCTTTTGGTCGAGCCATCCCGAGTAGTTGCCCTTCCAAGGAATACCCTCGCCACGGTCGAGCTCGAGAATCCAACCTGCTACGTTGTCCAAGAAGTAACGGTCGTGGGTTACGGCGATAACCGTACCCTTATACTGCTGCAAGTGTTGCTCCAACCAGTCGATAGACTCTGCGTCGAGGTGGTTGGTAGGCTCATCGAGCAACAACACGTCGGGCTGCTGCAACAACAGGCGGCACAACGCCACACGGCGACGCTCACCACCCGAGAGGTGGGCTACATTCTCATCCGGTGCAGGGCAACGGAGAGCATCCATAGCACGCTCCAATACGCTATCCAACTCCCAACCATTTACCTGGTCAATCTTCTCGTAGAGTTCTCCCTGACGCTCGATAAGACGGTTCATCTCGTCGTCGTCCATCGGCTCGCAGAGCTTCATGTTTATATCTTCGTACTCCTTGAGCAAAGCTGCGGTCTCGGCACAACCCTCCTCGACAACCTCCTTTACTGTCTTGTTGTTGTCGAGTTGAGGCTCCTGCTCGAGGTAGCCTACGGTGTATCCTGGTGAGAATACCACCTCGCCCTGATAGTTTTTGTCAATGCCTGCGATAATCTTCATCAGTGTAGATTTACCCGAACCGTTGAGACCGATAATACCAATCTTTGCACCGTAGAAGAATGAGAGGTAGATATTATTCAAGACCTTCTTTTGGTTTTGGAAAGTCTTGCTGACACCCACCATCGAGAAAATAATTTTTTCGTCTGCCATATATGGTTTGTTATTTGTTATTATGCTAATATTCGCACAAAGATAGTGAAATAATTCCAAATTATTGTTATCTTTGTAAAAGATAAATGAGAATTAGTGAGTAGAGAGTAACGAGTAGTGAGTAGAGAGTAGTGAGTAGTTGAGAAATGCAAAATGCAAAATTAAATAATTCTCAATTCTCAATAAAGAGCCAATGGCTAAAAGCAACATAAAAACTATGGCACAAGAGAAGAAAAAACGGGTAGCACTTGCTCTGTCAAGCGGTGGCCCACGTGGTTTTGCATATATCGGAGCAATGGAGGAGTTGCAGAGACGCGGCTATGAGGTTTCGGCCGTAGCCGGCACTTCGATTGGAGCCCTTATCGGTGGCGTGTATGCAGCCGGACACCTTGCGGAGTTTAAGGGGTGGCTGCTTTCGCTCGATACCTGGAGGGTCTTTTCGTTGATGGACTTTTCGCTCTCAATGAATCATATTGTTAAGGGCGATAAGATTATCGAGGCGATGAAAATTATCGTCCCCGATGTTAAAATTGAGGATTTGCCAATCCCATTTTCGGCTATTGCCACCGACCTCTATTCGGGCGAAGAGGTCGTCTTCGATAAGGGGGATTTGTATTCGGCAATCCGTGCATCTATGTCTATCCCGTCGCTCTTTCGTCCTGTTCAATATGGCGAATCCGTTTTGGTTGATGGTCATTCGTCCAACTGCCTGCCTCTCAATAGGGTAAAACGTGTCGAAGGCGATATTTTGGTAGGTTTCGATCTCAACTATTTCGATGTGGATGCAATACGCGATACTGTGGCCAATTCGAGGAGACTGAATGCCGAATACGAGACTTTGCGAAGTGCCAAGAAAGAGGAGGTCAAGGCCTTGGCAACGGCAATCAAAAATGACGAAGATACCTCGTTTTTCGGAAAGATAAAGGAGCTTGGAGCTATGGGGCTTGAGGCTATGCGCGAGGTTCGTTCTTTCCGCGAGAATATTATAGAAAAACTCCCCGAACTTGATTGGGAGGGAAACTATTACCATATTCTCGACCGCACATTCTCAATTATGAACCAACATAATTCGCGCCTAATGGAACAGCTATGTAAGCCCGATATCTTGGTGCGTATGCCTTTCGATGCTTATGGCGACATCTCGGACTACGCCTTGGCAAAGGAGATTATCGAGAAGGGCAGGGAGTTGATGGCTGCTGCTCTCGATAAATATGAATCTGAGGAATAGGCAGATGGGTAGCAAAAGTAGAGGGGATGGCAATCAACGCTCATCCCCTTTTTTCTAACATGCTATATCTCTATTACCACGCAAAGAGAGGGTACTGCTCCATCAAGGCATTTACATCCTTGCGTACAGCTGCGATGTTCTCCTCGTTCTCGGCATCCGAGAGTACGCGGTCTATCAACTCTGCGATATACTCCATCTTATCCTCCTTCAATCCGCGAGTGGTGATTGCAGGGGTTCCGAAACGCAATCCCGAAGTTTGGAATGCCGAACGCGAATCGAAAGGTACCATATTCTTATTAGTGGTGATATCTGCTGCTACGAGGGCTTTCTCAGCAACCTTGCCTGTCAATTCAGGGAATTTGGTGCGCAAATCAACCAGAATAAGGTGATTATCTGTTCCGCCCGAAACAATCTTGTAGCCACGAGCCGAGAGTGCTGCCGAGAGTGCCTGTGAGTTGCGAACAACCTGTTGCTGATACTCCTTGTACTCAGGTGTCAGAGCCTCGCCAAATGCTACCGCCTTAGCTGCGATAACGTGCTCGAGTGGTCCGCCCTGAATACCCGGGAATACTGCCGAGTTGAGAATCTGCGACATCTTCTTCACTACGCCTTTCGGAGTTGTCAAACCCCATGGATTGTCGAAATCCTTACCGAGCAATATGATGCCACCACGCGGACCACGAAGGGTCTTGTGGGTGGTTGAAGTTACGATATGAGCATACTTTACAGGGTTCTCGAGCAGACCTGCCGCGATAAGTCCTGCGGTGTGGGCCATATCAATCATCAAAAGTGCGCCCACCTTGTCGGCAATTTCGCGCATACGCTTGTAGTCCCACTCGCGCGAGTAGGCCGAAGCACCACCTACGATAAGTTTCGGCTTACACTCGAGAGCCTTCTGCTCCATCTCGTCGTAATCTACGCGACCATCTTCCTCGCGTACAGAGTAGCTTACAGCATTGAAATATGTTCCCGACATATTCACAGCCGAGCCGTGCGAGAGGTGTCCTCCGTGCGAGAGGTTCAAACCGAGGAAGGTGTCTCCGGGCTTGAGTACCGCAAAGAATACTGCCATATTGGCCTGTGCTCCCGAGTGTGGCTGTACGTTTGCATACTCCGCACCATAAATCTTGCAGAGTCTCTCGATGGCAAGGCTCTCTACCTTATCAACAACCTCGCAGCCACCATAGTAGCGTGCTGCAGGGTAGCCCTCGGCATACTTATTTGTCAATACCGAACCCATAGCCTCCATTACCTGCTCGCTAACAAAATTTTCCGAAGCGATAAGCTCGATGCCGCGCATCTGACGGCCTCGCTCCTCGGAGATAAGTCCAAAAATCTGTTCGTCTCGTTTCATTTTCTATCTATGTTATTGTTGTTTAGCTCGTTATACTGTTTTTGCGATTGCTTTAGGGACTTTCGCTTAGCGAAATTACAAGGTTTTTCAAATAAAAACACTATATTTGTCCGAAACTTATAAACAAATTATAATATGAAACTACTCGAAGGAAAGGTCGCCCTTGTTACGGGAGCTACTCGCGGCATAGGTCGCGCTATTGCGCTAAAGTTTGCCGAGAATGGTGCAAATGTAGCCTTTACATACCTCTCATCGGTTGCAGCGGCCGAGTCTCTTGTTGCCGAGATTGAGGCTTTTGGCGTTCGTGTGGCAGGCTATGCCTCCAATGCTGCGGATTTTGGGGGTGCTCACGAGGTCGTAGATAAGGTTGTTGCCGAGTTCGGACAAATAGATATACTTGTAAATAACGCCGGTCAGACCAAGGATGGCCTTATGATGCGTATGGGTGAGGAGCAGTGGGATGCAATTATAGAGACTAACCTCAAGTCGGCTTTCAACTTCACGCACGCTGTAACACCTCATATGGCGCGACGACGTGCAGGCTCTATTATAAATATGTCGTCGGTGGTCGGAACAAACGGAAACGCAGGTCAATGTAACTATGCAGCCTCCAAGGCGGGACTCATAGGCCTTACGATGTCGTTCGCGAAGGAGATGGGAGCCCGCGGGATACGCTGCAATGCAATAGCTCCCGGATTTATCGAGACCGATATGACCGATAAGTTGAACGAAGCCACCAAACAGTCGATTATCTCCACTGTGTCACTTGGTCGTATGGGCTCGGCCAATGAGGTGGCTAACGTGGCACTCTTTCTTGCAAGCGAAATGTCCTCATATATAAGTGGAGAGGTGATTAAGGTTACGGGTTGTATGAGGTAAAAAACCGTAGCCAAAAATATAGGTCTGTCTAACGAATTTGTGTTAGACAGACTTTTTTGATTTTTGTATAGATTGGTGTGATTAAGGTTTTGAGCCTTCTTTTTTTATTATAATACCACGCAAAATCGCCCCGTTAATTATCTCAAAACGGAGAACGAAATATCAAAATGTTGTCAAATTGTAGCCAAAATCGGGATTTAAGGAGAAAAGAAAAATCCCAAATCGCTGTTTTACAGTAATTTGGGACTCATTTTAAGTGGTGCCACCATGAAAACATTATCAAGCGTGTAACCTATTGTGTTTTAGCGTTATTGATGTTTAACCTAATCCGATGTTCACGAATTGCACACGGCCATAATTCACCATTTTTCACTACTCTTTATCGGCTGTTTTTTACTGCTACAAAGGTAGTAAATTTCCTCGATTTTCCTGAACAAAAGCGGGGATATAATTTTGTTGTAGCAGAGCCAAAATATCCGACTCTTTGTAGAGCATCTTGCCGGGTAGTGCGACAAACGACACAAGTCCATCATCACGATACTGCTGCAATGTGCGTTTAGTAATTCTCAATGCCTTGCATACCTCTTCACCCGACAGATAATGCTCTCCATTCAGCACGGGACGGCAGAGTCCTCGAATCTGCTCGATGCCGGCATCGACCTTCGCAAGGTCGCCAAGCACCTCCCTTAAATTTTCGTTAAATACCAAGTTCATACTATTTACCTTTTATTGTGTTGATTTTAATAAGTTTCTCCACCTCGGCACGGCGATAGTAAATCTTGCGCCCAATTGTCGAAAAGCCCAGAACCCCTCGCTCACGATAACCCTGCAACTGGCGTTTTGAGAGCCCAAGAATCTCTGCCAATTCGCTATTCTCCACCCACTCCGAATTGATGCTGCACTCCTCAGCAATGGCACGAATCTCCGTCGCTGCCTTCTTGATGCTGCCGAGCAACTGCTCGTACTCACTCTTTTCAATCGCTACATATTCCATAATTCATCGTTTTTAATTTAGAGTAGGTGGCTTTTCGTGGGAAGGTTTACGGATTGTACTGTTTTATTCGATTATTTGTAAAAAATGTGGCTTATCAATTTAAGCCACATTTCCGATTTGCTCTACCATGCTGCAATTTTCCAAAGCAAAATACCCCCGATTTTTACATTTTGCCAAAAATATTTGTTGAGGAACTTTTGGTATGAGGTACGCCACTCTATGATAAAAAGTGCTTCAATTGTGCGGAATCTATCAAAAAATCATACATTCCGCACTATTGCGAGCATATTGATTAATATCCAATCTAGATTTCCCGCAAATTTAGAACACTAGATTCCTCGATTCCCCGCAAATCTTACAATATTAGTAATACAATTGCAGGAGGCAAGAATTAATCCTATCGGGTATAATGACAGTGTAATTCGCCCTCAATTATACCCGAACGGGATTATTTTAGCATAGCAGATTGTAGTATATATTAAGCATATTTCACAGCATTATCCCAAAAACACACGAAGCGACACAATAAATTATTGTGGTTGCATTTCATCGTTTATGCACGAATCGACACATTGAGTAGTTTTGCGGGCGAAATCGTTTCACTTCCAATTGTTGCATCGCATTGAGAGACCGTGTATTACGAGAATGTTCACTGTGCACTTCCTGCAGAGGGCAGTCCCGACGGGGCGACCCTTATTTTTATAAAAGAAAAGTCCGAATTGCAGCGATTTGTCTTGGATTACGAAATGTCATCTCTAAGAAACACATTGTTTATTCCTCCGCAAATACACAAAAAATATCGATTGCGGAGAAATAAACGGCTTTTTT
>JAZQIS010000082.1:0-12255 GCA_045541235.1 Alistipes sp.
ATTATCGGGGGGGGGTAAATCGTTATATTACAGGCACTTACACATAAACAGCACTATAAAAATTAAACTAAAATGAAAAATTTAACTAAAATTTTCTTGGTAGTTGCAGCGTTGTTCGCTTTCTCGTGTACAACGGATGCGACTGAGGACCTCGGCGTAGAGCTTGTCGAGGCGCAGACTACCGTAACCCTCTCGTTGGAGGCATCGCGCACGGAACTCGGCGAGAAGGCTGAAGGAGTCTATCCTCTCTACTGGAGTGAAGGCGACAAGATCGCCATCAATGGCGTAGCTTCCGCCGCTGCGGAGATTAACGCTGAGAACAAGGCTAACGCTTCGTTCTCCTTTGTGGAGGCTGTTGAGCGTCCTTACAACATTGTCTATCCTGCTCCGGCAGAGGGTGTGGTAGCAGCAACAGCAGGCTTGCACCCTGTAACCTTCCCTGCAACACAGAACTACACCGCAGGTACATTCGAGAGTGGCACAGCCCCGATGTATGGATATGGAGCAGCGGCAGCCGAGGGCGAGGAGATTCTCCCTCCGGTGGAGATTCACCACCTCACAGGTATTCTCCGCTTGGCCGTAAAGGGCGACAAGACCTTGACCTCGATGACTGTTGTTGCCGAGAAAGGTGCCATTGCCGGTAACTTCGATGTAAATTGCGAGACCGGAGCATTGACTGCTCACGAGGATGCCTCGAACACTATCACCCTCTCCTTTGGCAAGGGCTTGACCTTGAGTGAGACTGCCACTCCAATCTTTGTGGCTGTTCCTGCCGGCGAGCACGGCATCTACACCATCACACTCTTCACCGATGAGGTCGAGAACAATGCGATGGTCGTTCGCTTCAACAGCGACAACCACCCTGTAAATGCGGGTGTTGTAAAGGAGTTTGGCGAGGTAACCTTTATCCCTAATGCTACGGCAGAGCCTGTAAGTGGCGAGTTGGTTATCGAGAACGAGGCCGATTTGGTACGTTTGGCAAAGATGTCGGAGGTAGGTTTGCTTGGCTCGGTAACTTCGGTGCGCGTAGCCGCAAACATCGATATGTCGAATGTAGAGGGCTGGCACGGTATCGACCGCTTCCCTGCAATTCCGTTCGATGGTGGTAGCGACAAGGGCTTTGAGATTAAGGGCTTAAAGGCTCCGTTGTTCTTGAGCGTCACTGACGGTCTTATCAAGAATGTGAAACTCACCGAAGTTAATATGAACTCTTCGGATCGTCGCCATTTTGGTGCTATCGTTTGCGAGTTGGCATCTACGAAGGCCGATGCTGTAGTGATGCAGAATTGCTCGGTATCGGGAACTGTTGTTATAGAGAACAAGAATTTGACTATCCCTACGAGCGATAAGGATACAAGTAGCTACATTTCAAATGCGGGTCTCATCGGATACCTCAGTGGTGGAGAGGTTGCCGATTGTGTGAACTATGCTTCAATCATCGTAAAACAGGTTGCATCGTTGGCTAATACCACAACATCGCGTCCATCATTAGGTGGTATAATCGGTTTTATTTGTGGCAACACTCTCGAAGATGGCACCACGGTTATTCCTGTCAAACTGACCGACCTCGAGAATCGTGGAGAGGTTAAGTATGAGGACAATGTGCAGTCATTTATCTATCGTCCTCAGGTTGGCGGTATTTTGGCTCATTCCGCGTCAAGTGCGGCAACAGTGATGAGTAACTGCGACAACTTTGCTAATGTATCTTTTAATTCGATTGGAGTGGGTGCAGCAGGCGGAACTAGCCCGGTGAGTATCGCAGGTGTTGCAGCGACATTCTCCACCGGAACTATCGACGGATGCGACAATAGCGGAGCCATAACCGTTGATGGTCGTACTGCTATGGTTTGCGTTGGAGGTGCACTTGGATATTGCAACAATAGCGTTACCTCAAACTGTCACAACACCGGTGCGGTTGAGTTGAAGAGTACATTCCGCACACTCGGTCTTATGGTCGGAGGTTTTGCAGGTGCGCTCTACAACCCTAACACCGATCCTGTTGGTTCTGTCAGTGACTGCTCGAACAATGCAGCAGTAAAGGTTCTCTGCTCGACTGACGAGGATAACATCAAGAATGGCGCTTACTACTACCGTATTGGAGGATTTACAGCATTTGGCCGTCAGGTGACACAGAACTGTCACAACTTGGAGAATGGCGATATCACGGCCTCGGGTAAGTGGATTCATATGTCATCCACCGAGCGCTCTATCAATATTGGCGGAGTTATCGCCTACAAGACAAAGGGTGCAGTTACAAACTGCGATAACTATGGCGATATCAATATTGATACAGATATCACAATCAACAGCACCGATACAAGTGTTATTAACGCACAGATCCTAAATATCGGAGGTGTAACATCAGATACTTCATTTAATCCTACAGAGTCGGACAACCACGGAAATATCACCTTCTCGGGTTCGTACGCAGGATATCGTGCCTGCATCGGAGGTCTTGTCGGCAATGGTATCAGCAATAATGTTGGTCCTGGCTCTGGATCTATAAATAATGGTCATATCACCATTACTGAGGATGCTGAGATGACTCTCTCCGGCGATATATTCCTTGGTGGTTGTGTCGGTATTACCGAGAGATCAACAGTAATTGACGGACTGACTAACAATGGTAATATTACAATCAAGGGTAAGTTCTATCAGTGGGTAACCACTACAACCAATGCTGAGACAGGCGAAGTGACCGTATCGAAGGCCGGTGGAAATGTTCGACTTGGAGGAGTTGCGGGATATATCACATTCCCTCACAAGAACTTTATAAACAACGGTAAGATTGAGTTTACTTCAACTTGCCTTATCGAGGGAAGTCCTCAATTTGGTGGTGTTGTAGGTGATATCTACAATAAGGCTAAGGACACAGTTTACGATACCTATACCAACAATGGAGCAATTATCTTCAACGCACACAACAAGGGTGCTTTGCATCTCGGAGGTATCACTTCCCAACCATATTGCGCTACAATGCAGAATATGACAAACAATGGTGCTATCTCTCTCAACGGAACCTACGACGGTGCAGTCAAAATCGGAGGATGTTTCGGATACCACGATGAGGAGTTACTTATTCTGAAGAATTGCACCAACAACGCTCCTATCACAATGCTCGGAGAGTACAACTCGACGACAGCATTGTATGTGGGTGGTGTCTGCTGTTACGTTCAGGGTACGGGCCCTCATTCAAACATTACCAACACCGAGAAGGGTGATATCACAATCAACCTCACAAAGTGCGGTCCTAATATTGCAATTGCCGGTATTACCACTAAATTCCAGGATAACTCGAGCGATGTTGCAAATAATGGCGATATTACCATCAAAGGAGTTTATAATGGTGACGTTTATATAGCGGGATTCTGCTGGGCATCGAACAACTATACTCGACCAAACCACAGTAATACAGGCGACATCCTTATTGATGCAAAAATTGGGAAAGCTCTGATTGTCGGAGGTATGTACTGCTACGGAAATTATGGTAAGACATTCTCTAATTGCTACAACTCGGGAGATATCACTGTATCGGAGAATGCAGAAATTGGCGGTGGCACTTATATCGGAGGTATGATTGGTTACTTCAAGGGTGATAGCGCAACCTACGATTACTCCAACTGCTATAATAGCGGTAATATCACGTTCAAAGGTAAGGGCGGTCTTTCGACAGAAGCCATTCCGAGCACAAACTTCAACCCAGACCACGGAATATATCTTGGAGGCTTGGCCGGTCAGTCGCGAAATAACAGCACGAAGCTTATGAATATTACCAACGGTTTCAAGAATAGCGGTAAGATTGAGTTTTCGGGTAGCATCCCTAATGGTTCGGTTTATATCGGCGGACTTGTGGGCGATATGACTACTGCGACTACCTCGTGGACAGGCAATGCCGTAAATACAGGCGACATTATCCTTAGCGGAACTTACAAAACAAATGGCTATGCGGGAGGTATCTTCGGTAGAACTAAGGTAGCAATTCCAAATGCTGTATCGTACTGCACTTTGAATGCTAGCGATTGCACCGGTTCAGGACTCGTTACAGGCTCATCGCGTACCAGCACGGTGAAGGCAACAAACTGTCAGGTTGGTGGTTACATTATGGCTTTCGACCCTACTGATGAGGAGTATAAGAAGTCGTTAGTTAATGGCTCTAACTTCTTTAACTACATCTTCGGAGGTGTAACCGATTGGGCCGGAGATGCTACCTACGACGGAGCAACCTTGCTTACAAGTGACCCAACATTAACCCCGGCCGAGTAATTAACCTTAAACAGCGATAGAACTATGAAAAATTATTTAAGACCAGAATTTGAGGTTTATGACGTGGCTGTTGAGGGCGGCTATGGCGAGAGTGTAGCTCTTCCGGGCTTCGGCACCGAGAGCGACGAGTTTGTGTACTAAACATTTTTTTGAGATATCAAGCGTTGGGGCTAATCGGGAACAACTCGGTTGGCCCCAAGCTTTTTTAGAAAGTAACTTATCCAAAATCCCCTAATCCCCCTAAATTCTCTAAACTCCCTACCCCCCCCAACGCTCTCCATCCGCCCTATCCAATTTTAACATAATAAAAATATTTTCTTCTCCGTTATTATGCCGAAAAAATGGATGATAGAGATGAAAATTGGTATTTCTAAGAGTTTGGAGAGCGCGATGGCGCAGGCGGTTTTTAATACGGCACAAGTGGGCAGACGATGCTCGTTGAAGGATTGTTTAATGTTGCAGATTCTCGCGGCAGAGGGCTCAAAGGCATACAACATACTTAAATCGATGTTGCAGGATTGGCAGCTATACCAGCTGCGACTGCGACTTGAGCGTGTTGCTTACCGAATGGGGCACGACACTGCCTCGCCTGACGAGTTCTATAAGGAGTATTCAAACAGGCTTATCGAACGATTTGGGGATGGTAGGAGAGTATCGACCATTCACGCAGTAACGGACATTTTGGAGGATACCACTACCCTATCCTCGCGCATCTTCACGCTATACAACATTACCGCCGAGCTCTTCACTATGCAGGCAGAGAGAGATGAGCAAAGGGAAGATAGTCAGCATGAAGCATCACTTCCGGCAGTGGTTGAGCCGACCGAGAGCTCTATTCTCGCACAATATGGCACAGATATCACAACCTTGGCGCAAGAAGGCAAAATTGATGCAGTTATAGGTCGTAACCGCGAGACGGAGCGAGTGGTGCAGATTCTCTCGCGCCGCAAGAAGAATAACCCTATACTCGTTGGCGAAGCGGGCGTAGGCAAAAGTGCCATTGTCGAGGGGTTGGCCTTACGCATTGTTGCAGGAGATGTTCCCCATACCATAGCCGACAAACGAATCTTCTCGCTCGATGTTGGGGCCCTCGTTGCAGGAACAAAGTATCGAGGTGAGTTTGAGGAGCGATTGGGAGAGATTGTGGAGGAGCTTCGCAAACGCGGCGACACGATTCTCTTCATCGACGAGATTCACACTATTGTTGGTGCAGGAGCCACTCAGGGGTCGCTCGACACGGCAAACATACTCAAACCCGCACTTGCGCGAGGCGAGATTCAGACCATAGGCGCAACTACCGCCGATGAGTACCGTGAATCTATCGAAAGAGATGCAGCACTCGAACGTCGTTTCCAAAAGGTGATGGTTGAGCCGACAACAGAGAGCGACACGCTTGAAATTCTGCGAAACATCGCTCCACTTTACGAGCAGCATCACACCGTTCATTATACCGAGGAGGCTCTGCGTGCATGTGTGGAGCTGTCGGGGCGATATATCTCCGACCGCCACTTCCCCGACAAAGCCATCGACCTTTTGGACGAGGTGGGGGCCTCGACGCACCTACGCCACGAAGGGGCACTCGCCAAGATTGACAAGGCCGATGTCGCACAATGCCTGACCGCAGCAACGGGAATCCCAACCGAACAATTAACGGCATCGACATCAGTGACTCTGCAAGGATTGGAGAGACATCTCACGTCGCGAATTATTGGGCAGGAGGAGGCCTTACAGCGTATCTCTCGCCATATTTGCCGCGCACACTCAGGGTTACACGATGAATACCGCCCTCTCGGAGTGTTCCTTGTTGCAGGCCCTACGGGCGTAGGTAAGACTCTTATGGCAAAGGAGTTGGCTCGCTACCTCTTTGGCTCTCGCAACGCTCTTATTCGCTTTGATATGTCGGAATTTAGCGAATCGCACAACGTGGCACGTCTCATTGGCTCGCCTCCTGGCTATGTCGGCTATGGCGAGGGAGGAGAGCTTACCGAGGCGGTACGTCGCAAGCCCTATTCGGTGATTCTGCTCGACGAGATTGAAAAGGCTCACCCCACTATTTTCAACACAATGTTGCAACTCTTTGACGAGGGGCGACTGACGGATGGGGCAGGGCGAACGGTCAATTTCCGCAATACAATTATAATAATGACATCGAACGTGGGTTCGCACGAGGTGGCTGGGCGTGGGGGTGGCATAGGCTATGTGTCACACTCCCGTAAGCTCTCAACAACCCTACAAACAGAGTATCGCCGAGCCGCCGAACGAGCCTTTGCACCCGAGTTTCTCAACCGCATTGACGAGATAATACTCTTCACCTCTCTCTCCGAGCGCAATGCCGAGCAGATTGTCCGCCTTGAGGTGGGGGCTCTACGCGCACGACTGGAGAGACTTGGTTATCGCCTACACATAACACCGGCAGCCATACGCGAGTTGGCACAGAGGGGTTTCTCCGAGCGTTATGGCGCACGCGCAATACGTCGCACGGTGGTTGAGCATATTGAGGAGCCTATTGCTGCAATGATTGTAAATAGAGAGATTCGATCGGGCGAGGAGATAACTATTGGAACATCGAAAGGGGTGTTTTCGATTAGAAATCGCAAGGCTGTATAGAGGCAATCGAAATAAAATTACTATCTTTGCGGCTCGCTATGTCATTTGCAAAGAGATATCTATCCAAGGCTCCCGAACTTCTGCGTTTGGCTCTGCCCGTAATGTTAGCCCAGCTCGGCTATATTGCGGTGCAGGTTGCCGACAATTCAATGGTGGGGATGTACGGCGGAGAGGATGCTGTACCACTTGCAGCTGTTGCCTTCGGCACAAGTATCTCGTGGCTTTTCTTTTTCCTCTGCATTGGCCTAACGGTTGGACTAACACCCGTAATCGGAGAGCTTTTTGTGCAGGAGCGCAAACAGGAGATGGCGCACTATCTGCAAACATCTCTTTCGCTCTATCCGATTATCGGATTGGGATGTATGGTGTTACAAATTGCCACCGAGCCGCTACTCTACAGCCTCGGACAGCCTGTCGAGGTGGTCGATATGGCCCTCCCCTACTATCGACTGATGGCCTATTGCCTGCCGTTTATTATGCTGTATGGTGCCATAAAGCAGTTCTTGGAGGGTGTGGGTAACACCAAAGCGGCAATGATTGTCACCATCATAACCAATGTTATAAACATCATACTGAACTACATATTCATCTTTGGAAAGTGCGGTTTCGAGGCGATGGGGGCCTATGGTGCAGGCTTGGCGACACTTATTTCGCGCATACTAAACCCTATACTCCTTGGCGCATACTTTCTCTGCTCGAAGTGTTATCGCGAATATGTATCACTCTTCTCGCGCAAACGAGAGCGACTGCGCAACTCTCTCAACCTTCTGCGGTTAGGCTTTCCGATTGCAGGGCAGATGGTATTGGAGGCATTGGCCTTTATCGTTACGGGTGTGATGATGGGCTGGTTTGGCGCAGAGGCTATAAGTGCCAATCAGGTGGGCAATACCTACGGGAATTGTACCTTTATGCTTATTCTGTCGCTCGGTTCGGCTACGACAATTTGTGTGTCGCACGCCTTTGGCCGTCGCGACATCAACGAGATATGCGATGTGGTACGCTCTGCCCTGTCGATGGCAGTAGTTTGGGGCATTGGTGTAATCGTCGCCTTTGTTTCGTTGCGCCACGTTATGCCGCTGCTATTCACTGAGAACAAGGATGTTATAGTGCTTGCCTCGCAGATGCTTATCGTATATGCCACCTACCAACTTTCGGATGCGATACAGTGTATTCTGGTGGGAATTTTGCGCGGTATGCAGCAGGTAAAAAGTATTGCCATAATCGCCTTTATCGCCTACATTGTACTGAATATTCCGGTGGGATATCTCGTTGCATTCAAGTTCAATATGGGAGCAACGGGGCTTATCGTCGGCTATATCGTCGGTCTCACTACCGCAGCAATTCTCTATGGTGTTCAAGTGGCTCGCCACCTGCGTTATCTGCGAAAAATTTCATAGTTTTCGCCCCTACATTTTCCATTTTCGGTTTTATTTACTATCTTTACGCAAAATATTGACTTTTGCGAAATTATGGATTATTCAAAATATGACAAACCCGAAGTTGGACGTGGTGTTGCCTTTGGTGTAAACGAGGTAGGAGAGCCATATGCTAAAGAGGCGCGCGGCTGTTTCCGTCTTCACGAGGAGCCTTGGCTCGAGGAGTATCCCGACAACTTCCCGACAGATATTTTCGAGGTGCGTTTCAAAAATACGCGCCGTTCGTTCTATCAGAACGTGAACAACCTCCAACTCGAGGTGGGCGACATTGTGGCAGTGGAGGCCTCGCCCGGCCACGACATAGGCATCATCTCGCTTACGGGCGATATGGTGGCGCGTCAGATGAAGCGCATCGGCTTCAATCCCCACAACGGAGAGTTCAAGAAGATTTACCGCAAGGCTCGTCCATACGATATTGAGAAGTGGCAGGAGGCTATAGCCCTCGAGCACGAGACAATGATTCGCTCACGACAAATCGCTGCCGAAATGGGCCTCGATATGAAGATTGGCGATGTGGAGTATCAGGGCGACAAGATTAAGGCCATTTTCTACTATATTGCCGACGGACGTGTCGATTTCCGCGAGCTTATTAAGGTCTTTGCCGAGCAGTTCCATATCCGTATCGAGATGAAACAGATTGGAGCGCGCCAGGAGGCGGGACGTATTGGCGGTATCGGAGCTTGTGGTCGCGAGTTGTGTTGCGCCTCGTGGGTTTCGAGCTTCTCGAGTGTTACAACGGGGGCTGCACGTGTGCAAGACCTCTCACTAAACCCATTGAAGTTGGCAGGTCAGTGCTCAAAGTTAAAGTGCTGCCTGATGTACGAGTACGATGTATATGCCGATGCACGTCGTTCGATGCCACGTTTGCGTGAGCCTTTGCAGGCTATCGACGGCGAATATTTCCTTGTAAAGAGCGATATTCTCGCCCACACAATGACCTTCTCGACAAGCAAAGACTCGATGTCGAACCTGGTAACAATTCCTGTATCGCGTGTTCGTGAGATTTTGGCAGTAAATCGCAATGGTGGAAAGGTTGAAACCATTCTTGGTGAGGAGTTTGAGCCACAGATAGAGGAGCCTACATACCGCACCGAGGAGGATAGTATCACACGTTTCGACAAGTCGAAGAAGCGCAAGAAGAGAAAGAACCGCAACAGTGGTTCCCACAATGGTCAAGGCGAACAAAACAATCAACCTCAAGCAACATCGGAGCAGAAGAACGAGGGCGAAAAGAGTGAAGCGAAGGCCGGTCAGGAGTCAAACAACCAGGGGCAGGACAGCCAACAGGGAGTTCAGAGACACAATGGCCAACGCAACCACTATCAGCGTAGTCGTGGAGGTCACGGTGGTCACCACAACCATAACAACCGAAATAATCAAGGCAACCAAAACAAGCAGAAGCAAGAGTAACAGCACCGAATATGAAGGCGGCAAAACGATTGAGCATAATAGTTGTTGCATTGGCAGTTCTCGTTGGGTGTATTGCACCCGAAACAACGCAGATGACAGGCGTAAGTATGCGAGCTTGGAACAGCGCCGAGAGTCTATGCTATACCAACACCGACACCCTTTTGCTCCGCAGCCTCAATATAGCAATGCGATACAACAATAACTTCAAGAGGCGTGCATTGCCGATAAAGATTATTGTTATGACACCTGACTCTCTCTGCTTTGTGGATAGCATTACACTCTATCCTCGCAAGCCTCGTCCTACACTTGGTTTGGCAACTACCGAATGTCTGCCCTACCGAGCAAACGTCTTACTAAACAAAAAAGGGCCATACACATTCACCTTCGAGCCATACGAGGAGGTCAAGGGGATAGAGGCCATAGGAGTAGAACTTAAATAGAAAATGGGAAAAGATAAACTCAGAAAATTTGCCGAGAATCTTACTTTTAAGTGTTTCGTACAACCGGCATTCGAGGAGATGTTTCGCACCGACCACCCTCTGAAAGGGAATTGGCGCAGGGATTTCTTTCATAACGACAACCCTATAATCCTTGAACTCGGTTGCGGCAAGGGCGAATATACCGTAGCTCTGGCAGAGCGCAACCCCGATAAGAACTTTATCGGCGTTGATATCAAGGGAGCCAGAATATGGCGCGGTGCGAAAACGGCGACAGAGCGCGAAATGGGCAACGTAGGATTCCTCCGCGCTCGTATCGAGTTCATAACATCGCTCTTTGCTGAGGGGGAGGTGGATGAGATTTGGATTACCTTCCCCGACCCACAACTCCGCACCAAGCGCGCAAAGAAGCGTCTTACGGCCCCTATATTTTTGGAGTACTACGCAAAGCTACTCCGCAAGGATGGTTGGATAAACCTCAAGACCGACTCGCAGCACCTCTTCGCCTACACATCGGCCGTTATAGAGAGATTCGGGCTAAAGTGCGAGGTGGCAAACAACGACATCTACGGCTCGGGATATGCCGACGAGGTTCTCTCGGTAAAGACTGCCTACGAGCAGATGTACCTTGATAGGGGGTTACCAATCACTTACACCCGTTTTCAGTTGGGCGAGCAGACCGACTTTCCGATGTTCGATTGGGAGGGTGACGACATCCTCGAAAAGGATGCCGAGGAGGAGCGCGCCCTGCAAGTCACACGACGATAGTTAAACCTAAAAAATATCACTATGAAGAGAATTTTACTTTCGCTGACACTCCTTATCGCGGTATCGGCGACTTCTCGCGCACAGGACTATGTCAAGACCTTCAGCGCACAACATCAATTTGACACGCAGTATCAGCAGGTGGAGGCCAAGTACGCCTACGAGAACTACAAAGGCAACCATAAGAAGTGGCAAAAGAACTTCCACAAGGAGCTCTCGGATCTCCTCGGCATCACTGCATTGCAGGAGCGCTACAAGGATTTTGTACCTAAGGCCGAGCAGATTGACAGTGAGGACCTCGGCTTTGCAACACGCGAGAGATGGCAAATTTGGACCGAGCCTACAATGATTATCCCTATGGTTATTATCCGCCCGAAGGGAGAGCAGAAAAACCTCACCCTCTGCATCACACCGCAGGGACACAACAAGAACCCTGAGGTATATTCGGGTATTGCAGCCAACGAGAAGGAGGCAAAGTCGTTCGAGACACGCGATACCGATGTCGCATATCGCGCAGCAAAGTTAGGGTTTATCACAATCAACCCTACAACTCGCGGCTTTGGTAAGACTATGCACCCCGAGGATTTGGCGCGCAAAAAGCCTCGCATTCATTCGTGCATCTACTACTCTATGCGCGACATCATCTCAGGCCGTGTGCTCATTGGCGACCGCGTATGGGATATTATGAAGATTATCGATTGGGCACTGGCTAACCTTCCAATTGACCCTAACAAGGTTGTCGTAACGGGCAACTCGGGTGGTGGCACCGCAACCCTCTACGCCGGCGCTATCGACAAGCGAATTTCGCTCTGCGCACCGAGCTCGGCATTCTGCTCGTTCGAGGGTAGCATCGGCTCCATCTACCACTGCAACTGCAACTATATCCCAGGAATTATGAAGCTCTGCAATATGGGCGATATCGCAGGTTTGGTTGCACCACGAAAGCTTCTTATCATAAATGGCAAGGAGGATGATATCTTCCCAATTGGCCCTGCACGCGAGGAGTTTAAGACAACACAGTCGGTTTATAAGGCCTTTGGAGCAGAGCAGAACTGCGAAATGTTCGAGGGCCACGCCGGTCACCGCTACTACTTCTCGGGATTTGCGGATTACTACAAGAGGTACTTCAAATAGCAGAACATATTGTTTTACAAAATAAGCACCTTCGTAACGAAGGTGCTTATTTTGTTGTATAAAAAAAGGGTAATGATGCCAAAAGTGGCGCTTTTTAGATAATAAAAGATGGGCGAGAAACGTAGTATTTCTCGCCCTATTTTTTGCTTGCCTTTCCCTGATTGCTTTGCAGAAAGAGATACCATTTCACAAACTCTTTGAAA
>JAZQIS010000083.1:0-21804 GCA_045541235.1 Alistipes sp.
GAAAGTTTGACCGTGTTGAGGCTACATCGGTTGAGCGCTACAGCATTGTTTACAAAGACAACAAGTGCGGTTTGTATGATATTCAGGCCGATAGCCTTGTAACGGCTATCAAATATGATGCTTTGAGGTATGGCAGAACGGCATCGGAGGGAGGATATGAGTTTACCATTTGGGTGAGCGAAACCAAAGATTATGAAGGTATGATCTCCATTGAAAGCACCACCAACGAGCCTATGGAGATAATGTTTCCAAAACAATAGTAAGGCTAAGTGATAGATTTCGTAGTTTTGTCACTCTATACTATAAAACGAACAATAAAATTTAAGCAATATGTTGATTACAATTTCACTTTTGATTCTTGCTTACCTTGTTATGGGTAAGGATATTTCAGGTCTTCTTGAGAAAGTTAAGAACGTTGATTGGCGTGGTAAGATTAACGCATTGATGGATAAGTTGCGTCCTTGGGCATTGAAGGCCGGTCGTGCGACTACTCGTCCCCTGTTGCAGTTCTACTATGTGATGGACGACGATAATACCTCAACCCTTGACCGTGTACTCATCTATGCAGCCATTATCTATACTATTCTGCCTATGGACTTGCTCCCAAGCGTTGTCTATAAGTTTTTGGGTGTGTTGGATGATGGCGTGGCAATGCTCTATGACTATAAGAAGATTAAGGATAAGATTACCCCCGAAATCAATGCAAAGGTTGAGGATACTCTCAACGAGTGGTTCGGTGTCGAGTATGAACTGATTCAGGAATAATAGCAGACAAGCAACACTTGTGATATGGAGTTATTTAGAGTTAAGAACTAAAGAGCAAAATAAACAATACTATTATGAAACGACTAACTCGAATTTTTCAGGCACTGCTCGGTGTGGCAGCCTTGATTTTTACAGCAATTATTGCTTTTGGCCGCCTTGCTTGGCGCACAATTCGCAACTGCTGGAAGAACCGCCCGAAGTGGCTTCGTCGCTCGATTGTAGCAATCTTTATTATTGTTCCCGTAGGCTTTGTCGCTCTTGTGGCTTATGCTCTCTATGAGGATGAATATGGCCGAGATTATTGGGACCGCAAATTGTCGGACAATATTACTCTTCATTCATTCTCCGACAACAAGTGGAGAGTCTATGATAAGCAGACGGGTGGATATACTACCGACAAGATTAACTGGCTTTCGGATGTCCCCGTGAACGACTCGTTGGCCGTTTATGCATTGCCTTATAGGCGTGGTTATATCAATGTAAACACAGGTCGTATTGTCATTGATGCCAAGGCTAACGACTATCGCAAAGCGTGGGTGTTCTCCGAAGGTTTGGCGGCCGTTATGAAGGATGGCAAGATTGGCTTTATCAATGCCAACAACGAAGTTGTTATTCCATTCCGCTTCGACTTCTCCGACAAGTGCCGTGTGTGCGATTTGGCTTATGTTTTCCATGGTGGCTATTGCATGATGACCAACAAAGATGGCGATTTAGGCTTGATTGATAAGAACGGAAAGTGGGTTGTGGAGCCGTCGTACGACGAGATATGGGCCCCTCATACAAGCGGTTATCGTGTAGTCGTCAAGGACAATAAGCACGGCGTTCTTAATGCGGATTGCGCTGTTGTATATCCTGCGGAGTACGATTATGTAAACATCCTTTATGATGGCTTTGTATTTACGAAGGATTTCAAGCAGTGGCAAGTAGATTTTGAGGGTAATACCATACGTCCATTTATGTTTGACAGTACATACTACCTCAAATATCCTAATGGTTATGATAGTTGTGGAGACCTTACTTACGAGTTCGCCGACTTTGTGAAGTACGAGGTTATGAATCGCTATGGTATTATGAATCGTATTACGGGCGAGCCTATCACACCTGCCCTCTACTCGGATATCAATATGCTCTCCAAGGAGTTGTTCGAGGTGCGGGAATACGACAGCTGTGATTGGTATTTGCTCGATACCGAGGGTAATGTGGTTGCAAAGAAATAGCTTGGCACTATGAACGCTTCTGTACACACAATCGCGGTTGTTCTTCTTGCCGCCTCTTGTTGCCCGAGCTCGGAAAACACGTGTTGTGTGCCAACAGGCAAATAACTTTTAGCTTCAAAACAGGCCTCTCGAAGAACGATAAGAGAATGGCGACTGCTCGCGTGGAGTGGTCGCCATTCTCTTTCCGAGAATAATCGGAATATTACTTTATCGTATTGAGCCAATTTGCCATATCTTTCAACACCCCTACGGATATCGTCACTTCAATCGCTCCATAGTTGAGAGCTGTAGATGGGGTGCAATGTTGGAAAAGATGATTCAAACTATCATACTCTTTGATTACACTCTTCTTGTTCTTTGGCAAATTAGCTTTGATGACAGGCAAGTTATCAGAACTTAATACTTGCAAATCCAGTGCGCCATTTAGTGCCATAACGGGACATTTTATCCTACTAATAGCTTGTGCAGGGTCATATCCCAAGAACCAAGTCAGCCAGTTATCTCCGAAGGTTATGCACTTTACAAGGTTTGACTTAAAGTTGTTTGGCAATGTCAATTTGTTTGTTTGGCATAATGTTTCGATGTATGCAGGCTTGTCCGCAATCTCTTTGCCGCTAATTCTATCGGCATACACAATCCTCAACGCCACAGCATAGTCCTCGATTATCGCTGTAGGAACTCCCTGAAGTTGCATTGCGGCTCTATTTTGACCAACAATTACATCTATACCCTTAGCAGCAGTACCAGCCAATGAGATAAGAAAATCTACATTCTTATTTGCGCCCATCATAAATGCGATCGTGCCACCTTCACTATGTCCCAAAACACCAATCTTGCCAAACTTTTTCAGGCTACGCAGATATGCGATACCGGCTTCGGCATCAGCGAGGTTATTCTCTGTTGTAGTATTCTTTGTGGGACCTGTCGATTTACCCACACCTCTATCATCATATCTAAGTGATGCTATTCCATTTTTGGCGAGAAAATCTGCAATAACCAGGAAAGGCTTGTGGTCAAAAATCTCCTCATCGCGATTCTGCCCACCACTGCCCGTAACCATCAAGACGACAGGCACAGAGTACTTCTTATAATTCTCGAAATTAACCGGATAAGTCAATGTGCCGGAGAGCTTGGCTCCTTCGGCTTTGTTGGCGAACGCCACCTCCTCGGTCGTATATGAGAGAGGAGTTGTAGGAGTCTGGGGCCTACGAGGTTTATACTCTCCTCGTTTAAGTGTTAGTGGGAGTTTTAGACCTCCTTGTGAGAAGGTTCCTACAAGCGTATCTTCTACCAATTCTGCTTCGTACGACGCGCCAATTGCAGGCACAGAGAGCGAAATTTTTGTATCCGTAAGAGTGTTTTTGTGACAACCAATACCCTTAACGCCCTGGTCCGGACTATCAAGAGTACAAACTACATATCCGTCTTGTTGCTCTATGTTGAGTCCTATATTTAATCCCCTCGAGCCGAAAGATAGTTTGCCAATCCAAGAACCTACCAGAGTTGTGGTATTATTGACTCCTTGTGCAAGCGCAATCCAAGAACTTAAAATAAGAACCATAGAAAGAATAATGCGTCTCATATTACGATATTTTTTATTAAACCCCTATGTATAATAACGAAGTGGTATTCAATGCACAAAGATAATGAAAAAATCCCGAATACTCGATAGCAACAAGTGGAATAAATACAAGAAAAGAACCTGCCTAACTTTGTGTTTGTTAGGCAGGCTCTTTTTGTTACTCTTTCGCTCCGATTAGCGATATCGAACGCTCGATAAAGTCGGATAGATTCTTGCCCTTCAACATTCCGTTCGAGAGTAGTGCAAGGTCGATTATCTGTCGCACCAGAGCGTTATCCTTGCCAATCTCCTTGAGGCGCAGGTTACGTTCATCGCGGAGTGTCAGCACCTTCTTGGAGAGCTCCTCGCGCATATCCTTCTCCTCCTGCGTGAGGTCGGCCTCGTTCTTGCCCTTGGTCATCTCCTCGAAGCGATTCTCCTCGGCTACTGCCGCATCAATCTTCTTGGTAATACTCTTGAGTTTGTCGCCATAGGCCCTCTCCACCGAGTCGAGAATGTCGATTACGATAGGGTGGTTACCATTCACGGCGATAGTGAAGTTGTCAGGCATCTGTCCGTAGAATTGACTCATCTGACCGCCCGACATCTTTGCCATATCCTTCATTCGGCGCATAAACTCGTTCTGGGTGATTACGATAGGGGCATCATCGGCCGACATTGCCTCGAACGAGATATTGTAGCGGATATCATCATCTGTTGGTAGCTGACTTTCGAATACAGGGCGCATAATCTCCTGCTGCGCCTCGGTAAGCGAGATTTTGTTCTCCTCCTTCTTGCGGATAAGGTGGTCTATAATATCGCTATCTACACGCACAAAACGGGTATTCTCGTTCTTCTGCTCGTACCAATTTATGTAGTGGCTGTCGAGTTGTCCGTCCATCAACAGCACATCGTAACCCTTCGCCTTTGCCGATTGAAGGAAGGAGTGCTTGCCCACAACATCGTCGGTGTAGAGCAAAATCAACTTGTCGTCCTTGTCGGTCTGCAAATCCTTTACGGCTGTGCTATACTCCTCGGCGGTAAAGTATTTGCCCTCGGTGTTCTTCCACAACATACAGCCAGCAGCCTTCTCGGCAAATTTCTCGTCGGTGAGCAAGCCATACTCAATAAATATCTTCAAATCATCCCATTTCTGCTCGTACTCCGCGCGCATCGAGTTGAACAACTCGTTAAGTCGCTCGGCAACCTTACGGGTGATATATCCCGAAATCTTCTTTACGTTGCTGTCGCTCTGTAGGTACGAACGCGAGACGTTGAGTGGGATATCAGGCGAGTCGATAACGCCGTGCAAGAGGGTGAGATATTCCGGCACGATTCCCTGCACCTCGTCGGTAACGAATACCTGATTGCAGTAGAGCTGAATCTTGTTCTTCTGAATCTCGAAGTTGTTGTGTATGCGAGGGAAGTACAAAATTCCTGTCAGGTGGAAAGGATAGTCGATGTTCAAGTGAATCGAGAACAACGGCTCCTCGCTCATAGGGTAGAGAGCCTGATAGAAGGCCTTATACTGCTCCTCTGTAATCTCCGACGGCTTGCGTGTCCATAGTGGCTCGGTGTCGTTAATACGATTATCCTTCTCGGTATCGACATATTTGCCATCCTTCCACTCCTTGACCTTACCAAAAATTACAGGTACCGGCAAGAAACGACAGTATTTGCCGAGCAACTCGCTCACCTTGCTCTCCTCGGCATACTCCGCACACTCCTCCGAGAGGTGGAGTACGATACTTGTTCCGCGCTCGCGCTTCTCCGATAGCTCCTCCATCGAGTACTCGGGCGAACCATCGCACACCCAATGCACCGAAGGTTTCGCCGTGTCGTACGATTGGGTGAAGATTTCCACCTTGTCCGACACCATAAATGCAGAGTAGAATCCCAAACCAAAGTGGCCTATGATGGCTTGATTCTGGTACTTTGCAAGGAACTCCTCCGCACCCGAGAATGCAATCTGGTTGATGTAGCGATCGACCTCGTCGGCCGACATTCCGATACCGTTATCGGTTACGGTAAGGGTGCGAGAGTCCCTATCCACCGCAATATGCACTGCGAGTTCGCCTGTCTCGCCTGCAAATACACCTGTCGAGGCAAGAGTGCGTAACTTCTGCGTAGCATCCACTGCGTTTGAGACCAACTCGCGCAAGAAAATCTCGTGATCCGAGTATAAGAACTTTTTGATTACGGGGAAGATGTTTTCGGTCGTAACCCCAATTTTTCCGTTTTTCATATAGTTGTAATTTTTGTAGTTATTTTCTTATCTTCGAAAAATGAGGTGTTCAAACCTTGTGCCATACCTATATTTATCTATATAGTCTGCCATTTTGGCATAAAAAGAGACAGACAATGCCAAAACTGACACTGCCTGCCCTGCTTTATAGTTTGAAATACGTTACAAAAATCCCTCTTCAACAAGCCACTCACGCACCTTTACCCAATCCACGTAGGGGCGTGATGTACGCATCGAGTGCACCAAAGGACATCCAAGTGCTCCATCGTCGATATAAACGTCGGCGTGAACCTTTGGCGATTTTGTCCATTTCTTCTGTGTTGGGTTCGAGTTTACGGCGTATAGCTCTATGCCGTTATCTTTGAACCACTGCACCGCCTCCTTCTCGAGTTTTCCGCTGCGCATAGTGTAGAGGATAAGGTTGTGGCCCTGCTCGACTAACTCTTTAAGCACAGGTACTGCGCCAATATCCTGACCCAAGTATGGATACTCGTGAGTTACGCACGTACCGTCAAAATCAACTGCTATGTATAAGCCCGTATAAGACATAGATTAACTATTTAAGGATTCCTAACTTTTTGAATATCTTACGCCATCCGTGGTTGTTCTTATCCGACCCCGATGTGTATTGGTAGCGGTAGCTGTATCCGTACGACTGACGGCTCTCGCTTGCTCCGTTGAGGACAATACACATATTGTTCAACTTATGCTCGGAGTGGAGAGCGTTGATATCCGGAATTTGCTGACGCTCCAGGAGTCCCTCGCGTACAACGTAGATACTCAAATCGGCCACACGGCTGGTAATCATTGCATCGGCAATAACCATTGCAGGAACGCTGTCGATGATGATATAGTCGTAAATCTTGCGACACTCGGCAATCAAATTGTCCAAACGCTGCGACATAAGCAACTCGGCAGGGTTTGGCGGCTGCAATCCGGCATATACAAAGTCGAAGTTATCGTGCAGACCGCTGTTTGTGATGATGCTGTTGATATCGCAATCCGACGAGCTGAGGAACTTGGTAGCTCCATTCGGGTTGCTTCGCTGTCCCATATGCTTGGAGAGAGTGCGGCGGCGGAGGTCGAGGTCAATCATCAACACCTTGTTGCCCGAGAAGGCGAGAGTCATACCGAGGTTAATCGATACGAAGGTCTTACCTGCGTGGGCATTAGACGAGGTGGTAAGGATAACCTGCTGCTTGTTGCCGCGCGACATAAAGCCCATATTGGTACGCAAAATCTTGAATGCCTCCGAAACCTTGTCGCGGCCACTCTCCTTCACCGCGATAGAACGGTTGAGGTGACCCTCGAAGATAGGAATGTCGCCCAAATATGGCACTGTACAGTACTTTGTAATATCGTGTTTGCCTTGTACCTTCGAGTTGGTAAGGATAAGCAGATAGATTATGCCGAATGGGCATCCAACGCCGAGAATCAACATAGCCAACATAATGAGCGATGAGTTTGGCGATACGGGGCGTGAGCCTCCGAAGGCATAATCGACAATACGTGCAGGTCGCTCTGTTATGGCCAACGAAATGGCATTCTCCTCGCTCTTGGTGAGGAGGTAGAGGAACAACTCCTCCTTAATCTTCTGCTGACGCGAGATTGTGAGGAACTCCTGCTCCTGCTTTGGTACTGCACCAATCATACTGCTCATCTTGCGCTCCTGGTCCTTCAGGTTTTTGAGCTTGATTTCGAGAGTCTTGGTGTGCGAAGCCAACGAAGCAAGAATTGCATTCTTGGTCGAATTGATGTTACTCTCCAACTGTAGCACGATAGGGTTGTTGCCGCTATCGTTGCCGAGCTTCAAACGCTGGAGTACCAATGAGTTGTAGTCTGCAATCTGAGCCACAAGGTTTGCACTACCCTCGAATGTGGTTGCAGGGATGAGGTTTGCATCCTGCGAGTTGTCGCTAAGGTAGTCGCTGATAAACTTCGACATTGCAATTTGATTGCTTGTAGCGGCAATCTCCTGCTCGTAGCGCATAACACCCTCTGTACGACGCTTCGCCTCGGTTGATATATCCACGATTCGGTTTTTGTCCTTGAATCGCTTGATATCGCCGTCGATAGCCTGCAACTCCTCGCCGATAATCTTCAATCGCTCGGAGATAAACTTCGCAGTAGCCTCTGCCACAATCTGCTTGTCGATTACGGCATCGTCGTTATATACGTCGAGCAGGGTGTTGAGTACATCGTCTGCTCTCTGTGGTACAACATCGTTGAGTGTGAGGTTGATGATAGAGGACATCTTGCTTGCTACGGCCATCTTCACTCGGTCGCGGTATGACGTAGCTATAACCTCCTTCGAGCCCTTCGATACCTTTATCTCCTTGCCCTCAATCTCAGGGGTCATATAGAGCGTCTTAGCAACCACGATTTGTCCGATAGGGAGGTTTATCGTATCACCATATCTTGCGGTTACGGTAAACTTCTCGTCGGCCTTCTCGTCGCTCTTGGATGATCTCGATGTCGAAAAGTCGTAAATTGTCACATCTTCCTTGCCCATCAGCGCGGTGAAGGAGCAACTTTTGCCACCAAGGTCATCCACAAAAGTCACCTCGATAGGGGAGTTCTTGTAGTATGTCGAGGTGCGCAACCCCGATTTGGTGGTGTAATTTACGGTCAGGTTCAATCGCTCTACCACCTGTAACATAAGGCGACGAGCCTGCAGTACGTACAGCTCGTTATCTACACTACGACGTGTCGAGATACCTGCAATATCGGCAAATGCCGAGAGCTCACTCGCCGCGCTACCGCGTCGTGCATCCTTGATAAGGACGGTCGCCTCGCGCTGATAAACCGGCGATGTCGAGAGTAGATAGAATACTCCGATGCCGATAAACAATACTACGGAGATGACAAACCAATACCACCTCTTGAGTGATTTGTTCAGAACTTCGCTAATGCTTACGGTACGATGCGCAATATTTTCGTTTTCCGTACGACTCGAGCCGTTTATAGGTGTGTTTTCCATCATCTAATCCCTTATTAATTTCTTTGAGCAAAGTTTACAATAGTGAGAACCAACGAGGTTGCAGTAATGAGGGTGCTGGCAATCGAAATCCAGAAAGTTCTGTTCTGGTTAATCTCTGCCGTTGCCGCCTTGTATTTGTTCGGCTGAACATATACCACGTCGCCCTGCTGGAGGTAGAATGCAGGAGAGGTCATCTGGTCGCCCTCGAGGAAGTTGAGGGTAAATACCTCATAATCTTTGTTGTTGCTGCGACGTATTACGGCAACATTCTCACGGTTACCATAGATTGTCATATCGCCCGCCATTGCCAATGCCTCGAGAATGGTGATCTTGTCGCGTGTGATGTTGAACTCTCCGGGGCGTGTTACCTCGCCGAGTACAAAAATCTTCATATCGGCAAACTGTATGTTTACCATTGCGTCGTTGATGTATCCGCCCTCGATAATCTTCTTGGCTATCTCATTTGATAGCTGCGAACGAGTCTTGCCCGCACACTCGATTTTGCCGATAAGAGGCATCTCGAGTGCGCCGTTCTCATCTACGGTACGCACCTGTACCGATTGCAAACCATTCGCTGAAGAGTTTCCGAGTGGGTTGAGCGAGAGTGAGTTAAACGAAGATGGCGCATTGAATGGTGCTGCCAATTCGGGGTTCTGACTCGATACCACTATAGTCAAGCGGTCGTGTGGCTTGATGCGTATCTGCCCATCCTCGACAAGAGCCTTTACTGCCTCATCCTTGGCGAATTTGTAGATAACTCGTTTTGTAGAGTTGCATCCTACAAGCACTGTGGCGAGCAAGGCGATTGTTAATGTTTTGAAAAATGTTTTCATCTATATCTTGTTTTTGTTTAATTTCGGTTGTTGATAGCGTTATTCGACTTATCCTTGCAAAGATAATACTTATATTTGAAAAAACCAACTGCGCGCGCATATAAAGAGTCGAAATTTGCTAATCTCAATGTTTTTTCGTAATTTTGAACTCAAATTATATATCAATGTTTCGATAGTATGGCAATGCAACACACGGTTTGGAGTTATGGTGCGGTGATGTATGAGATGAATGTTCGTCAGCTGACAAAGGCCGGAACATTTAAGGCCGCGATGCGGCGTTTAGAACATTTGCGTAGTATCGGTATCGATGTTGTTTGGCTGATGCCGATATACCCGATCGGAAAGGTCGAGCGCAAGGGGTCGCTCGGTTCATATTACTCCATTTCCGACTACTGTGATGTCAATCCCGAATTTGGAAAAATGGCCGATTTTGATGCCTTTGTTGCGGAGGCCCACCGCCTTGGTATGAAGGTTATTCTCGACTGGGTTGCAAATCATACTGCTCGTGACGCAAAGTGGCTGAAAACCAAACCCGTAAGCTGGTACGAACGCGACGAAAACGGGGCTGCCAAAGTGCCTTGGGATTGGAGCGATACGGCCAAATTGAACTATGACGAGAGGGGGGTCTGGAAGGGACAAATCGAAGCTATGAAGTTCTGGGTTTGCAAACACGCTGTCGATGGCTTCCGCTGCGATATGGCAATGCTTGTTCCGTTGGGCTTTTGGCAGGAGGTGCGACGAGAGCTGCAATGCGTGAAAAAGGATAGTTTTATGCTTGCCGAAGCCGAAGGTGTCGAGTTCTTCGATAACGCTTTTGATGCCTGCTACGGTTGGGAACTACATCATTCTATGTGTGATGTCGCACAGGGAAAATCTCGCGTATGGAACCTGAGGGATAAGGTCTATGCCATTCTAAATAATTTCCCTCAGGACTCTATGCACCTCTCCTTTACTTCAAACCACGACGAGAACTCATGGAGTGGTAGTGAATATAGTCGCTTTGGTGCAGCTTTGGGGGCTATGACAGCCCTTACATTTGTTCTGCCAAAGACTATTCCGCTGATTTACACGGGCCAGGAGTATGGTTACGACCACTCATTCGCCTTCTTTGATAAGGATGCGATGCCCGAGATGCCCGATAACGATACGACGGAACTCTATCGAAGTTTGTGTGCTCTTAAACACGACTTTACGGCACTCTTGTCGGCAGATTTAGGTGGTTCGTTTGTTGAGATTGATACCAATGCTCCCGATTGCCTGTTGGCCTTTGTACGCGAAAATATGGAGGGTAGGGTGGTCTATATTGCCAATCTTTCGCCATACAAGGTATTTTCCGATTTCCATACGGGCATCTACGAAGGTCAATACAGGGATGTGATTACGGGTGCGGATGCAACCCTCTATGAGCATACGTGGGGCGATATGGAGCCGTGGTCGTTCCGTGTGTTGGCGCAAAAGTTCTAAAAAGGTGGCAAGTAGGGCGAAAAAAGGTGGCGAAACTTTATAATTTTAATAAATTATAACTATATTTGCGCCAGTATAAAAGAAAAATCAGTTTTAGTGATGAAAATAGCCCTTGCACAACTCAACTACACAATAGGGGATATCACAGGTAATGCAGCGAAAATTATCGAATCAATCCAGCGTGCCAAACGCGAAGAGGCTGATGTTATCATCTTTGCCGAACAGGCTTTGAGTGGAACACCCGCTTTCGACCTTCTTCGCAAGACTACTTTCCTCGAATTGTGTGAGGAGGCCCTCGATGAGATTGCCTCCTATTGTGATGATATTACAGCCGTGGTGGGAACTCCGCTGCTGATGCAAAACGGAACTCAGAGTGCCGCCGTTATTATCGAAAATGGCACCGTCAAGCGTTATGTTACCAAGGCAAATATTACGGCTCGCCGCGAGATGGGATTCTTGACCAGTGGCGAGGGCGTGAAGGTGGTTCGCATTGCAGGCGAGAAGGTTGCCATTGTCGTTGGCGACGATTTCAGTTTCCTTAAGGATGTGGATCGCGATGTCGATATTATCTTCAGTATCAATGCCCGTCGTTACGGTAAGGGCTTGATGTCGTATCGCTACGAGACAATGCACAATTTGGCATTTATCGAGTCCAAAACCATTGCGCTCATTAACCACGTTGGCGGTTCGGGCGAGATTGTCTATGATGGTACTTCGTGTGTAATCAATAACAAGGGGGAGGTTGCCTTGCTGATGAAATCCTTCGAGGAGGATTTTGCAATCTACGATACAGCGGCAGACAATAAACCGTGCGAGTTGCCGGAGGAGTTGTATCGCCACGAGCGTACAGCCTACTTCTTCAAGGCGGCGGTATTGGGCTTGCGCGACTACTTCTTCAAGAGTGGATACAAAAAGGCTTGTGTTGGTCTTTCAGGAGGTATCGATTCGGCTGTTGTGGCTTGCATCGCTGTAGAGGCTCTCGGCAAGGAGAATGTCAAGGTTCTGCTAATGCCTTCGCAATTCTCTTCCGACCACTCGGTGTCAGATGCTACGATTTTGGCCGAAAATTTGGGCGTTGAGTATAGCGTATTGCCAATTTCGGAGGCCTACACATCGGTTGTGAACACCCTTAAGCCGGTTATCGGTGGTCGCGAGTTCGATGTTACCGAAGAGAATATTCAGGCTCGTCTGCGTACTATTATGTTGATGGCCGTGCAAAATAAGACGGGATATATCGTGTTGAACTCCTCGAATAAGAGCGAAAATGCCCTTGGCTTGTGCACTCTCTATGGCGATACGGCGGGCGCGTTCAGTGTTACGGGCGACCTATATAAGACCGAGATGTTCGACTTGGCTCGATATATCAACAGGGTCAAAGGCGGCCTTATTCCGGAGAGCATTTTGGCAAAGGAGCCATCTTCGGAGTTGCGCGTGGGTCAGAAGGATAGCGACGAGCTGCCTCCATACGATGTTGTCGATGCTATATTGATGCGAATGATTGAGCAGGGACAGCACCGCGAGGAGATTATAAATGCAGGCTTCGAGTCGGAGGTTGTCGAGAAGATTCACTCGATGGTTATGCAGAACGAGAAGAAGCGTTATCAGTTCCCTCCGGTATTGCGCCTCTCGGCATGTGCTTTTGGCCACGAGCGATTGATGCCGCTTATCAATAAGTACGGAGACTAATATTCGGCTCCGAGGTGAGACATGCAGAACAAATAGAGCACAAAGGCAAGGTCCTCTCCGTTGGGGAGGGCGTTGTGTGTGTTGCCATTGAGGTAAATGAGGCGTGTGGTTCATGCGCATCGCGCAAGGCTTGCGCAATGGGGCAGGGTACTACCCGCGAGATAGTGGTCTATACCGACGATGCCGCACGATATGCTGTTGGCGAGGTCGTGGATGTTGCCGCGCGTCGCAGTGCAGGTGTTATGGCGGTAGTTTTGTGCTATGTTGTTCCGTTGTTGATTCTGGTTGCGGCTTTGGCTCTTTTGATTGTAGCGGGATGCAACGAAGGCATTGCTGCTTTATCATCGCTTGCAATAACGGCTCTCTACTATCTCTTATTGGGACTTTTTCACAAGCGGATATCGCAAAAAATAGTATTTACAATTAACAAATTATAAGGTAAAAGAGATGATGTCATTATTTTACACAATCGTTCCTCTCTGTGCTATCGGTTTGGTGGCGGCTATTGTCCTCTACTTTGTGGCACAGAAGTTTAAGGTTGAGGAGGATCCTCGCATCGACGATGTAGAGAAGATGCTGCCCGGTGCAAACTGCGGTGGTTGCGGCTTCCCCGGTTGTCGAGGCTTGGCTACAGCTTTGGTCGAGCAGGAGGATATCTCGTCGCTCTATTGTTCGGTTGGCGGTGGAGAGTGCATGAAATCTATCGCTGACTATTTGGGTAAGGCTGCACCTGTCAAGGAGCCTCAGGTGGCAACCGTTCGATGTGGCGGTACCTGCGAGAAACGTCCTCGCACAACTACCTACGGAGGAACTCGTTCGTGCGCTATTGCTGCGGGAGTCTATAAGGGCGAGACCGATTGCGCCTACGGTTGTTTGGGTTATGGCGATTGCGTTGAGGCTTGCGCTTTCGATGCTATCCACATCAATCCGGAGACGGGTTTGGCCGAGGTCGATGCCGACAAATGTACTGCTTGTGGTGCCTGTGTTCAGGCTTGTCCAAAGGGCGTAATCGAACTTCGTAAGAAGTGGCCGAAGAATCGCGCAATCTATGTTTCGTGCGTCTCGAAGGAGAAGGGTCCGGTAACGATGAAGGCCTGCAAGGCGGGATGTATTGGCTGCGGTAAGTGCTTGAAGGTTTGTGAGTTTGGGGCTATTACCATCGAGAATAATCTCGCGTTTATCGACTCTACAAAGTGTCGTTTGTGTCGTAAGTGCGTTGCCGAGTGCCCTACAGGAGCAATCAAGATGGTAGGTCTTGCGCCACTACCTCCAAAAACGGAAAACGGAGAACGGAAAACGGAAAACTAATTTGATAAAGAGCAAAAACGATAAATCGTTTTTACCATTAATTATCAATTGTCAATTGTCAATTATCAATTAAAAGTATAATGAAAACATTTCCGATTGGCGGAGTTCATCCGTCAGACAATAAGAGATGGAGCAAGTCGAAGGTAATCGAGACTATGGAGTTGCCTGATGTCGCGGTTATTCCGCTTGCGCAGCATATCGGAGCACCCGCTACCGCCATAGTCAAAAAGGGCGATAAGGTGAAGGTGGGCGATAAGATTGCCGAGGCAACAGGCTTTATGTCGGCAAATATCCACGCTCCGATTTCGGGAACAGTAGCGGCTGTCGATATGCAGCCCAATGGCCAGGGCCTGCGCCAGATGATGATTACCATCAAGCGCGAGGATGATGTTTGGGCAGAGGGTATCGACCTCTCGACAGAGCTCGTTAAGGAGTGTAATCTCTCTTCGGCTGAGATTATTGCCCGCATCAAAGAGGCCGGTATCGTAGGTATGGGCGGTGCAACCTTTCCAACTCACGTGAAGCTCTCTATTCCCGATGGCAAAAAGGCCGAGATATTGATTATCAATGGTGTAGAGTGCGAGCCTTACCTCACCTCCGACTACCGCACAATGTTGGAGCGTGGCGAACAACTGCTTGTCGGTACTTCGATTTTGATGAAGGCGGTGTCGGTCGATAAGGCCGTTATCGGCATCGAAAATAACAAACCCGATGCTATCGCCTACTTGAGTCGTTTGGCAAAGGAGTATAAGGGAATCGAGGTTAAGGCCTTAAAGACAATGTATCCACAGGGTGGAGAGAAGCAACTTATCGCTGCCGTTACAGGACGAGAGGTTCCTGCACCTCCGGCACTCCCAATCGATGTAGGGGCTGTGGTGTGCAACGCCTCGACTGCGGTGGCTGTATATGAGGCTGTGCAGAAGAATAAACCTCTTGTAGAGCGCGTGGTTACGGTTACAGGCAAGGAGATTAAGGAGACAAAGAATCTCTTGACTCGTTTTGGCACACCTGTTTCGGCTCTTGTCGCGAAGTGTGGTGGTCTGCCCGAGGGCGATAACCGTGTTCTCAACGGTGGCCCAATGATGGGACGACCAATCTCCAATTTGGAATCTCCTGTGATGAAGGGATGCTCGGGTATTACCATCATCAGTGGCAAAGAGGCGTTTCGTGGCGAGCCATCGGCTTGTATCAAGTGCGCAAAGTGTATTGAGGCTTGCCCTATGGGTCTCGAGCCGTACCTCTTGGCCAAGCAGTCGAAGAAGAAGGCTTGGGACGAGATGGAGAAGAGTGATATTACAATATGTATTGAGTGTGGTTGCTGCCAGTTTACCTGTCCTGCAAATATCGCGTTGCTCGACTATGTTCGCTATGGCAAGCAGACCGTAATGGGTATTATCCGCGCTCGTAACGCAAAGAAATAAAAAGGAGAGACAGATATGGCAAACAGAACTATTGTAGCCTCTGCTCCGCATATGCACGGACCTCTCTCGACCACGCGCTTGATGGGCGATGTTATTATCGCACTCCTGCCTGCGTTGGCGGTTTCGGTCTATGTCTATGGCTGGATAGCATTGGCAATCACGGCGGTTTCGATTAGCTGCTGTGTGCTTTTCGAGGCGTTGATTCAGAAATTTTTGGTGCGCGGTAAGCAGACCATAACAAACCTTTCGGCTGTGGTTACGGGATTGCTCTTGGCGATGAATATGCCTGCAACAAACGATTCGTTATGGATAGTGGCTGTAGGTGCATTGGTCGCTATTGGTGTTGCAAAGATGCCTTTTGGCGGTCTCGGCAAAAATCCATTCAACCCTGCAATCGTAGCGCGTGTATTCCTCTTGATTGCATACCCTGCTCAGATGACATCCTTTGCAATGCCTTCTACCGAGGGATTTGTCGATGCCTACTCGGGTGCAACGCCTCTCGCTGCTGCAAAGGCCGGATTGATGAACTTTGCAGAGTACGATGCACTCGGAATGTTTACGGGTGTGATGGGGGGCTCGTTTGGTGAGGTTGCTTCGTTGGCTCTCTTGCTCGGATTCGCCTACCTACTTGTACGTCGTGTCATCACTTGGCATATCCCTGTGTCGATTCTCGGTACTATGGCTATCTTTGCTGCAATCTATGGTGCATTCTCGTTCGACACTCCACATCTTGTGTCAAACTTTGCGCTCTTCCACCTTATTGCCGGTGGCGCGCTCCTCGGTGCAATATTTATGGCTACCGACTATGTCACCTCTCCAATGACTCCGTGGGGAATGGTCCTCTATGGAGTGGGAATAGGTGCATTGACAATGACTATCCGTTTGTGGGGAGCATATCCCGAGGGAATGTCCTTCGCTATACTTATTATGAATAGCGTTGTACCTCTTATCAATAAGTATGTTAAACCACGCCGTTTCGGTGCTAAAAAGTAGGAGGGTAGTATGGAGAGTTCATTGAAAAATATGGTCTTGGTGCTATTCAGCATCACATTTATCTCGGCTGCGTGCGTTGGTGCGGTAAATATGATTACCGAGAAGCCGATAGCCGAGGCTAAGGCAGCAGCAGTGACAGCGGCTCTATCGCAGGTCTTGCCCGAGTTCGATGCTACAGAGAAGAGTGAGCATATGGCAGACGAGTTGCTCATTATTGCCCATAAGGCAACCAAGAGTGGTGAGGTTGTGGGCTACGCCATCGAGTCGGCAACCAAGAGTGGCTTTAGCGGCTTGGTACGCTTGATGGTTGGCTTCGATACCAAGGGTACAATCCTCAATGTTAATGTTCTGCAACAGGCCGAGACCCCCGGCCTCGGAGCAAAGATGACAGAGGAGGGAAATCCGCTTTTGGCGAGTGTTAAAGGTAAGGAGGCCTCCAAACTGAAACTCACCGTTAAGAAGGATGGTGGAGATGTCGATGCCTTGACGGCTGCCACAATCTCGTCACGTGCTTATGCAGAGGCTGTTGCGCGCGCGTACGCAGTATTTAAGGTTGTTGCGGGCTGGCAGACGGAGGTTCAGGCAACTACAGGTGCATCTAAAACAACGGGCGGTGAGGATTCCAATCACGGAAATTTCGAGCCTAAAAGAGGAAAGGAGTAACTATGGCAAATAAAGTAACAATGTTCTTGAAAGATAAGCTGCTCCTTACTTGGCGTGGCGTGATTAAGGAGAACCCTACTTTTGTGTTGGTTCTCGGTATGTGTCCTACACTCGGAACTACCACCTCCGCAGAGAATGGTTTCGGTATGGGCGTGGCGACAATGGCGGTGTTGATTATGTCGAATATCGTTATTTCGCTCATTAAGAACCTAATCCCCGACAAGGTGCGTATTCCTGCCTTTATCGTGGTTATAGCATCGTTCGTAACCGTAATTCAGATGTTGATGGAGGCATTTGTTCCATCGTTGTACGCTTCGCTTGGAGTATTTATTCCGCTTATTGTGGTAAACTGTATTATCCTCGGTCGTGCGGAGGCCTTTGCCTCTAAGAATGGCGCGCTTGATTCTGCTCTCGATGGTGTAGGTATCGGCTTGGGCTTTACCTTGTCGCTGACCGTTGTTGGTGCTGTGCGCGAGGTGTTGGGAAGTGGCGCAATCTTCGGCTTTGACCTCGGTTGTGGCGACTATATGCCACTCGTATTTGTCTTGGCTCCCGGAGCATTCCTTGTGCTGGGCTTTTTGATGGTATTGTTCAACAAATTCTTAAAGAAATAGGGCTATGGAGACAACATATTTTGCAATTATTATCGGTTCGATATTCGTAAACAATGTCGTACTTGCGCAGTTCCTCGGCATCTGCCCGTTCCTCGGTGTGTCATCAAAGGTTGAGACCTCGATGGGTATGGGCGCAGCCGTAACCTTTGTTATGGCATTGTCGGCTGTGGTTACTTGGCTGATTCAGACCTATATCCTCGTGCCTCTCGGCATTGAGTATATGCAGACGATTGTCTTTATCCTCGTTATTGCGGCACTTGTGCAGATGGTCGAGATTGTGCTGAAGAAGGTGTCGCCATCGCTCTATCAGGCACTCGGAATCTTCCTGCCGCTTATTACCACCAACTGTGCAGTTCTTGGTGTGGCGATTTTGATGATTCAGAAGGAGTTTACACTCTTGCAGGGTTTGGTATATAATGTTTCGACAGCACTTGGCTTTGCCTTGGCACTCGTAATCTTTGCCGGTTTGCGTGAGCGTATCGAGTTCGAGGAGGCTCCAAAGGCATTCCAAGGAGTACCTATCGCCCTTATTACCGCCTCAATCCTCGCAATGGCATTTATGGGATTTTCAGGTTTGGTGTAAAATTATAACGGCAAGTAAAGG
Organism: Alistipes sp.; assembly: GCA_045541235.1. GTDB lineage: Bacteria > Bacteroidota > Bacteroidia > Bacteroidales > Rikenellaceae > Alistipes. The sequence continues at coordinate 18,355 of JAZQIS010000083.1, forward strand.
CTAGTAAGGGCTAGTAACGAAATTTTGATGATGCCGAATATTGTACCAAATAAGAATAACTACAAGGCTCTGCTTTCGTATCAGAAGGCAGAGTCTATCTATGATATTACCTTCTTCTTTACTAGTAATTTCTTGGAAAAGGGAGACAGGACTATCGATCAGATGGTACAAGCAGCCCGTTCTGGCAAACAAAATATTGTCGAGGGGTACGGAGCGGGAGCAACATCAAAAGAGACGGAACTAAAATTGATGAATGTCGCAAAGAATAGTCTTAAAGAGTTGTTATGTGACTACGAAGATTATTTGCGTGTTCGTGATTTGAGACAGTGGGAGTCTGATTCAAAAGAGTTTGTTAAAGCACAGCAGTTAGGTAAAGAATACAACGAGTCGGTTTTTTGGCGAGAACTTATTAAGACTCGTAATGCTGAAACAGTTGCTAATTTGGCTATTATTTTATTGAATCAGTGCGACTACCTACTATATAGGTATATACAGAAAATTAGTGAGCGATTTGTGAATGAAGGGGGCTTTCGTGAGAAACTTTCACATCAACGAAAAATAGCGCGTAATCCAAAGTAGCAAAATCTTTACTGGCCCTTACTAGCCCTTACTAGCCCTTACTAGCCTTTTTCAAGCTGGGGAATTTTCCCCAGCTTTTTTTGTCCCATTTTATTATTTTTAATGAAATTCGTTAAATTTTTATCGAAAAAGATTGCAGAATTAAAATCTTTGCCCTATATTTGCAACGAGAAACATTAAAAGTTTAATCTTAATCGTTAAAACTATGAAACTAAACAAGAGAAGTAAATTGTTACTTACCACCTCGTTTGTGGTGGCGAGTTTGTTGGGCGCATTGGTAATTGTGCATACTGCGGTGCAGATTCTCAATGGAATGCCGGTTGCAGGCGAAGAGTACAAAAATGCAATCGGAATTATGGATACCAACACCTTTTTGCACGACGATAAGGAGGCTATTCAGCTCGAACCTATCGTTGTTGTTGAGGGTAGCGACACCGAGCCTCAGATTTTAGCTAAGCCAACCGAAGTGTTGCTCTATTCCGATTCTGAAGACTTTGTGATGCCAAATCATTGGGGATTCAAGGCGTGGAAGGCAATGTTTTATCTTCGCACTCTACTGCTTATGACTATGGTTGTGATGCTGCTTTACTTTGCTCTTGTTACCCTGAGGGGCTCTCGTACAGGAGTTCTCTTTACAAAGAGTAACCTAAATATTATATATGCACTTGCTCCGATATCATTTCTCTATCTGCTTGCCAATGATAATTTCTATACATTCAAGCAGTATGCAATAAGCGAACTCTATGCAGATAATGCATCAATAGCCCTCCACGGTAAGTTTTATATGAATGCTGAGACATTGGTAGTGCCATTGTTGCTTATTGTTGTGGCGCAACTCTACAAGGTTGCTATTGCGATGAACGAAGATGAGGTTATGACCGTATAAAAGTGGGGTAGTATGGCTATTATAATAAATCTTGATATGATGCTTGCCAAGCGCAAGATGACGCTTTCGGAGTTGTCCGAGCGTGTGGATATTTCGATTGTCAATCTCTCAATCCTTAAGACGGGTAAAGCGCGAGCAGTGCGGCTCTCCACCCTCGATGCCATTTGTGATGTGCTCGATTGCCAACCCGGGGATATTTTAGAATTTAGGAAGGAATAGAAAATGCGGTGAGAAATATCACCGCATTTTCTTATTTGCATAACCGCCATAATCGGAGCGAAGCGACAACTGACGCAGCGGTGCGAGGGTATAGTAAAACTTGTTTACGCTATACCGAGCCGCAGGGAAGAAAAGCCTGCGAAGCAGGATTAAGTCCCCCTTTTCCAACAGGGGGATTTAGGGGAATGTCAATATGAATGCATTGCTTTAATTGTCAATTAAAGCAGTGCGTCGATTTTAGCCTTAAGGTCAGCCTTGTTGATTGCGCCGACGTGCTTATCAACAACCTCGCCTCCCTTGATAAATACGATGGTAGGGATGTTGCGAATACGGTACGAAGCGGTGATGTCGTCGCACGAATCAACATCGCACTTGCCGATATTTACCTGCCCAGCATACTCCTCTGCCAACTCCTCTACGATTGGGGCAACCGCACGGCAAGGACCGCACCACTCTGCCCAGAAATCAATTACCAACGGCTTGCTGTCCGAGAGCAATACCTCATAGTTCTCATTTGTAATGTTAAGTGCCATAATCTTTTGGTTTTTATAGGTTTACATTAATTGAATATTGTAAATTGTATTTCTCGATAAATTTCGATATCTCGGGTGTAAGAGCCACCTTGAATTTGCGCGAATATGCCGACACATATACATCTTCTGCGGTGTCGCGTATCGAGAATTTCAGTTGTGACTTACCCTTTGATGCCTTAGCTACTTCGATTAACTCGTCAATAAAACTCTTTGTAATAAGAGCCGTAGGCAGGTATAGCTTAATATCTTTTACGCCATCTCGCACATCCGACAGCTGAGTTACTGCGGTAACCTTAAATTCCAACTCCTCGGGGTTGGAGTATGGTCGTACCTGCACGCGGCCCTGCAGAAGTAGGAAGTAGTCCTTGAACATTCGTGTTCGGAACATTTCGTAGTCCTTGCGGAAGAATCGAAACTCCTTCGAGCCGTGATAATCCATTACTGTCATCGAACCAGCCGGAGTACCATTCTTGAGGTAAAATTCGCGTGTGTCGGTTACGATACCTGCCACCGCAATCTCCTTGCCACGGAACTTCTCGAGGTCGGCCAGATCTGCGAGAGAGCATCCGCACACCGAGTTCAGCAGTAGCTTGTATTCATCGAGAGGGTGTGCCGAAAGGTACATACCAATCAACTCTTTCTCCTTGTTGAGAAGCTCAATCTGTACTGCATCGCCACGAACAGGAACTGCCGGCTTTTGAATATCCGTTACGCCGCTATCGCCACCAAAGAGGCTCTGCTGCGCATTATTTCGCTCCGATTGAATACGTGTTCCGTAGCGAATTAGGGCCTCGATAAATGTAATCTCACCCTTCTCGTCGGTAAGTGCGACGAATTTTCCGCGAGGGAAGTCGATAATCGAATCGAAACCTCCCGACATTGCGATATTCTCGAAGCACTTGCGGTTTACTGCCGTGTAATTTACTCGTTCGGCAAAGTCGTAGATGCTCTTGAACGGACCATTCTTTTCGCGCTCGGCAATAATAGAGTTTACGGCACCTTCACCTACACCTTTGATGGCCGCCAAGCCGAAGCGGATGTCGCCCTTGTCGTTTGCCGAGAAGCGCATTTGCGACTCGTTGATGTCAGGAGAGAGAACACTGATGCCCATTCGCTTACATTCGCCCATGTATAGCTCCAACTTGTCGATGCTTGCAAGGTTGGCACTCAACAATGCCGCCATATACTCGGACGGATAGTTTGCCTTGAGGTATGCCGTCTGGTATGCCACCC
>JAZQIS010000084.1:0-26235 GCA_045541235.1 Alistipes sp.
GTTGCATACGCGTTACGCACCCGTGCGCCGGTCGCCGGCAAATTGTGCAAGCACAATCCCCGCTGCCCCTCGACTTGCATGTGTTAAGCCTGCCGCTAGCGTTCATCCTGAGCCAGGATCAAACTCTCCATTGTAAAAAAAGAATTAATTAAATCTTAGCTCTTATCTCAAAGGTATTGTTTTGAAATATCTCTTCTTGCGAAGAGAAGGAAAACTTATTTAGCTGCTCAAGTACCTCAAAGAACGCATTCTATCTGATTGGACCGTTGTCCGAATCTTTCTATTTTTGCTCTCCGCTATTTTATCAGCGCGAAAGTGGTGCAAAGGTAGGGCATTTTTTTGTAACCTCCAAATTTTTTGGAAACTTTTTTTCAAAAAATTTTCAGAACCCTCTTTTTGCCACTCTCAACCGCCCTTTTCAGCAGTCATCTTTACTGCTTTTAGGCGCGAAAGCGGATGCAAAGTAACGGCAAAAAATCGATACTTCCAAATATTTCGAGAACTTTTTTCAATATTTTTTCCACTAGATTTTACACTCGACTAATAATCAATATCTTACAGCAAAATGAATTTTTCAAAAATTTTAATAATCTTGAATCGGTGTGCACAATTCGTCCTAAATAACGACAAATAGGGTAATGCGCAATGCACTACCCTACCTTTATAATATATAATATAAGTATATCTATTTCACTAATTCGTTGAGCAACTCCTCGCAGGCCTCCTCGAGCATATTGATAACGAGGTAAAATCCTTCGCGGCCTTCGTAATATGGGTCGGGGACGTAGTCGTAGTTACTACGGAAGGTAGTAAAGTAGTCGCGCATACGATAGACCTTATCTATATGTTCGCGCTCAGGCGCAAGGCGGCAGACGCGCTCATAGTTACTATCATCCATAACGACAATACGGTCGAACTCGTAGAAATCGCCTTCGCGCAATGGACGCGAACGGTGAGTGAGGCAGTAGCCGCGACAATGGGCGGCCTCGCGCATACGGGGATCGGCAAGCTCGCCGGCGTGCCCCGAGTATGTTCCTGCGGAGTCTATCTCGAACTGCTCGCCCAAGCCTCGGGCAAAGACTTTTTGACGGAAAATCTCCTCGGCCATAGGCGAACGACATATATTACCGAGGCAGACAAATAATATCTTCTGTTTCATAGCGCAAAGATAATAAAAAGCGTAAAAACGGAAAACTTTTTTTTGGTCGGAAGGAGGCAATAGTGTTCACGAAATCCCTTAATTGATTGACCGGTAATTCGTCGGAAGGATTTGGAACTTTAGAGAAAACTCAGTAATTTTGCACTAACACCATTAAATTAGTTTATTATTTTTCACAAAACTCCATATGAAAAGATTTATATTGGTCATTGCGTTGCTGATATCAATGGCGACCACAGTCTCAGCCCAGAAGACGAGTAATCTAAAGTTTGTAAATGCGACTACGCTCAACATATGCGGTCATACGATACGCACCGACAAGAGCCCCTATTTCCGCTTCGACCCCGAGCCATACGGTTTCAAAGAGAAAAGCATCATTCGCTATGCCCGCTACTCGACGGGACTATATGTGATGTTCCGCACCAACTCTTCACAGATTGTTGCAACGTGGGAGAATGTGTCGCGCCGCCCCGGTGACAACACAACAGCCATCATACAGCTCGGCTTGGACCTATATATCAAACAAGATGGCCGCTGGGTATTTTGCCAGTGCGGCCGTGTTTCGACCGATCCGGAGAAGAGTAAGCGCACCAAGACAATCGTAAAGAATATGGCACCGGGCGAAAAGGAGTTTATGCTCTATCTGCCGTTGTGGTGTGAGTTGAAGAGTCTGGAAATTGGCGTGGATTCGGATGCGGTAATTGAGCCAATACCTTCACCCTACAAATACAAGGTGATAAACTACGGCACCAGCATTACTCATGGAGCTTCGGCATCACGCCCAGGCTTAACGTGGTCGGCCCGTATGAGCCGCAATCTCGGTATCGACTTCATCAACACCGGTTTCAGCGGTCAGGGCAAGATGCAGCCCGAGGTTGTGCCGCTTTTGGCCAAGTGCGAGGCTGATGCCCTGCTCTGCTACTGCTTTGGAAACCCTACCGCCGAGGAGATTGAGCAACGTGTAGATTACTTTGTCGATGAATTGGTAAAGGCTCACCCCGGTAAGCCAATTATCTTTATCCGTCCATTACACAACGAGTTGGACTACTTCGACATGGTGCAGCGAGATAGATTGGCACACAAACTTTCGGTCATCAATCGTAAGATTGCCGAGATTCGCAAGCGTCACAAAGATGTCTATTATCTGGATGAGCCATTCCCGCATGGAGATGATTTGGAGGGCTCGGTTGACAAGTCGCACCTGAATGATTTGGGATTTGACAGGGTTATCAAGACCTATCAACCGCAGATAGCAAGAATCCTGAAGAGGTATGGAATAAAATAGTGATTTTGGCACCGGTACTATGCCAAAACATAAAAATCATTGACGATTTTAGAAGGCTTCGTTGATGGAAAAGACCGCGCCGTGGATAAGACGACCACGATGGTCGCGGCAGCCAAACCCGTAGTCAAGGCGGAAACGAACCCCCTTTTTAAGTTCGTAGCGCAAGCCCAAGCCATATGTTGGCACTGTTTTACCCCAATCGAAATTGTGGAATGTGGAGAATACATTGCCTGCACCACCCCACACGGCTGCGCCAAAGCCCTTGACTATATTTTGGCGGAGTTCGGCCTGAAGGTTTATTGCGCACAAATCGTTAAAACGACCTGCATAGTATCCACGCATAGAGTTGGCTCCTCCGATAGTGGCATTATAGACCCACGGAGTACCCTTGCTATTCAGCTCGCCACGTAAATCGAGCGCGAGAACTGCACCACACCACAATCGCTGATAGTAATCGACAACGAGACTGCCACCCCACAACGTATGCCCAATATTATTCAACCCCTTCGGGCGAGATTTAACCTGCAACGCCACATAGAGACCTTTTTGCGGATTTGAGATGGCATTGCGAGAATCGAACTCGACATAGAGAGAGATGCCCGCAGCACTATACTTCACCCTCTCCCCACCGAGAAGCGGGAGAAAATCCTCCTCCGAGGAGTATCTATGACCACCAAAACGGCCGAAATGGTAGTCGTAATCTGCACCCACGCCGACATACAGCCCTTTTGCCACTCGTTGCAGGAAGCGAACATCGACAATACAGCGCGAAGCGAGGTAGCGCATCGGCTCATTCGCCATTGCAGCATCGTAGCCTACACCCCAAAAGGAGGTTGGTTGCGAGAAGAACTCTGCGCTGTAGAGTATGCGTTGATTGTCGTTTTTGAAGATATTGGTGCCCTCCACACCCACTCGATAGAAGCCCGTGAGAGAGGCTGTGGCATATATCGAGAAGTTTGATGCGGGAATATTGCGATTGGTCTTATCGAGGCGATAGAGGCCCGCAGCCATAACAGCCAAGCCGGCCGAGGTCGAAGGTGTATAGTAGATTGCAGGCACAAAGGTCATATCAACCCGCTTCTCGAAACTGCGGTCGATACTGCTTTCGATTAGAAATTTGGCAAAACGCCTGTCCGATTTGCTTTTACGTCGAGGCTGTGCCGGAGATATGTCGATAGGAGCATATCTATATGCGACAGTATCCCTGCCACTGACAAGGATACTATCATTCTGTGCTACTGTCTCTATTGCAATAACAACAAGCAGTGCAAGTATTGCAAACCGTTTTGATATCAATTAGTACCTATATTTTTCGACTATGCGGTAGAACTCCTGCTTTCCCTTCTCATCAACCTCATCGCGAAGTACATAGACCAACTCGCCCTCCTTCGACACGATAAGAAGCATAAACTTTTGGTTGCAATCGCCCAATCCCCAAGCATTTTTGAAGTCGTGTGCGCTATCCTCGATAATGGTTGCACCATTCTTCTCTACACGTTTGCGACAAATCTTGCGCAAAAAGTCCTTTGGCAACCAAGTGTCCGGAAAGTCCAAGATTCCAAAACCATAGATACCGGGGCCTGCAGCACGGCCATTCTTCTCCAACTCTTCAGCAAACTTATTATTTTTATTCATTGCCAAGTAAGCATCGGGATCGACATAGAAGATAAGGAGATTTTTCTCTCCGAAATGAGGCAGCGTCGTTGGGTTTCCATACAAGTCCTTGATTGTTACATTAGATACCTTGCGAGGCAACGTCTGAGCCTCGGCAACTACGCCCACAAATAGAGCTGCGACCAATAAGATAAAGGTTCTGATTTTCATAGTGTTTATATTTTGCACAAATATAGCACTATTTCAGAAATAGCCACCATTTTGGCATAAAAAATCAACGAAACGGCAAAAAACTTAAACGAACCACAAATTTTCTATTCATTTTTGGCCATTTAGGCCTTTTTGTCTTCGCCACAAAAAAGACTCCAAACCATAGCGTCCGCTACCCGATACCACAAGTGTAACATATATACCTATATATAATATTTGTCGCTCTACACCCAACCACCCGAGCGATGGGTAGATTATAAAAATCTCGACAAACATTCCGAGCGACATAATAAAAGCTGCGAACCTCGTACCATAACCGAGGATTATCATCACTGCAAATATCGCCTCCAGGAGTGTGAAGATAACAAATGTAGCCCAACTACTCTCGAAAAGGAGTGCAGGATAGCCCGTAAGCACAAAATTGTATGTTTGCAACTTATCTATAATATGCAGAGCAATAAGGACTCCAACAAAAAGTCGCAGAAAGAGTATCGCTCTATCCAAGAAACGATACCTGTTCAATAGTTCGAGAAGTTGTTTCATCATAGCACTCTCCGCCACGACAAAAACCGAGCCAACAGCTCCTCTATAGCGACAAAAAAAGGCATATCCAGGGTTGGATATGCCTTATCGCAAGAAACAAAGAACTATTTCTTAGCCTCCTCTACCGATACCTTACGGAACTCCTTCAAGAGCTTAGAAAGCTCCAAAGCAGCCTTACGAGCGCGAGTACCTGCAGCCTTGTTGTTCTTCTCTACCTGAGCAGCAGCATTTGCCTGAAAAGCAGCTACCTGTGCATTAATCTGATCTACTAAGTTTTTCATAACCGTATTAATTTTAGTTTTTATGGTTTATGGAACAAATGTAAATTATTTTTTTTTACAAACCAAATTTTTTTTACATAAATCGCCATAAAAGAGTATTTTTTAACCATTTACCTCACTTGCAGGGTATATTTTTTGTTGTGATACCTCATAAATGCAAAATATCAGCTTATGACTAAAGTGTTTAATCTCCTGGTCTTGTTGTTGATCGCAACATTATCAGCATCTTGCAATCAACGCGCCAAGATTTCGACCGAAATACTCAGCATAGAGGTCGATTCGGCAAAGAGCAAATTATTACCTAATAGGATGCAGTTTATTGCCCCTATTTCTGCCAACTATTCAGCGACAATCCAGCCTCGGATTTCGGGCTTCCTCCTATCATCGTTATTCGATAATGGAATGCCTGTCAAAAAGGGTCAGCTGATTTTCACTCTCGACGATGCACCGCAACGCGCCAATCGACTCGCCGCCGAAGCAACACTTTCGTCGGCCAAGGCAAAGGCGGCCGAGGCAAAACGAAACTACGAACGTGCCATTCCGTTGGCTCGCATAAATGCCATAAGTCAAACCCAACTCGACCAATATACGGCCGAGAATCTCGCAGCCACAGCCTCTGTAAAATCGGCAGAACAGAATTTACGAAATGCCCGATTAGAAGAGAGTTACACGCGCATATACGCGCCAATAAGCGGTATAATTTCGGCCTCGGCAGCGACTGCAGGCGACTACATAGGCCCCGGCACGCAATTCTCGACACTGACAACCATACAGAGTATCGACACCGTTGCCGTGGATTTGGCTATCCCAATGCGCGAGTATCTTCTATCCTCGGGACGCAAAGCCTTCTCCTATAAAAATGCAAACCTGCTTTCGGACATTCGCCTGCGTGTGGCAGATGGCAGCGAGTATCCAGAAAAGGGATTCTATAAATTCACCCGACAAAATATCGCAAGTGGAATGGGAACAATCGTAATTGTAGTGGGCTTTCGCAATCCCGACTACGCGCTAAAGACGGGGCAATTCGCACGAGTGTCGGCCTCAATCGGAGGAGATAAAGCGCGTATTGTCATACCGCAGAGTGCTGTTAGTCAAATCCAAAACATCTCCTCGGTATGGGTTATTCGGGCAGATTCGACCGCCGAATACCGCAAAGTAGCACTTGGCGAGACTTCGGGCGGATGGTGGATTGTGGAGAGTGGAGTCTCCGAAGGAGAGGTTGTCGCAACCACAGGCCTGCAGAAGTTGCACAACGGAATGAAAGTCATACCAATTACAAGAAAAGATATTAGACAATGAAAAACTTTTTTATCCGCCGTCCGATATTTGCCATATCGTTGTCGGTAATAATAGTTCTGCTCGGAGGCATCTCGATTGCGAGCCTCTCCATCGAGCAGTATCCCGACATAACACCTCCCGTAGTAGAGGTTTCGGCCACCTACGAAGGGGCAGATGCCGAGACGGTAAACAATGCCGTAGCTACACCGCTTGCCGAGAGTATTATGGGTGTAAGCGATATGCTCTATATGCAGGCGACGAGCTCGAACGACGGTTCTATGACTCTGCAAGTAACATTCGACATTGGTTCGGATGCCGACCTTAATGCAATTTTTACGCAGAATAATGTAGCAACTGCAATGGCAAAACTTCCTGCATCCGTTACGGAGCAGGGTGTGGTAACTCGCAAAACTCAGACAGGATTTTTGATGGTTTATGCTCTGTATAGCGACGGACGATATGACGAGAATTTCCTGTCGAACTACGCCTATATCAACCTCGAGAACGAAATCCTAAAGATAAACGGCATTGGCAAGGTCGATATAATGGGTGCGGGCGAGTATGCAATGCGCGTATGGTTGCGTCCCGACCTTCTGGCCTATTATAATATATCGGTAAGCGAGATTTTGGACGCTATTGCCACCGAGGCCGGCATCTACCCTGCCGGACAATTTGGTGCCGAGCCAACCCCCGCAACCACACAATACACCTATACGGTAACTATGCCACGCCAAATCTCCACTGCCGAGGAGTTCGGCAACATTCTTTTGCGCACCACCGAAAGTGGCACGCAGGTACGTCTGCGCGATGTTGCCACTGTTGAGTTGGGCAACCAGAATTACGGTGCGAGTTCGCGCTTTGGTCAGAGACCGACAACTATTATCAGCATCTATCAAGAGCCAAATTCTAATGCCGTTGCACTTGGTGAGGCGGTCAAGGCGAAGATGGAGGAGATGGCCGAACGTATGCCCGATGGTATGGAGTATGAGATATTGGTCGATGGTACAAAAAGTATATCGGCAGGTATTCGCGAGATTTTCGAGACACTGATTATCGCACTCGTGTTGGTAATTTTCATAATCTTTATCTTTCTGCAAGATTGGCGTGCCACGCTCATTCCGCTTATAGCCATTCCGGTCTCGATAATCGGAACATTTATGGTCTTTCCGCTACTTGGCTTCACCATAAACATAGTCTCGTTACTCGGATTGGTACTCTCGGTTGGTCTGGTTGTAGATGATGCAATAGTTGTTGTAGAGGCAGCACAGGCAGGTATCGAGCGCGGACTCACGCCTGTAGCAGCTACCGAGGAGGCAATGAGCAAAGTCACCTCGCCAATTATAGCTACGACAATAGTTTTGCTGGCGGTATTTCTACCAATATCATTCTCGGGCGGCATCTCGGCACGACTTTTTCAGCAATTTGCCGTAACAATTTCGGTCTCTGTAATCTTCTCTATGATAAATGCGCTATCGCTCTCTCCTGCGCTCTGTGCCGTACTACTACGTCCTCGCAAAGAGCGCACACGAGGCATCTTCGGGTTGTTCAACCGAATATTCGACAGTTCGATGGGACGATACGGGCAGACAATCGGACGAGTCATTGTCCGATGGCGTACTACGCTCGCAATGGTGGCCATTATGGCAGTGGCCATTGTCGCGATGTTGAAAACTCTTCCAAGCGGTTTTTTGCCCGAGGAGGACCAAGGATTCTTCACCATATCGGTAAATGCCCCTGACAACACAGCCCTCTCTCGCACAGAAGAGATAATGGCGAAGGTCGATTCGGTAACAAAGGCTACCCTACCAATCGTCGAGAGTACGGGTGTAGTGTCGGGCTTCAATATGATTTCGGGCGTAGCGGCAACCAACTGCGGCGTGGTATTCGTAAAACTAACCGACTTTGACAAGCGCAAAATGTCGTCGATGGAGGCCGTAGCAGAGCTGAATAGAGTACTCTACACAGCCATTCCCGAGGCAGAGTGCGGAGCATTTGTCTCGCCTTCAATTCCCGGATTGGGTATAACATCGGGTGTTACATTTGAGTTGCAAGACCGAGCCGGTAAAGGAATCGACTACCTCGCCGAGCAGAGCAAACGTCTCCTTTCAGCCCTCCAAAAAGAGCCTCGTATAAAGTCTGCAACGACAGAATTTCGCAACGGAGTAGCGCAGAAACACCTTGACATCGATAAACAACACGCACTGATGAGTGGAGTGTCGCTCTCGTCGCTATACTCCGAAACTGCTACACTTCTCGGAGGACGAATGATAAACAACTTCAACCTTTTTGGTCGTCTCTACCAGAGTTACCTGCAAGCAGCCCCCGAATATCGCGAGAGTGAGGCTTCGCTCGAGGGCTACTTTCTCAAAAATGGCAAGGGCGAGAGTGTTCCGCTTACATCATTCGTCACGGTACGAGATACTACGGGTGTTCAATACATCTCTCAATTCAACCTCTACCGTTCTATCGGCATAAATGTATCGCCCGACGAGGGGGTATCTACGGGGCAGATTATGGAGGATATTGAGCGTGTAGCCGACGAGATTCTCCCCGATGATACCGCCATTGCGTGGAGTGGTGTATCGTACCAAGAGCACGAGGAGGGTGGCAAAGGAGCCTGGGTGTTTCTTATTGCATTTATCTTTGTTTTCTTCACACTCTCGGCACTCTACGAGAGTTGGAGTCTGCCACTTTCGATTGTTGCAGGTGTCCCGCTTGCCGTACTCGGAGCCTTATGCGCTATTGGGTTGGCGCACCTCATCGCACCACACTTCATCAACGATATCTATATGCAGATTTCGTTGGCAATGTTGATAGGTCTCGCCGCCAAGAACTCTATTTTGGTGGTGGAGTATGCCGACAAGCTCTTTCACGAAGAGCACCAATCGTTACTCGAGGCCACCGTCAATGCAGCAAAGATGCGAGTTAGGCCGATTCTTATGACAGCCTTCGCCTCGATTCTCGGAATGTTGCCCTTGGTATTTGCCTCGGGCGTATATTCAACGGCTCGTAATATTATGGGTGTGTCGCTGGTCGGAGGTCTGCTCTTTGCAACAATCTTTGGCGTAATACTCTACCCTGCCCTCTACTATTTGGTAGGAAAGGTGGCACGATTTGAACAAAAACGACTAAAGGAGGAGAACTATGCGTAGGATACCTTATATTATATTAGCAGCTATGGTTTGCAGTTGCAACCCACGGCTCAGTGCGCCACAACTCGTCTCGCATCGAGAGTACATCTATGGCACAGGTTTTTCGAGCGACTCTATACGTCTGAAGAAGGAGTGGTGGCAAATGTTTGGCGACACAACGCTCAATCGTCTTGTTGTGCGAGCATTGGAGCAGAACAAAAATATAGAGATTGCAGCCTCGCGCATAGAGGAGGCTCGTCACAACCTTGTTGCAACACGTTCGACCTATCTGCCGTCAATCTCGGCGACGGAATCTGCCGAAGGTAAGTACGAGGGAGCAACCGACAAGATTGCGCAGTCGTACAATTTTCTTTGGCAAGCGAGTTGGGAGATTCCTCTTTTCGGTTCTCTGCGCCACGCCACACGCGGAGCAAAGGCCACAATAGCCTACGAGGAGTGGCAATATCGGGGTGTGCGGCTTGCACTCGAGGCTGAGGTTGCAACCACCTACTTCACTCTATTGCAATATAGGCAGGACCTGAAGATTGCCGAGCGCAGTAGTGAGCTGCGCCGCGAGATGGTTACTCTGATAGATTCACTCTACCGTTACGGTTTTGCTTCGGGTGTAAATCTCGAACAGGCGCAGAGCCTTCTCTACACCGCCGAGGCCGATATTCCGCTATATAAACGTGCTATAGCGCAGACACTTCTTTCGCTCGCTACACTTACGGGCGATGGGCCCGAAGCGTTTGCCAACATAGGCATTGATGGTAGTTCGGCCATAACAAGCGACTACCAGCCATACGACATTGCCATAGGTGTTCCGTCGGAGATTCTTCATCGTCGCCCCGATGTAATGTCGGCATACTACGCTGTAGAGCAGAGTGCCGCCAATGTAGGGTTGGCACGCGCAGCGCGACTGCCATCGGTAACGCTTACACTCTTTGGAGGCTCTGCCACCGACAGAGTGAGCCGACTATTTTCGAGCAAGGGTTGGGTGGTGGATGCCATGGCCTCAATAACGCAACCGATTTACAAGTTCGGTGGCCTTCGTCGCCGCGAATGGGCGGCAAAGGAGGCCTATAGGCAGAGTCTGCTGGCGTACGAGCAGTGCTATATCGAGGCTCTGAGCGATGTGGAGAGCGCGTTGGTGGCTATTACAACCTCGCGCGAGGAGCTATTGCGCTATGCCGGCCTGGTAAAGTCGTATCGCAACATCTCGATTATGACCTACTCACTCTACCGTAACGGATTGTCGGGGTATCTTGATGTTATCGATGCAGAGCGTTCGCTCTACACCTCGCAAATGCAGTTCGAGAACCTTGTAGCGCAACAATATATAAACTACATCAACCTCTGCAAGGCACTCGGCGGAGGATATTAGTTTGAGAATTGAGGATTGAGGATTGAGAATTGAGAATTAAGAATTAAGAATTAAGAATTGAGAATTGAGAATTGAGAATTAAGAATTGAGAATTGAGAATTTCAACTCTACCGCTTCAAGAAATCGTAAATGATTGAGCTATTTTTGTACGAAGCAAGGGAGCAAAAGCGGAGCATAGTAAACCTATGTGAGCATTTTGCTATCCGCAGATTCGTGCAAAAATAGCCAATCAGAACGATTTTTAATATGGTATGTCACGGAAATTGAACTTTTTGATTATTGTTCCTCGCTCCAACTCTACCAGACCATAATCTGCGCGAAGCATTGTCTTCATCGTCTTGGCATCCATATTATAGTAGTTCTCGGGGGAACTTTCGGATATAAGTTCGGGAGTGAGGTAAATAACTCGGCCTCCATTCGCTTTGGCATATTGCTCAACGGCCTCAAAACGCGCCTTGACCTTGGCATCAACACCCTTCGCATCCTTCATACAGAGCATATAGAGCCTCTCTGGAGTAGCAAGCAGTTCGGCAGTCTTTTCACCCTCGGCATTGCTGATATAGAACTCGAGAATCAGCGGTTCTACATCTGCGGCACTGCTCTCGACACGAGTCTCAACCCACATCCATCGCTCCTCGTTATGCCACTCCTTATCCTCCATGGAGAACTCCCTCAGACGACCCGTACGACGATTGCGATAGACAAGAACCACCTCCTCGGAGCACTGTTGCTCTCGAGCCTTATCCATCTCTTCGGCAATATTTACACCAACTTTATAGGGAAGCATATCGACAAGAGGCAGATGGAAATAGCTATATGTACCGACACTCATTGCCATCGTAAAGAAGAAGCACATCAGAAAAAACTCCAACTTCGAGAAGGCGAAGATACGATCGGGACGATATCGATACCAGAAGCATATCGCCATTGGTAGCAACACCATATTTTTGGCAAAGGTCTGCCATGGTGTCAATTTAATAAGTTCTCCAAAGCAGCCACAATCCTCCACCGGAATAAATGTTGCACTGAGGAAGGTCAGCACGGTAAAGAATAGCATTGATAGCACCGAAAATATCGATATCAGACGTATGCGTACTTTGAAGAGTAGCATACAGCCCATCATCAACTCCGCACCGCATAACCAAATCGACAGTACAGCCACCAACCACTCGGGAGCCGAGATATTGTAGGCTGCGAGATAGTTGTTGGCATTGAGGATTGTGCCCCACGGATCTATCGCCTTGAAGAACCCCGAGACGATAAAGGTTATCGCGAAAAGGACCCGACAAGCACGCGCAAGGTAGCGAAACCACCTCTTATTTCTCAGTGCTTGAGCCATACTTCTTCTGATTTAAGAGTGGGGCAATAGTCTGCTCAATGCGGGCAAATATCTCTTCGGGCGAGGCCATAGCACCCTCGGCATTGCTACAATCTACGACGAGGAGTTCGCTGTCACGCTCCGAGGACTCGATATAGACCTCACGCACACGTTGTTGCAACGACAACGACTGTTCGTGGATATCGGCAGCACCATTCAGGTAGCTTCGGTCATCGCCTTCGCGCTGCTCGGTCAAGCGTTTCTCGGTAAAGGCAAAAGGGACATCGAGGAATAGCGACACATCGGGACGAGGGATGCGATTTACCTCATATTCCAAATTCAAAATCCAATCGTTCAACTTCAGGCGTGCCTCCTTGTCGGCAATTTTTGCGCACTGATAACCGATATTGGAATAGACGTATCTATCGACAATTACAACCTTGCCCTCCTCCTGCCAACGACGAATTTGCGGTGCCATATCTGCACGGTCGCCGGCATAAAGCAGAGCCACGATATATGGGTCCACCTGCTCCACCGAGCCAAGTTCGCCACGCAGAAAGCGTGCAATCAAATCTCCATATACGGGGGCATCGAAACGCGGGAAGTGAACATATTCACTCTCTATTCCACGCTCGGCAAACATCTCGCGCAACTTCTTTATTTGGGTCGATTTTCCGGCACCATCAAGTCCTTCAAGTACTATAAACATATCATTTACTGCATTCTGCCATTGGCTATTTCAACATTCTAACTGCTCGTTTTACACCTGCAACAAGGGCATCGATATCTGCCGTGTTTGTGTAGAGTGCTATCGAGGCACGAACAACTCCGTTTGTTCCGTAGCGAGCCATAACAGGCTCGGCACAGTGGTGTCCCGTACGCACAGCCACCCCCATCTTGTCGAGAATCATTCCTATATCGTAGTGGTCGCAACCCTCCACGTTGAAGGAGATAATCGGGGCCTTATCCTCCGTGGTGCCGTAGATTCTTAAACCCTCCACACCTAAGAGCTGCTCGGTGGCGTAGTTCAACATTTCGCGCTCATGTCGTGCCACCTCTTCGCAAGAGAGGCTCTGCACAAACTTTATCGCCTCGGCTAAACCCACCGCACCAATATAGTTGGATGTTCCCGCCTCAAACTTTAGTGGCAGAGGTGCGTAGGTAGTCTTTGCGAAGGTTACCTTATCGACCATATCGCCACCTCCCATATATGGGGGCATCTTATCGAGCAATTCTCGCTTACCATATAGTACGCCTATTCCCGTAGGACCATAGAGTTTGTGGCCCGAGAAGGCGTAGAAATCGCAATCGAGGCTCCTTACATCCACTCCACCGTGAACAATGCCCTGACAACCATCCACTACGACCACTGCTCCTGCAGCGTGCGCCTTTGCAATGATGAGTGGAAGATTGGGAGTCGTTCCGAGAGTATTTGATGCCTGCGTTACAGCAACGACCTTCGTACGAGCATCAATCAGCACATCGAGTTTGTCGAGTTCCAACTCTCCCCTATCATCTACGGGAATAACTCGCAACTCGGCACCCTTGCGCTCCGCAGCCAACTGCCACGGAACAATATTGGAGTGGTGTTCGATATGGCTCACAACGATATTGTCACCCTCACTCAAGAATCTGTCGCAGTAGCTCGATGCCACCAAGTTGAGCGACATCGTAGCCCCCGAGGTAAAGATAATCTCCTCGCGGCACTCTGCGCCAATAAAGTTGCGAACCACCTCGCGTGCCTCCTCGTACTTGGCAGTCATCTCCTCCGACAGTAGGTGCACTCCACGATGGATATTTGCATTATCGTTGAGCAGAAGTTCCGACATTCGCTCCACCACTCGCCTCGGTTTTTGCGCAGTAGCTCCACTATCGAGATATACCAACCTCTTGCCATACACCTCGCGCTCGAGTATCGGAAATTCTCTGCGTATTTGCTCTACATCAAACATCTCACTACTACTTGTTTAGCTTATCTTGAAGTCTCTCGGCGAGGAGTGCACGCAAAGAGTCGATATCGCCCTTTGCCACTACGTCGCCCACAAAACCCTCCAACATCAGTCGCTCGGCCCCCTCCTTCGAGATTCCGCGCTGACGCATATAATAAATGGCCTGCTCATCGAGTTGTCCGACGGTCGAGCCGTGCGAACACTTAACATCATCGGCATATATCTCCAACTGAGGCTCCGACACCACGCGACCACCACCAATCTCGATATTGCGGTTAAGCTGCTTGGCATCGGTACGCTGTGCATCCTGCGCTACATACACAAGCCCCTTAAACTCCGCTACACCTCGACCTAAAGCTATACTTTTAACGGTAGAATTGCTCTTGCAGTCGGGTACCAAGTGGCGCGTAACAAGCGACAATAGCGCGTGGTCGAACTCCGCAGCCACAACCGCCGCGTTCATAGTGAACGATGCGTGAGGAGCGTTAAGTAGTGTTTCATAGGAGGTGTGCGCACCTCGCAACATAACGGTTGTTACGTTGCACTCACTGCCCTCGCCCTGCTCTACCGTAAGCGACACATACTTCTCCGAGGCATAGACCTCGGTAAGCGACAACTGTGCGTGCGGTGCAAGGCGCAAAGTGAGCGCACACTCTTTGGAATCGTCGTGCCACACCACAAGCGACACACGCTGCAAAGCCGCAATCTCGATATCGCCCTTATGCGGATTAACAATTACAAGAGGTGACGACAAGTCGCACTTATCATCAATTCGCCCCACCTTCACTTGGCGCAACAAGCCCTCCGCTATCAACTTTTCAACAGCCATCACCTACTCCTTATAGTCGTTAATAAGCCAATCGTAGCCCTCTTTCTCGAGTTTCAAGGCCAACGACTTATCGCCCGAATAGATTATCTTACCCTTGTACAATACGTGCACAAAATCGGGAACAATATAGTCGAGCAGTCGCTGATAGTGGGTGATGACCACCGTTGAATTCTGCGGAGTATGCAACTTGGTAACTCCCGTAGCCACAATGCGCAGAGCGTCGATATCCAAGCCCGAATCGGTCTCGTCGAGAATAGCCAACTTGGGTTCGAGCATCGCCATTTGGAAAATTTCGTTTTTCTTCTTCTCGCCACCCGAGAATCCCTCATTCACAGCTCGCGAAGTCATCTTGGCATCGAGTTCCACAACCTTTGCCTTCTCGCGCATCAGCTTCAAGAACTCGGCAGCGGTCAGCGGCTCCTCGCCACGCGACTTGCGCTGCTCGTTTACGGCAATCTTCATAAAGTTCGCCATCGTTACACCGGGAATCTCTACTGGATACTGAAATCCGAGGAAGAGGCCCTTTCGCGCGCGCTCCTCAATAGACATATCGCGCAAATCCTCGCCATCGAAAGAGAGTTCGTCAGCCTCCACCGTAAATTTATCGCTGCCCGCAATTACCGATGCAAGAGTACTCTTTCCGGAGCCGTTGGGACCCATTATGGCATGCACCTCTCCGGCCTTAACCTCGAAGTCGATACCTCGCAAAATCTCCTTGCCATCGACACTTGCACGAAGGTTTTTTATTTTCAACATATAATTCTTAATTTTGCTTTGCGAACTCCTACCCTTATCACTGCGCAACCTTTTTAGCGGTTGTTAGGGGTTATTAAGGGTTATTAGGGGTGCGCTGAAAGTAATTCTTAATTCTCAATTCTTAACTCTTAATTCGCCGTTTAGCCTACGCTGCCTTCAAGGCTTATGGATAACAACTTCTGCGCCTCAACCGCAAACTCCATCGGCAATTTCGCCAACACCTCACGAGCATATCCACCTACAATAAGACCTACGGCATCCTCGGTCGAGAGACCACGCTGGTTGCAGTAGAAGAGCTGTTCTTCGGATATTTTTGATGTTGTAGCCTCATGCTCGAGTTGAGCAGAGGAGTTGCGGCAATCCACCGTAGGGAAGGTATGCGCACCGCACCTATCGCCAATGAGCAACGAGTCGCACTGCGAATAGTTGCGGGCATTGTCGGCCTTCGGCATAACCTTCACAAGTCCTCGATAGGCATTCTGCGACCGACCGGCCGAGATACCCTTCGACACAATACGGCTACGGGTATTGCGACCTATATGTATCATCTTCGTTCCGGTATCTGCCTGCTGATAGTTGTTGGTCATAGCTACCGAGTAGAACTCGCCCACCGAGTTGTCTCCCATAAGCACACAGCTCGGATACTTCCACGTAATGGCCGAGCCTGTCTCCACCTGTGTCCAAAAGAGGTGCGCATTCTCCTTGCAAAGGCCTCGCTTGGTAACGAAATTGTAGATGCCGCCCTTGCCATCCTTATCACCCGGATACCAATTCTGTACCGTCGAATATTTAACCTCGGCATTGCGTTCCACAACAATCTCCACCACTGCGGCATGTAGCTGATTCTCGTCGCGCTGCGGAGCTGTACAACCCTCCAAATAGCTGACATAAGCCCCCTCATCGGCAACAATCAGCGTGCGCTCGAACTGTCCTGTACCCTGTGCATTGATGCGGAAATAGGTCGATAGCTCGACCGGACAACGCACCCCTTTTGGGATATAGCAGAACGAACCATCCGAAAAGACGGCTGTATTCAAGGCGGCATAGAAGTTATCGGCGTACGGCACTACCGAACCGAGATACTTGCGCACAAGTTCGGGATATTCGCGTATGGCCTCCGAGATTGGGCAGAAGATAATACCCTTCTCGGCCAACGCCTCCTGGAAGGTTGTCTTAACCGAAACCGAATCAAGCACAGCATCGACGGCCACTCCTGCCAACACCTTCTGCTCCTCAAGCGGAATACCGAGCTTGTCGAATGTAGCTTTGAGCTCGGGATCGACATCGTCCATCGACGCGAGTTGCTTCTTCTTTTTTGGTGCGGCAAAGTAGATAATATCGTTGAAATCAATCTCGGGAATATCGAGGTGTCCCCACGTCGGGTGCTTCAACGTGAGCCAATGGCGGTAGGCCTTCAGGCGCAGTTCGAGCATCCACTCGGGTTCGCCCTTCTTCTCCGAGATAAGGCGAATAACCCCCTCGTTGAGACCTTTCGGAATAAATTCGGTCTCGATATCGGAGGTGAAGCCGTACTTGTAATCCGACTCCTCGATTGTGGTCTTAATTTCTATATTTTTCTCTTTCATTTCGTAATAAAACATTGTATCAAAGATACAATCGTGCAAATATAGTGAAAAAAGCGGAACTGACGATGCGGAGCGAGCGAAAAAAGCAAACTTATTTGCATTTTTCCGAGCCGCAAGGAAGAAAAGCCCACGCAGTGGGATTAAAACGGAAAGCGGAAAACGGAAAACTACGAGGTTTTTCTTATCTTTGCCACGAAAAGAGAGAATAAACTATGAAAAACTTTTTGGAATTGGTAGAAGCTCGCTACTCGGCACGTGCATACAGCGACCGCAAAATCGAGCAAGAGAAGATTGATTATATACTTGAGTGTGCGCGACTTGCGCCGTCGGCCGTAAACTTTCAGCCGTGGAGATTCATCATCGTCGAGAGCGAGGAGAAGCGCAAGGCCCTCCACGCCTGCTATGCGCAGGAGTGGTTTCAGCAGGCACCACTCTATATCGTAGTTTGTGGCGACCACTCCCAATCGTGGACCCGCAAGCGCGATGGGCACGACCACGCCGACATCGATGCAGCCATTGCCACCGAGCATATCTGCCTTGCCGCAACCGAGGTCGGACTCGGCTCGTGCTGGGTTTGCAACTTCCGCCCACAGGTGGTGAATGAGGTACTCGGGCTCGAGGGCGACATCTACCCCGTAGCAATCGTTCCGCTTGGTTATGCCACCGACACACCAACGCTCAAAAAGCGAAAACCGTTAGATGAAATCTTGACTATAATCTAAGGGCGAGTAACGGCTAATAAGGGCAATTAAGGGCTAGTAAGGATACAACTTACCAGCCTTTTTTATTGGTGCTAATCTAAAAATTGCTTATGAGCGAGGAAATTATGTGCGAAGCAAGAAGCCGAGTGCGCAGCATAGTAAACCTATGTGAGCAACTCGGCTATCGCAGATTCGTGCGGAATTTACCGCTCAGAACAATTTTATTTCAGCGTTACCCACGCCTGAATAGCATAGTGGTCTGAGATACACTTTATGTCACGATTCTCGTATCGAGATCTCTTCTTCCTTGGATTCTTCTCGAGTGCAGCAGCCCATTTAGCATCCGCAGCAGCTACCTCCTCAGCTGTAGGAGTGCGGTAGTAGTGATAGGTCAAAACACCCCAACGGCTCACCTTCAACTTCTTCGACACAAAGAGGTGGTCGATACGCTGAGTGGTGTAGCGACGAGGATTAAATCCGTTGAAAGTTCCTGTAGGCTCAAAACGATACTTTGCCGCATCGTGCGAATCCTTCAAGACCTTGCTGGTTGCAAGCACCTTATAGCTCTCGCTATGTTGAGTCACATTGTAATCGCCCGAAATCACTACCGGAGTGCCCTTGCACTTCTTCTTTACATACTCCACAATCTGCTTCGAGGCCTCGATACGAGCCTGCTTGCCTCGGTGGTCGAAGTGAACATTCATGAAGTAGAACTTCTTACCGCTAACCTTGTGGCGGAAAAGGCCCCACGAGCAGATACGGTTATACTTTGCATCCCAACCCTTCGATGGTACATTAGGAGTTGGCGAGAGCCAGAATGTTCCGCCGTCTAACTTCTCCAACACATCCTTGCGATAGAATACTGGGCAAAACTCGCCACGATCGTCGCCGTGGTTACGGCCTACACCGATATAGTCGTAGTCCGGCAGCATGGCCAACATATCATCCAACTGCTGCTTGCGAACCTCCTGCGCACCAAAGACATCGAAGGCCTCGAGGTTAATCAAATCGCAAACATACTGCTTGCGGTGATCCCAACCGTTGTACTTTGAGTAGTCACCACTCTTCGGGAGCTCCTCTCCCTCTCTGAGAGGCCTTCCGTTGCGAATATTGAATGAGCCAACATTCAACTCTTGTGCAGTTGCCGAGAGGGCAAACAGCACTGCAAAAACTGTAATAATACGTTTC
This sequence comes from Alistipes sp., assembly GCA_045541235.1. GTDB lineage: Bacteria > Bacteroidota > Bacteroidia > Bacteroidales > Rikenellaceae > Alistipes. Next base: position 19,213 of record JAZQIS010000084.1, read on the forward strand.
ATAATAAATCTTCTCCTATTTTTTCAAAGTAATAAACGACTGAATTGCATAGTGGTCGGAGATACACTTAACATCGCGATTCTCTCCCTTAATCTCCTTTGGAGCTGCCGTCTCCATCTCCTGCTCCTCTGCCTTCATATTGCGGAAATAGTGGTATGTCAGGATACCATAGCGGCTAACTTTTACATCCTTCGACACAAAGATATGATCGATACGGACATCGGCGAAACGGCGAGGATTAAAGCCATTGAATGTTGAGGTAGGAGCAAAACGATACTTTGCAGTGTCGTAGGTATCGGCCAAAATACCGCTTTCGGAGAAGACTCTGTAGTACTCGCTCTCCTGGGTAACATTGAAGTCGCCAACAATAATCACATTCTCGCCCTTGCAGTTCTTTTTTACCCAATCGACAACAAGCTTTGCGCCCTCCATTCTTGCCTCTTTTCCTTTATGGTCGAGGTGTATGCAGAGGAAGTAGAATCTGCTCTTGTCGCTCTTTCGCTGGAAGTATCCCCACGAGCAGATACGACGACACGCGCCGTCCCAACCCTTCGAGACCTTATCGGGAGTCTCCGACAACCAGAATGTACCACCATCGAGCACCTTGAAATCCTTCTTGCGATAGAACACAGGGCAGAACTCACCCTTCTCCTTACCATCGTCACGAGCTACTCCAATGTAACCATAGTCAGGCAGATTGGCGACCATATAGTCCAACTGCTTCTTCTTAACCTCTTGCGAACCAAAAACATCGAAGGCCTCGAAGTTAATCATATCGCAAACATATTGTTTACGATCGTCCCAGCCGTTAAATTTTGAGTAGTCACCCTTTGTAGGACGCTCGCGACCCGGCGCAAGCGGACCTCCGCAGCGGATGTTAAACGACGCAACATTCAAATCTTGCGCCACTGCCGAGAGGGCAAAGGTTGCCACGAATAGTGCTAATAAAATGCGTTTCATAGTGTGTTATGTTTTGTTGTTTGCTATCTCCTATTTCTTTGTTTTGGGGCTCTTTTTCAGGGTAATCCACGACTGCACAGGATAGTGATCCGAAATGCACTTCACATCGCGGTTCTCGCCCTTAATCTCAGTAGGAGCTGCGGTATCCATAGCCTTCAACTCGCCCTTCATATCGCGGAAGTAGTGATATGTAAGCATTCCGTAGCGGCTGACCTTGATGTCGTTTGTTACGAATATGTGGTCGATACGCTCTGTGGTGTAACGATTCGGATTGAACGCACTGAATGTACCCGTAGGGGCGAAGCGATATTTTGCAACATCGTATGTATCTTTCAAAATGCCACTCTCGGAGAATACTTGGTAGTATTTGCTCTTTTGGTTAGCGTTGAAGTCGCCAACAACAATGGCATTCTCGCCTTTGCAGTGCTCCTTAATCCAATTTACAACCAGCTTTGCACCCTCCAACTTGGCAACCCTGCCTCTGTGGTCGAGGTGAGTAGAAAGGAAGTAGAAGCGCACTTTATCGCTCTTTCGCTGGAAGTATCCCCACGAGCATACACGACGGCACATGCCATCCCAACCCTTCGACACCTTGTCGGGAGTTTCGGACAACCAGAAAGTACCACCATCGAGCATCTTCAACTTATCCTTGCGATAGAACACAGGACAAAATTCGCCCTTGTCCTTACCGTCATCACGACCTACGCCGATATAGCGATAGTCGGGTAGTGCGGCCAACATATCGTCAAGTTGCTGCTTTTTAACCTCCTGTGCTCCGAATACATCGAAGGCCTCGAGGTTAATCATGTCACAAAGATACCCTTTACGCTCGTCCCAACTGTTGTGCTTTTTGTTGTCCTTCGGGGTGAGGAATCGCACATTTACAGAGCCGACATTTAGTTCCTGTGCAAATGCAGTGAAGGCAAACAAAGCCATCAATGCACAAACAAAAATTCTTTTCATAATTTAGTTATTTTTAGATAGTTATCAGTTCCAACATTAAGTTTTGGCTCGTTTTTGAATATTCCAAACACGGCCGAGCCTGAACCCGACATCGAAGCGTAGAGTGCCCCAGCTGCTACCATCGCCTGTTTCAGCTCCGCAATAGCCGGATGGGCGGCAAAGATATGTGGCTCGAAGTCGTTTTTTACACACCCCTGCCACTCCCCTATCGGACGTTGCAGTAACTCGGCCAATCTCACCTGCGGAATAGTCGGTTTGACACCTGCATAGGCCTCCCTTGTCGAGACACCCTCCGTAGGCTTTGCAATGGCAAGATAGAGGCCCTCAAGAGGCAAATCTATCGGCTGCATCTTCTCGCCACGCCCCGTGCAGAGTTGGGGCGTATTGCGCACAAAGAATGCGGTATCACTACCTATCATTGCGGCCGTTTCAACCAACCTCTCCTCGCTCAAACCGAGCTCAAAGAGCTCATTCAAGGCCAAAATCACCGCCGTAGCATCGCTCGAACCTCCACCCAAGCCTGCACCAAACGGCACCCGCTTTTCGAGGCGGATATGTGCTTCTCCCACGCCATAGAGTCGCTGCATAAGGCGTAGAGCCTTCATACAGAGGTTGTCCTCGGCATTACAATCCACCACCAAGCCCTGCTGCTCAAATACCGAGCAGCCTTCAACTCTCTCTACCTCAACCACATCATACAACTCTCGAACAGGTACCATCACCGTTTCAAGGTCGTGAAATCCATCCTCGCGACGGCGAAGAATATCAAGTCCGAGATTTATTTTGCAGTTAGCGTGCAGAATCATAGCACAAACATAGCGATATTTTTTGAAAGAACAGCCTTTTTTATCAAAAAAATGTACTATCTTCGCGACTATGGAGCAAAAACTACTCGACACACTGCAAGAATATTGGCACTACGACTCTTTTCGCCCGATGCAACGCGAGGCGATAGAGTCGGTTTTGTCAGGCCGTGACACCTTGGTATTGATGCCTACGGGCGGTGGAAAGTCGATTATATATCAGCTCCCGACACTCGTAAGCGAGGGGTTGTGCATAGTTGTCACACCACTAATCGCGCTAATGAAAGACCAGGTGGATGCACTGCGACGACGTGGCATCCCCGCAGTGGCAGTTCACTCGGGATTGACCGGCCGACAAATCGATATCGCTCTCGATAATTGCGTTTATGGCGATGTAAAGTTTCTCTACGTTGCGCCCGAGCGACTATCGAGCGAGATGTTCCGCCTGCGAGTAGATAGAATGAATGTTTCGCTTTTAGCTGTGGATGAGGCTCACTGCATCTCGCAGTGGGGCTACGATTTCCGCCCTGCCTATCTGCGAATCAAGGAGTTGAGACGGCTACTGCCCGAGACTCCCGTATTGGCCCTTACCGCCTCGGCAACACCGCGCGTGGCGAGTGATATAATGAAACAGCTCGACTTTGCCGAAGCCAACATTCTGCAATCGTCATTCCTGCGCCCGAACCTCTCCTACAGCGTGCGAGAGACCGACGACAAGGAGGAGCAGCTGATGCGCATTGTAAACAACGTCAAGGGGTGCGGCATTGTCTATGTACGTATGAGGAATACCGCCGAGCAGGTGGCAAATTTCCTCATCGAGCAGGGGGAGTCCGCATCGTTCTATCATGGCGGTCTGCCAAATGCCGAACGCGCAATGCGACAAGATGAGTGGGTTAGCGGCAAAACACGTATTATGGTGGCAACCAACGCCTTCGGTATGGGCATCGACAAGCGCGATGTACGCTTTGTGGTGCACTATACAATGAGCGACTCACTCGAATCGTACTACCAGGAGGCGGGTCGTGCAGGGCGCGACGGAGAGCGCAGTTATGCAGTTATTTTAATGGCCTCGGACGACAACCGTCGCATTGCCGACATCTTCGAGCGAGAGTTCCCGCCGATACCGCTTATTCAGTCCGTTTATCACGAATTATGCTCCTATCTCGGTGTGGCAATAGGTGACGGACGAGAGGCCTCGTTTGTTTTCAACCTCTTCGATTTTTGTCGTCGAATAAAACAGCCGGCAACAACCGTTCACAACATCATAAAGTTGTTGCAACTAAATGGCTATATGACGCTCGTCGAGGATAGCGAACACCCTGCACGACTGATGTTTATGGTTACTCGCGACGAACTCTACCAAATTCCGCTACACGGCGAAAAGGAGGAGAATATTATGCGCACGATACTGCGACTCTACACGGGTGTTTTCAGCGAATTTCGCCCCATCGACGAGATGGAGATTGCCTCTGCGGCAAGGTGCACAAATGTCGAGGTGCACGAATTTCTGAAGCGTATGTGGCGTGCTAATGTCATCCGATATATCCCTACCAATCACGACCCCCTCATCTTCCTTGACGAGGAGCGACTGCCATCGCGCGATGTCTATATTGCACCCGAGACGTACGCTCACCGAAAGAGTTTGATGTTGGAGCGTTTCAACCATCTGCTCGACTACACCAACGAGACAGAGGAGTGCCGCAGTCGCATTATCGAGAAGTATTTCTGCGACAAGATGTCGGAGCCGTGCGGCATATGCGACAACTGTCTTGCCCGCAAACGCCGAGAGAAGAGTTCCAAAACGAGTTCATACGAGGAGCAGATACTGAGCATACTTGCCGATTCGCCAATGACCATCAAAGAGCTTGTCGCACGCATCGTAGGGGATGAACGCGCTATTGTCGAATCTCTCCGCAAGCTTACCGAAAGAGGTAAAATCATCTGCGAGGGCTTGAAGCTGAGAATAGTATAGCGGCCATTAGGGAGAGTAGGGAACTTAGGGAGTTTCAGCAAAAGCTACGCGTTGCTCGCTACTCGATGCGCACTGTCTGTCAGCCGCCACCCTTCCGTCCCCCTGTCGAAACAGAGTTGCAAAGTGGCCCAAATCGCCTAAAAAGGGGCAAAAATCGCATTTTCCGAAGAAAAATTTTCCCGAAAGGCCAATTTTTAGAGGCAAAAGTTGATTATTCGCAAAATAATCGCTATTTTTGCGCGTATTATTAAATAGACTAAACAATAAACTCAAATACAAAATACTATGATTGAAGAAGAGAAAAATGTAACTCCGGTCGGTCGTATTGAGAGAATCAATATCGAGGACCATATGAAGGAGTCCTACATCAACTACTCGATGTCGGTTATCGTATCGCGTGCGTTGCCTGATGTCCGAGATGGATTGAAGCCGGTACACCGCCGAATTCTTTTCGATATGGATTCGCAGCTGCACCTCTATCACGACAAACCAACCCGTAAGTCGGCGCGTATTGTCGGAGATGTACTCGGTAAGTTCCACCCACACGGCGACACATCGGTTTATGATGCAATGGTACGTTTGGCACAGCCTTGGGCTATGCGTTATCCACTCGTCGAGGGTCAGGGTAACTTCGGTTCGATGGACGGCGACTCTCCTGCGGCAATGCGTTACACCGAGGCTCGTATGCAGAAGATTACCGACGAGGTAATGGCCGATATCGACAAGGAGACTATCGATTGGACAATGAACTTCGACGACACCGAGAAGGAGCCTACCGTACTCCCTACAAAGATTCCGTTGTTGCTCGTGAATGGCGCAAGCGGTATCGCCGTAGGTATGGCTACAAATATGGCCCCTCACAACCTCTCGGAGGTTATCGATGCTTGTTGTGCCTATATCGACAACGCAGAGTGTACTTGCGAGGACTTGCTCCACTTTGTAAAGGGTCCCGACTTCCCTACAGGAGCCATCATCTATGGCTATGAGGGTGTAAAAGAGGCACTCTTGACAGGTCGCGGACGTGTTGTTATGCGTGCCCGCCACGAGGTTGAGACCACAGCAACAGGTCGCCAGCAGCTTATCTTCACCGAGATTCCATATATGGTGAACAAGCAGGAGATGATTAAGCACATCGCAGCCCTGATTAAGGAGGGACGCTTGGATGGTATCGCCGATGTAAACGACGAGTCGGACCGTCAGGGAACTCGCGTGGTGGTAACCTTGAAGCAGGATGCCGTAGCGAATGTGGTGCTCAATATGTTATTCAAGCACACCGAGTTGCAGACTTCGTTCTCGGTAAACAACATTGCACTCGTGAATGGTCGCCCACAGGTATTGAATCTGCTCGACCTTATCCACCACTTCGTAGAGCATCGCCACGAAGTTGTGGTACGTCGCAGCCGTTTCGACTTGCGCAAGGCGGAGGAGCGTATGCATATCGTTCAGGGCTTGATTATCGCGCAGGACAATATCGACGAGGTTGTCCGCATTATCCGCAGCGCAAAGAGCGTGGATGAGGCCAAGGCCACCCTTTCGGAGCGTTTCGGCTTGAGCGACATTCAGACCGCAGCTATCGTAGATATGCGTCTGCGCGCATTGACAGGATTGGAGCGCGACAAACTCATTGCAGAGCGCGACGAGTTGCAGAACACTATCGACTACCTCACAGCAGTTCTCGGTAGCGAGGAGATGCAGCTCGGCATCGTTAAGGAGGAGTTGCTCGAGATTAAGGAGAAGTATGGCGACGAGCGTCGTTCGGAGATTGTCTATGCTTCGGAGGAGTTCAATCCAGAGGACTTCTACGCCGACGAGGATATGGTTATCACCATCTCGCACCTCGGCTACATCAAGCGAACATCGCTTGCCGACTACCGCACTCAAAATCGTGGTGGCGTGGGTATGAAGGGCTCGGCTACTCGCGACGAGGACTTTATCGAGCACATCTATGTTGCTTCGATGCACAATACGATGATGTTCTTCACAGAGAAGGGACGTTGCTTCTGGTTGAAGGTTTACGAGATTCCGGAGGGAACACGCGCATCGAAGGGCCGTGCCATCCAGAATATCATCAATATCGAGCCGGACGACAAGGTACGCGCATATATCAACTGCAAGAAGCTCAACGACGAGGAGTATATCAACTCCAACTATATCATAATGTGTACCAAGAACGGTACCGTTAAGAAGACCAAGTTGGAGGCATATTCCCGTCCTCGTACCAACGGTATCAACGCTATCGAGATTCGCGAAGGCGACCGTCTTATCGAGGCTAAACTCACCAGCGGTGCTGCGGAGATTATGATTGCGACACGCGAGGGTAAGGCT